>CAXSCF010000041.1:0-20133 GCA_964235815.1 uncultured Sphingomicrobium sp.
AACACCGGCATGCCGCCTGCTTTGAACCCGGCGATCGCGCGCTCGCGCTGCGCCTGGCTCTTGTTCCCATGGATCGCGCCGGCCTCGATGCCCGCCGCTTCAAGCTGGCGGACGATCTTGTCGGCGCCATGCTTGGTCCGGCTGAACACCAGGGTCCGCTCGACCGCCGCGTCGCGCAGATAAATTGCGAGCAGCGCGGCCTTTTCGGTCTGGTTGACCATGATCACGCTCTGATCGATGCGATCGACCGTGGTCGCGGTCGGGGTCACCGACACTTCGGCCGGGTTGGTCAAATAGGCGTCGGCGAGCTGCTTGATCGCCTTGGGCATCGTCGCTGAGAAGAACAAAGTCTGGCGCGTCTTGGGCACGAGCTGGACGATGCGCTTGAGCGCATGGATGAAGCCTAGATCGAGCATCTGGTCGGCCTCGTCGAGGACGAGGATCTCGAGCCGGCTCAGATCGATCGCGCGCTGGTCGACGAGGTCGAGCAGGCGGCCCGGAGTGGCGACGAGGACGTCGAGCCCGCGCGCCACTTCGCGCACGCTCTTGTTGGGCGCGGTGCCGCCGAAGATCACGCCCGTGGTAAGGTTGATGTTGCGCGCATAATTGCGAGCACTCTCGGCGATCTGCGAGGCAAGCTCTCGGGTCGGGGCGAGGACCAGCATCCGCACGCGCTTGGCGATGGGGTGGACGCGCGGATTGGCGAGCCGGTCGAGCGAGGGCAGCATGAAGGCGGCGGTCTTGCCCGTCCCGGTCTGGGCGATGCCGAGCAGGTCGCGCCCGGTCAGCACGGTCGGGATGGCCTGCGCCTGGATCGGCGTCGGCACGAGATAGTTCTTCGCGGCAAGCGCGTCGAGGAGGGGCTGCGACAGCCCGAGGTCGGTAAATTTGGTCAAAATAGTTCCAATTAAATTGGACCGGGCCGCGCGGAAAGGCGCGGCTCGACCCGGGGTTGGGTTGAGCACCCCGCGTGAAATGGGAAGCTTGAAAAAAGCTGGGTCGAGACGCGGGCCGGATTTCGCATTCCCGTGGGAGCGAGCCGATCACGCCGCTTGCAAAGCGCCTCGTGTTGCAGTGCAATATAGAGCAAATTTTGATTTTGTCCAGTCGCATGGCGAGCGAGTGCAATTGCGATGGGGATCGAGCGCTGAGCAGGCGCCCGTGGGGAAGTCGAAGTTGAGGAACTTGATGCTCAAACGCGATTCCGCAACCTTCGACACTTTTGCAGCCTTCGCGACCTTCGCTCGTCGCATCCGCGCGCGCTTCATGCCGGGTCGAGCGAGGAATCCACTGACACGGAGAAAGAGCCGCTTTGACCCTTGCACATGTCGCACACTGTAGGACAGCGATTATTCGTCGCGGGGTGATCGCTGCCTAAGCGGGCACAATCATCCCGTTGGCGACCCGCAACCGGCTCGCGGCGGGGCCGATGTCGCTGAACAGATCGGGCTCGGTCGCGGTCATCCACACCTGCCCGCGCCCATCCAGCCGCGCGAACAAGGCAGCGCGGCGCCGCGGGTCGAGGTGGGCCGCGACTTCGTCGAGCAGGAGGATCGGCGGCGCAGCGCGGCGGCTGGCGACAAGCTCGGCATGGGCAAGCACGATGCCGAGCAGCAGCGCCTTTTGCTCGCCGGTCGACGAGCGCGCGGCGGGCTGGGCTTTCGCGACATGCGTCACCACGAGATCCTGGCGATGCGGCCCGACCGTGGCGCGCCCGGCGCCGGCGTCGCGTCCGCGGCTCGCCTTGAGCAGCGCGGCAAGATCGCTCCCGTCCCAGCCTTCGAGCGTCAACGCGGCGCGCGGAAAATCGTCGCCCGCCTGCCCGGCCAGCGCTTCGCCCAGCGCCGCCACCGTCCGCGCCCGCGCCTCGCCCAGCGCGGCGCCATGGTCGGCCATGCCGGCTTCGAGCGCGGCGAGCCACGCCGGGTCGGCATGGTCGGGCTCGGCGAGCAATTTGTTGCGCGCGCGCATTGCGGCTTCGTAGCGCGCGGCGTGCGCGGCATGCCCCGGCTCGAGCGCCAGCGTCAGCCGGTCGAGAAAGCGCCGCCGATTGCCCGCGCTATCGGCGAACAAGCGGTCCATCGCCGGGGTCAGCCACAGCACCGACAACCATTCGGACAATGAGTTGACCGAGGCGGCGGCGCCGTTGATCCGCACCTGCCGCCGCTCGGGCGCGGTCGCGAGCGTGCCGGTGCCGAGGGCGACCATCCCCTCCCCTTCAGGGGAGGGGCGACTCAGCGCAGCTGAGCGGGGGTGGGGGCTGTGCAACTCCCCCGCCCCTTCGCCGCTGCGCGGCTCTTCCCCGCCCCTGAAGGGGCGGGGATTAAGTTCCGCCGCGACGCCGAACCCACCGGGCCCTTCGCTGCGCGCCATTTCCCCCAGGCTTGCCCCGCGCAAGCCCCGCCCCGGGGTCATCAGCGACACCGCCTCCAACACATTGGTCTTGCCCGCGCCATTGTCGCCCGATAGCAGGACGAACCCCGGCCCCGGCTCGATCAGCGCCGACGCGTGGTTGCGAAAGTCGGTCAGGGTCAAACGCGAAATCATCGCTTCGGTCTAGCGCAGCACGGCGACGGAACAAGCGGGGGCTACGGTTCGCTCCACCTCATGAAGGGAAATTGCATGACCGACCCGTGGCGCGAATGGCACCGGCTGATGCGCGCCGGGACGATGTGGGGCGAGACGCTAAGCGCGTCGCAGGCCGTCGTCGGGCATCGCAGCAAGACGATCGAGGCGGCACTGGCCAACCCGCTCGGCGCCGATCACGCCGAGCTCGGGCGGATGGTGAGCGAGAAATCGAGCGCGTTCGGCGAAGCCGGCGCATCCTTGGCGCGCGATTATTTCGCGATCCAGTCCGACCTGAGCGCGCAGGCCACGGCGCTTGGCCGAATGATGCTGGGCCAGATTCCGACCCCGCGCGCCACGCAAGCCTTGATGTCGCGCAGCCAACGCATCGGTACCGCCGCGCTCGCAAGCTCGATCCGCGCTTTGGCCCCGGTTCACAGGGCCGCGACGGCGAACGCCAGGCGGCTGAGCAAGAAGCGCTAGCGGGTCACACCCGCATCGGCATCAGCACGTACAGCGCGTTGCTCTTGTCGTTTTCGCGCAGCAGGGTCGGGGCGGCGGCGTCGGCGAGGTGGACTTCGACGCTGTCGCCTTCGATCTGGGCGAGGATGTCCATCAGATAGCGGGCGTTGAACCCGATCTCGATAGTGTCGGCGGCGTAATCGGCGGCGATTTCCTCGACCGCGAGCCCGTTTTCGGGGCTCGTCACGCTGAGCGTGACCTTGTCGCGGTCGACCGCCATCTTCACGGCGCGGGTTTTCTCGGATGCGATCGTCGCGACGCGATCGACCCCGGCCATGAAGCTCTTGGGGTCGAGCTTGAGCAACTTGTCATTCCCGGTCGGGATGACGCGATTATAGTCGGGGAAGGTGCCGTCGATCAGCTTGCTGGTCAGCACCGCGCTGCCGAGCCCGAAGCGCACCTTGGTCGGCGACAGCGAGATTTCGGCAGTGCCCTCGACCTCGTCGAGCAATTTGCGCAATTCCATCACGCATTTCTTGGGAATGATCACGTCGGGCATCCCGTCGGCGCCCTCGGGCTTGTCGACCGTCACGCGGGCGAGGCGGTGGCCGTCGGTCGCCGCGGCCTTCAACTTGTCGTCGGCGACGTGGAGGAAGATCCCCATCAGATAATAACGCGTCTCCTCGCTCGAAATGGCGAAGCGCGTCTTGTCGATGATCTGGCGCAGCGTCGCCGCCGGAAGCTCGAACCTGGTCGGCAATTCGCCCTCGGCGATGACCGGGAAATCGTCGCGCGGCAGGGTCGACAGGTTGAACCGCGCGCGCCCGGCGTTGACCTGCATCTTGCCCTCGGCGGCGTTGATCTCGACCTGGCTGCCTTCGGGGAGCTTGCGGACGATGTCGAAAAAGGTGTGGGCGGAGACGGTCGTGGCGCCGGCCTGGGCCACCTGCGCGGGGACGCTTTCGTCGACCTGCAGGTCGAGGTCGGTCGCCATGAGGCGGATCGAGCCGTCGTCGCGCGCCTCGATCAGCACGTTGGACAGGATCGGGATGGTGTTGCGGCGCTCGACCACCGACTGGACATGGCCCAGGCTCTTGAGGAGGGTTGCCCGTTCAATCGTCGCCTTCATCGCCTGATCCTGCCCCCGTTTGTGCGTCGTCTATCGCGGTTGAGGGCACGTTATAGCGAGGGGCGCGGGGCTTGCCAGTGGTAAACGGCGCGGCAGATGCCCGGCAGGCGACGCCGCGCAAAATCAGCGCGCCGCGCGGTCCGCCGCCGGCGCGGCAAGCAGGTCTTGGGCGGCAGCCAGCGTCGCGTCCGCGACCGTTTCGAGCGCGACGATCAGGGGGCCTGCCGCCGAAAGCGTCGCGATCGCCTCAAGCTGCCGCGCCGCTTCGCTCAAGGCCGTCGCGCCGATGCTGATCGCCGCGCCCTTGATGCTGTGCGCCTCGGCGCGGATCGCCATCAATTCGCCCCGTGCAAGCCCGGCACGGAGCCGCGCCGGGCGCACACGACATTCGTCGATCAGCAAGCCCAGCAGCGCGTCGAGCCGGAGCCGGCCGAGCATTCCGTGCAGTTCGTCGATGCGCATCGCTTCAAGCACGATCGGGGACGGGGTGACGGGATAGGAACGGTTCGCCGGTGCGCGCTGCGGCACGATCCGTGCGAGGCGCACGGCAAGCGCGGTGCGGTCGATCGGCTTGGTCAGGAAATCGGTCAGCCCGGCACCGTCGTAAAACCTCCGTCGTTCGGCCGAGGCATCGGCGGTCAGCGCGAGGATGGGAATCGCGGCGCACGGCCCGTCCGACGAACGGATCGCGCGGGTCGCGGCGAGTCCGTCGAGTTCGGGCATCTGCATGTCCATCAGGATGGCGTCGAACGACCGACCTGCCGCGGCCTCGACCGCCTCGCGCCCATTTTCGGCCAGCGTCACGCGGTGCCCCATCCGCCGGACGATCGCGGCAATCAACATCTGGTTGACCGGATTGTCCTCTGCGATGAGCAGGTCGAGCGAATGCGCCGCCGCCGCGTCGATCGCCGGCGCGGCCGCAGGGAGAGCCGCTTCGCCGGGGGTCAGCAACAGGTCAAAGCTGAACGTCGAGCCGCGCCCGGCGCAAGATCGAACCGCAATCTCGCCACCCATGGCTTGAACCAGGCGGCGGCTGATCGCGAGGCCCAGCCCGGTCCCGCCATAGCGGCGCGACGTGCTGACATCGGCTTGCGTGAACGGTTCGAACAAATTCACTATCTGTCCCGGTTCAAGCCCAATTCCGGTGTCGGCAACCGCGAACCGATACCGCACGCGCCCGTCGTCGGCGTGTTCGGCGCCGAGGCTCAAGGAAATTTGGCCCTGTTCGGTGAACTTGACCGCGTTGGACAACAGGTTGGACAGGATTTGCTGAATCCGCACGGCGTCGCCACGGACCAGGGCCGGGATCGAACAATGTGGCTTGAAGGTGATCAGCAAGCCCTTGCGCGATGCGGCATTGGCGAACAGATCGACCGTCGATTGGGCCAGGACGCCAAGATCGAAGTCGCCTTGCTCGAGCTCGAGGGCCCCGCTTTCGACCTTCGAGAAATCGAGGATGTCATCGACCACCGCCATGAGGACGTCGGCGGATTGCTTGAGAGCGGCGAAGAAACGCGCCCGCTCTTCGGGCTCCGGGTCGTCGCGAAGCAATTCGATCATTCCCAATACCCCGGTCATCGGGGTTCGGATCTCGTGGCTCATCGTGGCCAGGAAATTGCTTTTGGCCTCAGCCCCCGCCTGGGCCGCGTCGCGCGCCTCGATCAGCGACGCCTGCGCCGTGATCTGTTCGGTGACATCGCGCGCCACGCCGACCCAGCCGGCAAAGACGTCGCCATCATGCTCGGCCTGAGCAACCAGCCGGACATGAAGGATGTCGGGACCTTTGCAAATCCTCACCGCGCATTCGGCGGCGCCGGACCAGCGCCGCGCTCGGGCGAGGCAGGCGATCAATCCGCGCCGATCCGCGGGATGAACCAGCGTCAGGATGTTGTTCGAACTCAAGCGTTCGGCGCAGCCGCGCGTCATCAAGCGGTGGATGTGGGGCGAGTAATCGAAGTGCCGCCCCTGGGCATCGACATTCCAATGTCCGGCGCCCGCCAATTCTTCGGCAAGAAGCAGCAAGCGGTTCGATTCGCGCAGGCGGGCGTTCGCATTCGCGGCGGCCAATTCGGACTGGCGCCGCTGATCGACATCGCGCAGCGACGCGACCAGTTCGATCGCCGCGCCCGTCCCTTCGAACAGCGGCCGCTGGCTTGATTCGAACCAGCTGTAATGACCATCGCGATGGCGCAGGCGAAATTCGATGGCGGGGTCGGGCCGCCCCTCGACCAGCCGCTCGAGCGTGCGTTTGAAGATCGGCAGATCGTCGGGATGGATCAGCTCGCCCAGCGATCGCCCGACGAGTTCGGTCGGGGCATAGCCGGTGACGCGCAGCGACGCACCCGAGACGTACAGGGGCCGCCCGTCGAGGTCGAGGCGCAGGATCACGTCCTGCGCGTTTTCGGTCACCAGCCGATAGCGTTCCTCGCGTTCCAGAAGCGCCTCTTCGGCCAGCCGACGGCTCGTCACGTCGCTCAGCCGCGCGACGAACCCCAGGATCCGCCCATCCTCGACCTCGGGATAGACGTTGAGTTCCGCAAACCCCGCAGGCTGGCCATCGCGCAGGAATCGATATTCGCCCGTGCACGGCTCAAGCGTCGCCCGCGCCCACGCCCACAGGCTGCCCGCGGCACTGCGGTCATCGGGCGCGATTGCATCCAGCCAGCGATGATCGCCAAGCGCGGCGCGGCCGATTCCGGTCAAGGTGGTCCAGCGATTGTTGGCAAAGGTCGGGCAGCCGAGCGGATCGAAGTGGATCGTGCCCGCCGGCGACGCCTCAGCGATGCGCGAGAACAGACGTTCGGAACGCGCGATCACCCCGCCCATCCGATCGCGCTCGCCGACCAGCGCGCGCACCGGGAGGATCACGAACAGCATCGAGGCCATGAACCCCTGCAGGACGTAAATCCGCGTCGCGGGGTCAAGCGTGGCATGCGCGATCGGACCCGATCCAGCAAGGGTCGCGCCGATCGCGATTGCAACGCACCCGATCAACGCCGTCATCGCGCCGATCAGCGGGGCGCGAAGCGTCGCGAGCATCAACGCCGGGGCGACGATGAACAACAGCGGAGCCGAGCCTTGACCAAAAGCGATCGCCGCCGCTCCGCACGCCAGGAAGAAGCAGCCGACGCTGTCGAGCCACGCCCCGCGCGTGGTCGCCACGAAGCTTGTCGGGGCGGCGAGGAACAAGGCGCCGAGCGTGACCATGCCGAGCGCGTCGGCCACGTACCAATTGATCAGCATGGTGGCAAAGTCGAGGCCATCGGTCCACGCGAGCGACGCCGCCGCCAGAGCCGCGGCGCATAAGGGGCCGATCACTCCGCCATAGAGCAGGAAATGCGCGATCGTGTGGCCATTGTCGAACCGCGAACCGGGTTCGAAGTGGCGCCGCAGCAGCCCGATGACGAGCATGCTCTCCACGATGTTGATCAGCGCCAGCAGCGTCGCGCGAAGCCACGGATCGTGATTGGCGAGGTTGGCCGCAAGATTGGCCGCAAAAGCAATCGCCAACAGCATCGGCCACTGCCGCCGCGGCGCGCGCATCAGCATCCCGACGATGACGGCGTTGGCCAGCCAGACCGACGCTGTCCGGCCATAGATGCGGGTCAGCGCCACGGCGCCGAAGGCCAGCGCGAACACCAGTCCAGCCAGAAGCAAGGCGCGCACGATGCTGTCGTACCGCCGCCGCGCTCGATCGATCGGATCGGCGGCCGGAACGACAGCGTCGAATAAAGCGTGTGGTTCTGCGGTCAGGGGCGCCACGGATGCCACAGGGTCGGGCTCGGCCCGCTGGTCGAAAGGCCATTGATTGGAACTGCGCATCGTTGCCCTCCGCTTCGGCGGAAAAGCATTAGGGCGTGGCGGGCAAAACTTGCACCGTTGACGATCCATTTTGGATAGTGCCCGTTCCGATCTCGGCAAACGGTCGTTAGCAGGTCCGCACTGGACTATTTCGTCGGCATCAGCACCGCATCGATGTGGTGAATCACGCCGTTCGAACGCTCGTCGTCGGCCCCGAGCACGGTGGCCTTCGTCCCGGCGGCGTCGGCGATGACGATTTTGTCGCCGTTGCGGCTCGCGGTCAGCGTGCCCCCGCCGAGCGTGGCGATTTCGGTGCGGCCGCCCGCCCCATCGACAGCCTTGCCGATGTCGGCGGCGAGCATCGTCCCGGGCAGAATGTGGTTGGTCAGCACCGCCGTCAGTTCCTTGCGTCCCTCGGGCTTCATCAGCGTGTCCATCGCTCCCGCCGGAAGCCGGTCGAACGCCGCGTCATCGGGGACGAGGATGGTGTAGGGCGTGGGTCCGGCGAGAACGCCCTCGAGCCCGGCCGACTTGATCGCGGCCGCGAATTTTCGACTGTCGCCAAGGCCGCTGGCAAGCGACTTGTCGCCCGCCGCGTCGGCCGCCTTGTCGCTGGTCGGCTTGGCACCGTCCTGCTTGTTGCAGGCGCACAGCGCGAAGAGCGCTCCGCATGCAATCATCCATGCCTTGGTCAATTCCGCCTCCTGTTCGATGATCGCCCCATTGCCCTCCCCCCGGCGCCGCGGCGCCGGGGGGAGGGTCGTCAGACGAGCGCGTCGATCACCGCGGTGATGAGCTGGGTCTTGGGGTCGGCCTGGTAGATGTAGCCGTCATTGTAGCGGTACAGTGCGTCGGGCGTGTCGTAATATCGATCACGATAGGCCATCGGCACGTTGTAGACGCCATAGTCGCTCGGCAATTGCTGCCCGACGCCAAGATCGCCGGCAAGCAAAGCGACGATCGAATCGATCGTGTTGTTGGATCGGTTGACCTGATAGATTGCGCCGTCGCCATAGCGATAGCTATAGTCGTTCCCGTCAGGATAATAAGACTGATATTGATAGGGTACGTTATAGTAATCATAATCGGTCGGGTAACTCGCGCCGACCGGATAATAACTATAGGACTGGTCCTGGTAAGGGAACAGAGCATCGACCAACCCGCCGTTGCGGTTTACCCGATAGATATAATCGCCGTCGTCACGGTAATAATATTGGTCATTGTCGCGATACCATTGGCTATAGGGTCCGCTCAGCGCTTGCGACGCGAGCCCGGCCGGCAAAACGGCACCGATCATTCTCTTCGCCTGCCCGGGAGGCAGGCAGCCATCATTCTTCATCGCCAATCCCGGCGGACAGCCGTTGGTCAGCCCGGCGAGCGATCGATAGTCGTAGCCGCGTCCGTCGTAATTCGTGTCGTACCGCCGACCGTCATTCGCATCGCGATAATCGCGATCGGCATATTGGCGCTCGCCGCCAAAGCGCGCATCGCGCTCGCCGCCAAAGCGGGCATCGCGCTCGCCGCCAAACCGGGCATCGCGCCCGCCGCCAAAGCGGCCATCTCTATTGCCCGAACGCGCATAGACGCGTTGGGCATGCTTGCCGCCCCCGAAGCCACGTTCGACCCGCATCGCCTGGCGTTGGGTCTGCTTTGCGCTACCGTGACCGCGTTCGACCCGCATCGCCTGGCGCTCGGCATGCTTGTTGTTCCCCTGCGGACGGGCGAATTTCATCGGGCTACCGCGGCCACCGCCGTGTTCAGCCCGCATCTGGCCGCCGCCAAAGCCGCCACCGCCATGCTTTCCGCCGCCTCCGCCATTGCCGCCACCATGTTGCCCCTGTTGACCGCCGCCGCCGCCGCTATGTTGTGCCGGCGGGCCACCGCCTTGACCACCGCCACCGTGACCACCGCCGCCGCCATGTCCGGGTCCCGCGAGAGCCGGGGTGGTCAGAGCAAGCGCCGCAGCGCCCGCTGCCAAAATCCACTTAGCCATCGTACATCTCCTTTTTCCAGCGTTTCAACGGCTGGCGGGAGCGCCCGGTTCCGGCTTCTGTCGGGTTGCAGACGTGGACGAGCGCGCAGCATGAACAACGGCTTTCCGTCGCGTTCAGGGTTGGTCGGCGACCCAATCGTGACGCAACCGCTTGACCGCGAACATCATCAGCAGCGCCGCGAGCAGATAGAAACCAACCACCGAGACGGCGGCATAGCGCAGCGCCTCGGTGCCGAGCCGCGCCGCGAACTGACGCGACAGGAAGCCGATGAGCATCGGCCCCACGCCAAGCCCGATGAGATTGTTGATCAGCAGGAAACTGGCCGAGGCCGTTGCCCGCATCGGCGCCGGGACGAGGTGCTGGACCGCGGTCGTGACGGGGCCGAGCCACAGGATGTTGAGCGCATTGGGGATCAACAACAGGAACCAGGCGAGCGTCGGATTGGCCGACAGCAGGCCGGCCACGAACATCGGCGCCGTGATCAGCCAGGCAATCATCGGCAGGCGAGCATACCAGCTGCGGTCGCCCTGTCCGAGGCGATCCGCCAGCCAGCCTCCCGCCAGCACTCCCGACGTCCCGCCGATGAGCAGGATCGAGGCGAGGAACTGGCCGCGTTCGATCAGCCCGAAGCCAAAGCTGCGTTCGAGCACCGATGGGGTCCACAAGGCCAGGCCATAGCCGGCGAGCGAACTGAACGACGATGCGAAGGCCATCAGCCAGAAGGTTGGCTTGCGCGCGATGATCGCGAACACCCGACCCAAAGGAACGGCCTCGGCCGCCGTGGCGGATTTTGTGCGCGGCGCGTCGCGCACCACCAGCAGGATGATCGGGGCGAGGATGAGGCCAGCGACGCCCATCGTCAGGAACGCCGCGCGCCAGTCGATCCACGATGCCAGATAGGCCCCGACCAGCGTTCCCGATGCCAGCCCCAGCGGCACGCCGAGCGAAAAGATCGCCATTGCCCGGGCGCGCCGCTGCGGCGGGAAATAATCGCTGATAAGGGCATAGGATGGCGCGACGCCGCCCGCCTCGCCGATGCCGACGCCGAGCCTGTAGAGAAACAATTGGCCGAAACTGGTCGCGGTTCCGCACAAAGCAGTGAAGGCGCTCCACGTCGCGACGGCGCCGGCGATGACCCAGCTGCGCCGCGTCCGGTCGGCCAGCAAGGCGAGCGGCACCGCGAGGACCGAATAAAGCAGGGCAAAGGCAAGACCGGCGATCGCCCCGAACTGGGCATCGTCGAGCTTGAGGTCCTTCATGATCGGGCCGGCAAGGATGCCCAGGATCTGGCGGTCGAGGAAGTTGAAGATGTACGCCAGCAGCAGGAAGGCAAGCATCAGCGTGGGGTTGCGCCGGACGACGCCGCGCGCCTCAACCATCTTGGCGATGGCCTGCACCGGGACAAGGAACGCGCACTTCATTCTCCCTCGGTAGGCTGCCAGCCTAGGGGGCGCGGCGGGAAGCGGCAAGACCGCTCCCCGCCGCTCCGGTCAGAATTTGTAGCCGACCGACACGAACACCTGGCGCGGATTGCCGTAGAAAGCAGTGGCCACGCCTTCGCGACCAAGGCTCGGGATGACGTTGCCCGCGGCATTGCGCAGCGGCGTCCCCGTCACCGGATTGACGGTCAGGAACTGATAGCCCGAGGTCTTATACTCCTTGTCGCCAAGGTTCTTGCCGTGGAGCCCGATGGTGACGCCTCCGTCGCTCTTCCACACCAGGCTCGCGTCGAACAAGGCATAGGCTTTCTGGTCGAGAAACGGGCTCGGGGTTTCGAACTGATAGGTTTTGGTGCGGTAGGAGACGGTGGTGGTCGCAAGCAGTTCGCCCGACCCGAGCGGGGTCGAATAATCGAGCGTCGCCGACGTCGTCCACTTCGGCGTGTTCTGAATCTTGCGATACTCGGCGACATCGATCGGCTGGGCGCGGGATCCCGGGGTCGCGTTGCCGTTGGCGTCAAAGCCCGCGACGTTGGTGATGAACTCGTCATACTTGGCGTCGAGGTAGCCGAGCGTGCCCGACAGATTGAGCCGCGAGGCATTGTCGGCGCTGCGATAGAGCGTCGACGACAGTTCGGCCTCGATCCCCTTGAAGCTCGCCTTGCCGGCATTGGTGGTGACCCCGACGAAGGTCGGGATGCCGTTGATCACCGCGCCCACCGAACCGGGCACCTGGACGTCGCGATAGCTGGCAAGAAACCCCGCCAAGGCGAAGCGCAACCGGCGGTCGAACATCGACGCCTTGTAGCCGGCTTCGTAGCTTGTCACCTTTTCCGGTTCGAACAGGAAATAATCGAAGATTTCGTCGGCACTGCGCGTGCCGTTACCGTCAAGGTCCGGGGCGGCGGTCGACAGGCCGCGCGGATCGAACCCGCCGCCCTTGAAGCCCTTCGAATAGCTCAGGTAAAGCGTGTTATTGTCGTTCGGCTGAAAACTCACCGACGCCCGCGGGGTGAATTCCTTGAACGTCTTGCGGCCGGTAAAGTCGGACGTCAGCGCGCCGAGCTGGACGCCCTTGCCACCCAAGGCCGGCGACGGCCCGAACAGATAGTTGGCGCGGATCACGCGGGCGTCGCGCTTGTCGTTGGTATAGCGCCCGCCAAGCGCGAGCGACAGCTGGTCGGTGAACTTGTAGGTGAAGTCGGCGAACACCGCCCACGTCTTGGTATCGACGTCGCCCACCGTGGCCGCGGTCAGCCCGGGAAGCGCCGCTGGACTGGTGGTCGCCAGGATCACGTCGAAGGCATTGTTGGCATTGGCGTTGAGGTAATAGATGCCGCCCACGCCCTGGATCCGGCGGCCTTCGTAGAGCAATTGCAATTCGTTCGAGAATTGGCGGTTCTTGTAGATCGCCGGAACATCGACATCGGCCGCCGGAAGCGAATCGAAATCGATCGGCGCGAAGCTCTTGTCGCGGCGATAGGCGGTTATGTTCTTGAGCGTCAGTTCGTCGCTCAGCCTGAGCTCGGCATGGACCGCGCCGCCATAAGCCCGGACCTGCTGCTTGGGGGAAATCAGCCCGGCGCGCGTGTCATAGACGTCGCGCAGCACCGGAGCGCCGCTCAACTGGCCGACGATCAACCGGTGGCCGTTGCGCGCCGCGCTCTGATCGTCGGTATAGTCACCCGAAACGCGGATCGAAAAGGCCGAGCTCGGCTCGAACTCGATTGTCCCGCGCGCCGCCGTGATGTCGCGATTATAATTGCCCGCGCCGGTGACGAGGTTGCGCCCGAAGCCCTCGCGGCTGAGGCGGGCGAACGACGCCCCGATGCGCAGGCCCTCGGCGAGCGGGGTGCTGGCGGTCGCGACCAGGTCGGCCTGGTGATAGGTGCCAAGGTTGCCGCGCAGGTTGAACGACAGGCGGTCGGGCAAGCGGCGGGTGACATACTTGATCGCCCCGCCGATCGTGTTGCGCCCGTACAGCGTGCCCTGCGGCCCGCGCAGCACCTCGATCCGCTCGACATCGTAAATATCGAGCACGGCGGCCTGCGGCCGGTTGAGATAGACATCGTCGAGATATAGTCCGACCCCGGCTTCGAACCCGGCGACCGGGTCCTGCTGGCCGACGCCGCGAATGAAGGCGGTCAGCGTGGTGTTGGTCCCGCGCGAGGTCTCGAGCGTGACGTTGGGGGTGGTATCGCTCAGCGCGGTAATGTCGAGCGCACCCTGATTTTCGAGCTGCTCGCCCGAATAGGCCGTGACCGCGATCGGCACGTCCTGAAGCGATTCGGCGCGGCGCCGGGCGGTAACGATGATCTCGCCGTCATTGGCGGCGTTGGCGGCCTCGACCTGCGGGGCATTGGTCGGGTTGGTCACCGCCGGATCGCCGACGAGCGGCCCAGTCGCCGGATCGCCGGTCGTCGCCGGCGCCACTTGCGCCAGCGCCGGGGTTGCCAACAGCACCATTGCGGTTCCGGCCAGAAGCGTGGCGCGCGCGTAGAAATTGGTCCCCATCATGCTATATCTCCCCTGCTGCGGTGGGAGTACGCATTGCTCGCCAGCCCCCGCTTGACCGAAGCTGTAATGAAAGTTGAACCAACTTTCAACTTGGTTTATCGATCATCGACATTGGGGGCGTCACATGGTGATGAATACAGCGGACACGCCGGGACGGGTCGATCGGGGAAGCGCCACATCGGCAAGCGCGGCGAGCGACGGCAAGGCGCCACGCACGGCACGCGGAGAAAAGACGTTGCGCAAGATCCTCGACGCAGCGCGGGTCGAATTCGGGACGCGCGGTTTTTCCGACAGCTCGATTGTCGGGATCACCTCGCGCGCCCGCGTCGCGCTGGGCACCTTTTACACCTATTTCGACAGCAAGGACGCGGTGTTCGCGGCGCTCGTGCGCGATATGTCGGAGCGCGTTCGCGAAGCGGTCGCGCCGGCGATCGAAGGCGCGCGCGACGCCTTCGACATCGAAGGCCGCGCCCTTGCCGCTTATCTGCGCTTCGTCGCCGACCACAAGGAAGTCTATCGCATCATCGATGAATCCGAATTCGTCGATCCCGATGGTTTTCGCACCCATTATCTGACCACCGTCGAGCGCATCATGCCGCGGCTTTCGGCCGGGGTCGCGCGCGGCGAATTGTGCGATACCGACGCGCTCGCGGGCGAAGTGCGCGCCTGGGCGGTGATGGGGATCAACGTCTTCCTCGGCCTGCGCTTCGGGGTCTGGGGCAGCGAGAACCCCGACCTCGTCGCGCGCCACGCCAACGCCCTCCTGCGCGACGGGATGAAGGCCTGATCCGGGTCAACGTGCCTTAAGCGAGGCCTTGCGCCAGCCCCGCAAACCGCTCGACATCCTCTTCGTCATGATACAGCCCGAAGCCGATCCGCAGCACGTCTCCGCGAACATCGGTGATGCAGTCGCGCGCGGCCAGCTCGTCACACCAACGGTGGGCATCGGGACTGCGCAGCGCCACGAACCGCGCATGCCAACCCGCGGACGGCGGATTGAGCACCTCGGCCTGGCCCAACACCGTTTCCGCCACGGCCTCCATCATCTGCCGCTGCAACCCTGCGACGTGGGCCGAAATCCGCGCCGTCGTGAGCCCGTGTTCGGCCAGCATCGCGCGAATGTGGTTGAAGCGATACAGCGCAGACGGGTCGAACGTCGCGCCCATGAAGCGCATCGCGTCTTTGGCATAGCCGACCATGCCGGGGGGCAGCGTCAGATCGTCGAACTCGGCATACCAGCCGGTCAGCGGCGGCCGCGGGCCAAAACCGGGCGGGCAATGCATCAACCCCATCCCCTCGCCGGACATGGCATATTTATACCCGCCGGCAAGGTAAAAGGCCGACGCCGCGGCGGCGCGCGACAAGGGGGTCTCGATCGCCATGAAGGCATGATAGCCGTCGATCACCACCCACGGTCCCTCGGGGCGTGCCAGCGCGGCGAGGGCGTCGATCTCGGCGAAGATTTGCCCGCTGCCGAACAGGATCTGGCTGACCAGAATCAGATCGTGCCCCCCGGCGCGAGCGGCGACCATGAAGCGCTCGGAAAAACTGTCCGATGGCGCCGCTGCAACGGTATCGATCTCGAACCAATCATCCTCGGCCCAGCGCGCGAATTGGCGTCGTGCCGAATGGAATTCGCCATCGCTCAACAGCACCCGCAGGCGGCGCGGGTCGGCGCGCGGGCAGGCGGCGGCGAGGCGGATCAGGAAATCGTGCGTATTGGCCGCGAACACGATCGCGGACGCATCCCCGCTGCTTAGTTCGGCGGCAACATGGGCCTGCGCCCGTGGCCACACCTCGTCCATGACGCGCGCCCATTTGCGGTCGGCCAGCCGCGCCGCATCGTCCCAGCATTCGACCTGGCCCACAAAGCTCGCATCGGGCCACAGATGATGGCTGTGCGCGGCGAAGTGCAATCGCTCGGGTGCGGCGCTCAGGCTCTTGGCAAACAACGGCTTGAAGCTCACGATCCCGACTTTCTCACAGCGACGTCCTCAGCGACCAAAGCTCGGGGAACGCCCGCTTGGTCAGCGTCGCCTCGAGATAGGCCGCGCCCGCCGAGCCGCCGGTGCCGCGCTTGTGGCCGATGATGCGCGTGATCGTCAGCACATGCTTGTGCCGCCACCCGGCCAGCGCATCGTCGATATCGACCAGTTTCTCGGCGAGCTGATACAATTCGAACCACCGCTCGCTGTCGCGATAGACCGCCGTCCACGCCGCCTCGATCGCCGCGCTCGAGCGGTCGGCCAGATCGAACCCGGCGCGCTCGAGCGCGGCATTGGCCTCGTCCCACAGGCTCGGTTCCGCAAGCGCCGCGACCAGCCGCGCGTGTCCCGCGCTGCCGCCCTCGTGATAGTCGAGATAGCGCGCGTCCTTGAGCCCCAGCCGAAACTCGAGCTCGCGAAACTGCGCCGACTGGAACCCCGACGAGGTCCCCAGCACATCACGAAACGCGCTGTAATCGACCGGGGTGAGCGTCGCCAGCACGTCCCACGACAGCGTCATCACCGCCTGGATGCGGCTGATCCGTGACAGCGCCTTGTAGGCGGGCGCGAAATGGTCGCCGCGCACCAACTCGCACGCCAGCCCCAATTCGTGGAGCATCTGCTTGAGCCACAATTCCTTGGTCTGGTGAATGACGATGAACAGCATCTCGTCGTGGAGATCGCTCAGCGGCACTTGCGCCGACAGCAACGTGTCGAGCTTGAGATAATCGGCATAGGTCATGCCGGCGGGGGTGGCGGTCATGCCCCGGCTTAGAGGATCGAATGGCGCCGCGACAAGCACGGCGCCAGCAACTTCACTGCTGCCCCGGATTGGACCCGGGCAGGCCGGGCTGGGAAATTGTCCCGATATTGCCGAACAATTCGTCGAAGAAGCTGCGCTTGCGCCCCAACGTCGGGGTATAATCGCCGACCGGATCGACCGAGGCGATCAATTCCTTGCCCGTGGTGGCGACCTGCGTGACGTTGCCCGCCGGGTCGAACCGGACGTGAAGCAACTTCTGATCGGTGACGCGCGGGTCGCGAAACGCGAACTGATGGGTGTTCTGCGACAGATAATACCAATCGCTGGAATCGAACTGGCCGACAAAGGTCGGACGCCCCAGCGTCTTGGTCACCGAAGTCTTGTTGTCGACCCCGACCTGGACCGATTGCGCCAATTGTTCGTCGAGCACGAATCCGCGGTGCTCGCGCACCCCGACACAGGCCGACAGCGAGGCTGCCCCCAACAGCATCGCGCTTAGTGTCACTACTCGCTTGGTCATTCGATCGACTCCCGGGGGTGAAGCGCGGCTTGGAGGTGCGCTGGGGCGCTCAATATGCAACAGGAGGGGGGTGGCGCAAGCCATCGCGTCAATCGGACCTTGTCGCGAAGCGAAATCGGACCCCGTCGCGAAGCGAGGAAGTGAGACCACCATGCGATCGTTGTTCAACCGCTGGCGCACTCCGGCCAACGACGTCCAGCCGCTTTATGCCGCGCTGGTGGCGGAGGCGCGGCGCCCCGCCTGGTATCTCGAGGGCGCGGTTGCGGACTCGATGGACGGACGCTTCGCGGTCCTCGCCAGCCTCGTCGCATTGGCCATCCTGCGGCTTGAGGACGGCGGCGAGGAGGCGGTGCGCGGGTCGGTCGCGCTGACCGAGAACTTCATCGCCGACATGGATGCGCAGATGCGCGAGGAAGGGTTTGGCGATCCTTCGGTCGGCAAGCAGGTGCGCTCGATGGTCGGCGCGCTCGCCAGTCGGGTCGATCGCTGGCGCCACGCGCGCGGCGGCGAAGTCGACTGGTCCGACGCGGTTCGCTTCAGCATCTACCGCGACGCCCTCCCCGCGATCGAAACCGCCGCGACCTATTCGGGCGAAACCCTGCGCCGCTTCGACGAAGGCCTGTCGGGCGCCGCGGACGAAGCGCTGTTGCGGGGCCTGCTGGCATGAGCGACTTCGCCCACCGCCTGACGCTCGACCGCATCCGCGATGGCGACCGGCTCGATCTCGTCGCCGACGCAGCCGAATGCGCCGCGGTCGCGGCGCGGCTCGACCTTGCCTCGCTCGATCGGCTCGCCGCCCACGCCGTGCTGCGCCGCGACGGCGCTACGATCCACGCCACCGGCCGTGTCAAGGCGAGCCTTGAACAGCGCTGCGTCGCGACCGGCGACCCGCTCCCCGTCCACGTCGACGAAGCGTTCGAGCTGCGCTTCATCCCCGAACCGCAGGTCGCCGGCGGCGACGAGGAGTTCGAGCTTGCCGCCGACGAGCTCGACACGCTGTTCCACGATGGCCAGGCGATCGACCTTGGCGCCGCGATCGCCGATTCGCTCGCCCTCGGCCTCGACCCCTATCCGCGCGGCCCCGAGGCCGCCGACGCCCTGCGCGAAGCCGGCGTCATCCCCGAAGAAGACGCCCGCCCGTTCAGCGCGCTGTCGGCGCTCAAGGGCATGTTCGACAAAGGCGACTGACGCAAACCGTCATACTGAACTCGTTTCAGCATCCACGGCGCCGCCGGGCACTGTCCTACCGCCTTCCGCCCCCAGCCGCCCCGTGGAACCTGAAACAAGTTCAGGGTGACGGGGGAGGGCGCCCCCCTACGCCTCCCCGAACACCCCCATCGTCCGCCCCTCGGGGCCAATCACCGCGCGGAACATTCCCGGGGTCGTGAAACCCCACGCCGCCTCGCCCGACGGCGCCACCGCGATCAGCCCGCCATTGCCGCCCAGCGCGACGACATCGGCCAGCACGGCGTCGAGCGCGCCTTGCAAGCCTTCGCCGCCCAACCGCATCCGCGCGCACAATTCATGGGCCGCCGCCGCGCGAATAAAGGTCTCGCCCAGCCCCGTCGCGCTGACCGCCGCGGCGCGGTCGTCGGCATAGGTCCCCGCCCCGATCAACGGCGAATCGCCGATCCGGCCCCATTTCTTGGCCGTCAGCCCGCCGGTCGAGGTCGCCGCCGCGACATGCCCCGCAGAATCGACCGCGACCGCGCCGATCGTGCCATATTTGATGTCGCTGTCGAACCGGCCGCCGGCCGCGATCACCTTGGCGAGCTGTGCGCGCCGCTCGGGGACGATGAAATAGTCATTCGCAACCTGCTCCAGCCCGTGCTCGCGCGCAAAGCCATCGGCGCCGTCGAAGGTCAGCAGCACGTGCGGGCTGAGCTCCATCACCGCCCGCGCCGCGCTGACCGGGGCGCGCGTCGTCCGCAGCCCCGCCACCGCGCCCGCCCGCCGATCGCGCCCGTCCATGATCGCCGCGTCGAGCTCGGCCACCCCATCCGCGGTCAGCACGCAACCGCGTGCCGCATTGAACGACGGTGCTTCCTCGAGCACCCGCGCCGCGGCCTCGACCGCGTCGAGCGCGCTCCCCCCCGCGGCGAGGATCGCCTCGCCCGCGTCGAGCGCCGCCGCCAGCCCGGCGCGCGCCGCTTGCTCGACCGAAGGGGGCACGGTGACCGGCGTCATCGCGCCGCACCCGCCGTGAATCATCAATTTCCAGCTCATTGCGCGCCCCTAGCGCGGCCCCGCCCCCGACGCCAGTTGACGAACCCGCGACAATGATATTAAAGTGATATCATATTCAGGGGAGCCACCATGACCGACTCGAACATTTTCGCCCTCACCGCCAGCAAGGAACGCCCCGCTGCCACCGCCAGCGGCTATCTCATGCTGGCACTGCTCGTGCTGCTCGTCGCGGTGCAGGTCTTCGGCATCGTCAGCCTCGCCAACGACCGCATCGGGCTGCTCCCGATTCTCGCCGTCGTCATCGGCCCGATCGGCCTCCTCCTCATCGCCCCCGGCTTCTACATGCTCCAGCCCAACCAGGCCGTCTCGATCACCTTGTTCGGCGATTACAAGGGCACCGACCGCGCCACGGGCCTGCGCTGGGTGCTGCCGTGGTACGGCAAGAAAAAGGTCTCGGTCCGCGCCAACAACTTCATTTCCGACCGCATCAAGGTCAACGATTTGCGCGGCAACCCGATCGAGATGGCGGCGCAGATCGTGTGGCGCGTGATCGACACCGCTCAGGCGCTGTTCGACGTCTCCGACTACGACCAGTTCGTCCGCGTCCAGGTCGAAAGCGCGATCCGCACGATCGGCTCGCGTTACCCCTACGACGATTTCGAGAATCTCGAGATCACCCTGCGCGGCAATCACGACCAGGTCGGGGCCGAGCTTCGCGCCGAGCTCCAGGCGCGCCTCGCCGTCGCCGGGATCACCGTCGACGAATGCGGC
>CAXSCF010000042.1:0-19455 GCA_964235815.1 uncultured Sphingomicrobium sp.
AGTTCATCGCGGATGCCAGCGAGGGCCTGCGCGCCGACCGCATCTGGTTCATGGAAATGAACACGCGGTTGCAGGTCGAGCATCCGGTCACCGAGGAGATTACCGGGGTCGATCTCGTCGAATGGCAATTGCGCGTTGCAAGCGGGGAGGAATTGCCTCTCGAGCAGGACGAGCTGCGCATCGACGGTCACGCGATCGAGGCGCGCTTGTACGCCGAGGACCCGGCCAAGGGCTTCCTGCCGAGCGTAGGGCGGCTGGACCATTTCGACCTTGGGAAAGACGGCAGGATCGAAACCGGTGTCGAGGAGGGCGACGCGATTTCGCCCTTCTACGATCCGATGATCGCCAAGCTGATCGTCCATGCCGATGACCGCAACGAGGCGATTACGAGCCTTGCCGATATACTCGATGAAGTCGAAGTGTGGCCGGTGAGGACCAATGCCGCATTCCTGTTCAATGCGCTGCTCCACCCCGCCTTCGTCGACGCCGAGTTGGACACCGGGTTTATCGGACGCGAGATCGACGCGCTGGTGCCCGATCCGGAGCCCGATGACAGCGTATGGCGTGGCGCGGCGGCGGTCGCGCTGGCCGAAGAGAATGAAGGATCGAGTCTCTCCGGCTTTCGCCTCAATGCGCCGCCGGTCGCTCGCGTCACGCTGGGGCGGAGCGGGGCATTTCGCACGATCATGCTCGACGATGAAGGCGAGGTTGCGCCGGTTTCGGGCTTTCGCGACGATGAGCAGGTTGTGGTGTTCCTCGAGGGGCAGGCGTTCGGGTTCGAACGCAACGCCCGCGGATCGGTCGGCGCTGCCGCGGGCGACGGGGCGATCATCGCGCCGATGCCGGGCAAGGTCACCAGCGTCGAGGTCGCGGCGGGCGATGCCGTCACCAAGGGCCAGCGGCTGCTGACGCTCGAGGCGATGAAGATGGAGCATGGGCTGGTCGCGCCGTTCGACGGCACGGTTGCTGAGCTCAACACCAGTGCCGGGGCGCAGGTCGCGGTCGATGCGGTGCTGGCGCGGATCGTCGCCGCTGCCGAATAAGCACGGAGCCGACGCGGGCGCGGGGCGTTTCTCCATCCTCAACCAACGGGAGCCACGCCATGCGCATTGTTTCGTCCATCGCCTTGATGTCCTGCCTCGCGCTGGGCGCGTGCAACCGGTCGCCGACGCCACCCGCCGACAATGA
Organism: uncultured Sphingomicrobium sp.; assembly: GCA_964235815.1. Classification (GTDB taxonomy): domain Bacteria; phylum Pseudomonadota; class Alphaproteobacteria; order Sphingomonadales; family Sphingomonadaceae; genus Sphingomicrobium. The sequence goes on from CAXSCF010000042.1 coordinate 1,189, forward strand.
AGCAGCGAGCGATTCGATGGGCAGCGGCATGGGCAACGACGTCGCGCCGACCGCGCAGGCGATGAATTTCATCAGCGGCGCCGGCAAGGCATTGGGCAGCGTCACCGCCGCCAATGGTCCGTCGGGCGTGGTGCTGACCTTGGCAGCGAGCGGCTTGCCCGGCGGGGTCCACGGCATCCACATCCATTCGGTCGGCAAGTGCGACGGGCCGAAGTTCGAAAGCGCCGGCGGGCATTTCAATCCCGACGGCAAGATGCACGGAGCCAAGAACCCGAAGGGGCCGCATCAGGGCGATCTTCCCAACATCAGCGTCGGTGCCGATGGCACCGCGAGCGATGCGCTGACCGCGGCCGGGGTGACGATGGCGGCGCTCCAGGATGCCGACGGCAGCGCGCTCGTCATCCACGCCAGGGCCGACGACCTCAAGACCGATCCGAGTGGGGCGAGCGGCGACCGCATCGCATGCGCGGTGATCTCCGCGCCCAAGTAAGCGCCTCCGTCACCCCGGGCTTGACCCGGGGTCCACCTTTCTCCCACTGCCGAAGAAACAGGTGGATCCCGGGTCAAGCCCGGGATGACGAGGAGAATATCATGCAGATTTCAGGAACAGCAGCAGTCGTCACCGGCGCGGCATCGGGATTGGGCGAGGCGACCGCGCGGGCGCTGGCGGCGAAGGGCGCCAAGGTCGCGATCTTTGACCGCGATGCCGACAAGGGCGAGAAGATCGCCGCCGAGATCGGCGGCATCTTTTGCGAAGTCGATGTGATGAGCGACGACAAGGTCGCCGCCGCCTTCGAAAAAGCGCGCTCCGCGCATGGCCAGGAGCGCATCCTCGTCAATTGCGCAGGCGTCGCCAATGCGGTCAAGACCGTCGGCCGCGACAAGGAAACCAAGGAGCCCAAGCTCTACCCGATGAACCAGTTCGAACTGGCGATCGGGATCAACCTGGTGGGCACCTTCCGCTGCATCTCGCGCTCGGCGTACGGCATGGTCGGCACCGACCCGGTCGGCGACGAGGGCGAGCGCGGAGTGATCATCAACACTGCGTCGGTCGCCGCGGAGGACGGCCAGATCGGGCAGGCGGCCTATTCGGCGTCGAAGGGCGGGGTGCTGGCCATGGCGCTGCCGATCGCGCGCGACCTGATGAACGACGGGGTGCGCGTCAACACCATTCTGCCGGGGATCTTCAAGACTCCGATGATGGCGATGATGCCGGCCCAGGTGCAGGATGCCCTGGCGGCGCAGGTACCGTTCCCGAAGCGGCTCGGGACGGCCGAGGAATATGCCCGGCTGGCGGTGTTCATCGTCGAGAATTCGTACCTCAATGCCGAGAGCATCCGGCTCGACGGCGGGATCCGGATGGCGCCGCGATAAGTAGCCCACTTTGCCGCTCATCCTGAGGAGGGACTGAGCGATGTCGAAGGCCCGTCTCGAAGGACCTTATCCGTCCTTCGAGATTCCATTTCGACGAAGGCTCAATGGCTCCTCAGGATGAGCGGTGATGGTTGAAGACGAACGTGCCCTCCTCGAAGCTTGCGTCACCGCGGCGCGGCGGGCCGGTGCCGAAATATTGAAGCTCGTCGCGGCGGGGTTCGAGGTCGAGCATAAGGCCGATGCCTCGCCAGTGACGGTGTGCGACCGCGCCGCCGAATTGATCATCCTCGCCGCGCTGGCCGAGGCCGCGCCCGGGATTCCGGTGATCGCCGAAGAGGAGGTCGCGGCGGGGCGGATCCCGGCGCATGGCGAGACCTATTTCCTCGTCGACCCGCTCGACGGGACCAAGGAATTCGTCCGCGGCGGGGACGATTATACGGTCAATATCGGGCTGATCGTCGACGGTGTGCCGCGCCTCGGCGTGGTCTACCAGCCCGCGCTCGACCGCTTGTGGGGCGGTTTGGTGGGCGACGGGGCGTTTGTCGAGGAAGGACCGGAGCGCCATCCGATCGCGACGCGCCCGCTGGGTGATCGCCGCGACGCGGTCGCCTCCAAGTCCCACTTTAACCAAGCGACCGCCGATTATCTCGAGCAGGCGATCGGGGCATGCGAGCATGTTTCGGTGGGATCGAGCCTCAAATTCTGCATGGTCGCGGAAGGGCGTGCCGATATTTATCCCAGACTTTCGCCGACCAGCGAATGGGATACCGCCGCCGGCCATGCGATCTTGCTCGCCGCCGGTGGGCGCGTCGATGGGCTCGACGCAACTCCGCTGGCCTATGGCAAGACGGCGTTCCTCAATCTTGGATTTTGCGCCACTGCGGGATGGGAAGCCCCGGCCATTGGTCCATATCTTATCGAATTTGGTGGCGGCGGCGAAGTCCCGCATGGCGTTTGATCATTAACTTATCCATTCTGGGCACAATCCTTTTCCGGCGAGGGCGCCACCCGATCGAAGCGCCGTGACGGCGCTGTGCAAGGCCAAGATTTGGGCGTGAAGTCCGCTCACCTCGCTGCCCGCACCTCGACTAGCCGCAATTTTACGGGTTACCAGACTGGCCGCGTCGAGCGCGACCGCCAGTTCGGCGAGCCATCGCGCCTCGGCTACGGCGAGCAGTATCGTCGAAGAAATCGGCTGATCCACCGTTGTGAATTAGGCGATTTAATCCGAAATGAACGACTCATACTTGATCCGCTTCGGCGTCGATATGGAATGACAATCGCTTCGAAACGGTCCTAGACCCACCCTGCTCGGCGCAATCCAGTTGAAGGGGTCGATAATGGCCACTGAAATGTCCTACCTCGCATCGTCAAGCGAGCGGCTCGACTCGCGTCCGCCCATGCTGGTCGCCGCGGCCAGCGACACTGCGCAACAGCGTGCAATGCTTGCCCTCGAGCAGGCCGGGTGGCGGACCACCGCGGTCCCGATCGAGGGCGCGCTGGAACGCATCGGCCTCCAGGCGGCGGCGAGCGGATTGTGGATCGAACTCGACGCCGGGGACGTGGGCGAGGCGCTCGACCACCTGCTCGGCTTTGCCAATGGCGAGGCGGCGGCGGGGCGGATGCCGACCATCGTCGCAGCGCCGCTCGTGATGATCGATCCGGTCAGCGCGCGGCTCGATGCAGATCACACGCAAATGTTGATCGATCCGGATCAATATGACCGGGCAGCCGCGCTTGGAGTGATGCGCGCGGAAATCGACGCGCCGGACACGCTCCACGATGTCGCCCACGACCCCGCTTCGCGCCGGCTCAAGCAATTGAGCGACGAGGTCGGGCGGATCGCGGCGACGCTCGCACGGCTGTCCAGCGGACCCGAAGCCCCGGGCAAGTCGATCGAACGCCCCGCCGCGCCGTCGGGAGAAATCCCCAATGTGAGCGGCGAAATGGTGCGCGGCGTGATCCGCGCGCGACGCGTCCGGGCGCGCTACTTCGACGAGGAATTGTTCGCCGATCCGGCGTGGGACATGCTGCTCGACCTACTTCAGGCCGAAGTCGCCCAGCACCGCGTCCCGGTGTCGTCGCTGTGCATTGCCGCGGCGGTTCCGGCGACGACGGCGCTGCGCTGGATCAAGACGATGACCGACAATGGACTGTTCAATCGCCGCGCCGATCCCCACGACGGCCGCCGGGTGTTCATCGAGCTCTCCCCCGGCGCCAGCCTCGCGCTGCGCCGCTACTTCGCCGAAGTCTCGCCCCACGTCGCGGTGTAGGAAGCGCTTGCTGGCCGCGTTTCGTGGCGATCGGCCGCACGAGCCGACGGCGGACAGCGGCGTGGTGGGCGCTGACGGGCTCGAACCGCCGACATCCTCCGTGTAAAGGAGGCGCTCTACCAACTGAGCTAAGCGCCCGCGCGCGGCGGCCAGCGGGGCGATGCCATTTGCGCGAGCGAAGGGCAAGGCCGGCGACGTCCGGCTTGGCCGGCGCCGGCGAGCCGCCATCGCGCCCTGCGGAGCGCCAAGGCGGAGTCGCTTTCCGGCGCCGAGCCGCGCGGTTCGACCAAGCCTTTTGCGGGCTTATGTTCATCATTGTTCCCGGGGGCGAATAAAATACGGGACCTTGGCGAATGGGATCAAGGCGCGGGTCTTGATCGGCGATTGCAAAGAGCCTTCCCGAGGATGACATCGGCACGGCGTGCGGACAGTGTTTCCTTTGCCTGCCTGCCAAAAGCGGACGGCGGACATGAGGCGCCAAAAAACGACTCTTGCGGCTGAACACTGACGGATTAGTCTGCAAGATCGAAGCGCAGGTGAAATGCGCACGCTGGGGAGTATTGCAAGCATGGCACAGGTGGGCACCAACGGGGACGATCCCGAAACCTATTTCAACAATAATGACCCAGTCATCTACGGCTTGGATGGCGATGATTTCATTCATTACACCGGCTTCGGGGCAACCTACATCGAGGGCGGACGCGGCAATGACACGATCATTGGCAACCTGCGCATCGATACGATCTACGGCGGGGACGGGAATGATCTCATCCGTGGCGAAGGGGGTGCCGACCGTCTCTACGGCGGCGAGGGCAACGACACCATCTTCGTCAGTGGGACATTCCTGATCGGCATGGGTCAGTTCGGCGGGACGACCTATGCTGGCCCGGCAATGGCGTTCGGAGGAGGTGGAGACGATGTCATCACGGGCGATGGCACCGTCAACATGTTCGGCGACGCCGGCAATGACACGATCCGGGGTGGCACGGGCCTCGCCTATATCGACGGCGGGACCGGCGACGACGTGATTTTCGCGGGAGGGAGCAATCTGAATGTCAATCTTCTCAACACCGCGTTCGGCGGGGACGGGAACGACATCATCTATGGCATGGAAGCCGGCCTCCTCTACGGCGGCAACGGCAGCGATATCTACGAGGTGACTTCTGGAAGGACGATGGTCTTCGAAACGGCAAGTCTCGCCAATGAGGGTCCCGACAAGGTCTTCGCTTATGTCGATTTCACCCTTCCCGAGCATGTCGAAATTCTGATCATGATTTACGGTCGGCAAACCTATGGCTACGGCAATGAAGAGGCCAACATCATCATCGGCAATGCCAGCAACAATGTGCTTGAAGGAAAGGGTGGCTATGACACGCTGACCGGCGGGGCGGGTTCCGACCTGTTCGTCGTCAATCCAAAGTGGGGCGTCGATGTGATCACCGACTTCACTGCCGGGATCGGGACGGCGGATGCGGTGATATTTTCGACGACGATTTTTTCCAACTACGCGCAGGTCATGGCCAGCGCCAGGCAAGTCGGGGCCGATACGTGGATCGGTGACGGAGCGGGGAATACGGTCGTCCTGCAGAATGTGACGCTATCCTCGCTTCATCCCGACGATTTCGGCTTTATCTGAGGCGTCGCCGACGGACCACGAGCCGAACCGGTATGCGGCAAGTCCAATCGGCATGGCGTCCGCAAAGGGGAGAAAGCGGACGTTAGCCTCGCCGCGAAATCGGTTGATCAGCGAGCGCGAACCAAACCCAGCGGCTGCCGTGATGAGTGCTGCACCGAAAATCATCCACCACATCGGCCCCTCGGTGCATTGGGGTGTCCGGAGCGCAATCCCCGAGAGCATCGATTGCGATGGACAGTCCTATCAGCGGCACCCCGATCAATGCTCAAACGCCGCAACCCCATTTGCCCCCAGTATTGCCGTCGGCATCCTATCCCGTTTCGCTCATTGCGGCGAGGCTGACATCAGCGGCCAATATCCGCACTGGATCGTAAGCGGAGCGTCAGCTAAGTGGAAAAAGCGGACCCTGAAGGTTATGTTGTATCTCCGCTTATCTGGCTTGGACGAACAATGCTCGTTTTGTTTCTCCTAGCCACCTCCGTGGCGCCAGCGGTGGCCGATTGTCGAATGATGGCATTCAGCAGAAGCGTTGCACTCGTCCGGAGCGTGCTCGGCGACACCGGAATTCCCGATCGACGCCAACTTCCCGGGCTTGCGGGCTTATTAAAATCGATTGTCGATGGCAGCGTGATGCCGCGGCTTTGGGTGCGGCTACAACCCCCGCACCAGCTTGACCGCCATCGCGGCCCACACGGGGTCACTGACGACGCTCTGACGGCCGCCGGCGCCGGGCGGGAGCAAATGAAGCTTGCCGGGATGGTCGCCGCTGGGGGCCTCGCGCCCGATCAAACGACCGAACAGGAAGCGGCCGGCGGGGCGCGGGACGATCAGGTCGCGATTGAGGGCGCGGCCAAAGGCTTCGGGCTCGAGCTGTTCGCACCAGATTTCGTCGCCCGCGCGATAGTCGCCGAGGCTGGCCGTGACGGTGATCGCGATCAACCCGGGGATGACCTTGGGCGGCACGACGATCGCCGTCTTGCGCGGGGCGACCGCTCCGCTCGCGCCCAGCGTCGCCACGACCGGAAGCTCGGCGCGCTCGGGATGATCGACCAGATCGGACGCCTCGACCCCCAGCGCTCCCGCGATCCGATTGAGCCAGCCGACCGACACCGTGCGCGTGCCCATTTCAAGCCGGCCAATGGTCTGCGGCGTGGTCGGCGGCTGGCAGGCGCGGGCAACGTCGTCGAGGGTCATCGCGCGCGCGCGCCGGACTTCACGGATACGGGTGATCATTTCGCCATTTCCCTTTTCTTCGAACCCCAATGGTTTTTTCCTGTCCTACACTTTGGCCGATATGGCAAGCACCCGATTCATTGGAGGGAGCAGGGCATGACCGATTCGGGACGTCTTATACTGGGTCGACTGCTGATCGAGCGGGGCATTCCCAGCGACCCGGCCATGCGCGGCGGCAAGGCATTGGCGCGCGAGCCACAAGCGCGCTCACGGACGATCAATCTTGCCGAAAGTCCGCTCGGCTGGCTGCATGCGCGGGGCCACGTTTCGACCCGCCAATATGAAGCAGGCGAGCGGCTGCGCTGGGATTGGGAGCGCGCGCAACTCGATCCCCAGGTGACGATGCAATGGGACGCCGCGCCAACCCGGCGCGGGCGCGGCGGGCGCGGGGTTGGGCTGGACCCGGCTCCGTCACAGATCGAATCGCGCCGCCGCTTCCTTGCCGCTGTCGACAGTGCCGGTCCGGGGTTGGCCGACATCGTGTGGCGGATCATCTGCGCAGGGGAAGGGATGCGCCAGGCCGAAACCGCGCTCGGCTGGCCGGCGCGAGCGGGCAAGCTGGTGCTCGGCCTTGCACTCGACCGGATCGCCGATCATTACCGACTGCCCGGCGATCGCCTGACCGGAGCTTGATGTCGGCCTCACCGATCGCCGGAGCGAGCAGTGGCAAGGTCGGCACAATGTGTGGCATGGTCAGCGCGAGGAGTGCCGCCGATGATCATCTATGGTTCGACATTGTCGCCGTTCGTGCGCAAGGTCGTCGCTTTTTCCGCCGAAAAGAGTCTCGACGTCGAGGTTCGCGCGGTCGGGATCGGCGACCGCGATCCGGCGTTCCGTGCGGCAAGCCCGTTCGGCAAGATGCCGGCGATCGACGACGATGGCTTCACGCTCTCCGACAGTTCGGCGATCTGCCATTATCTCGAGGCGAAGCATCCCGATCCGATGCTGATCCCGGCCGATCCCGAGACGCGCGGACGAACGATCTGGTATGAAGAGTTCGCCGACACCATTCTGTTCGCCTGTGGTGCGGCAATCTTTTTCAATCGAATCGTCGCGCCGCGATTCCTTGGGCGTGACGGCGATTGCGCCGCCGCCGACAAGGCCGAGCGCGAAACGCTGCCACCGCTGCTCGACTATCTCGAAGGCGTGGTTCCGGCGAATGGCTTCCTGGTCGGGGAGGCGCTGACGCTAGCCGATCTTGCGGTCGCGTCGCCTTTTGCCAATTTGGCGCATTGCGGCGTGGTGATCGACGCCGACCGCTATCCCAAGCTGGTACGCTATTGCGCGACGATCCTCGCTCGGCCGAGTTTCGCCGCGTCAATCGGGCGTGAATCGGCATTCCTTGGAAAAGCGCGATAGGACAAGCGCCGCGCCGCACAAGCACGGCACGGCGCTTGGTGTCAGCGGGCCGGCCTTACTCGACCGCGCCCTGGCCGTCGCGGGCGAAGTCGCTTGAATCGTCGTCCTCGATCATCTCGCTGCTCGTATCGACCGCGCTTTGCGAGCCGACGAATGACGAGCTGCCCTCGACGTCCGTCGCCTGCCCGGTAGCGGTCCCGCCTTCGATGTCGGAGCGCTGCCGATCCGCGGTGCCCGATTGGCCGGCGGGATCCGACTGGCTCGCCTGCTGGCCGGCGCTGCCATAATCGGCCTGGCCGGTCGGGGCTTGTTGCGACGGGTCCGAGGGCTGTCGGGGCGACTGGCCTTCGGGCTGCGGTTGTGAAGCGTCCTGCGGAGCGTGGCTTGACGGGGTCGATTGCGGCTGCTGAGCGCTCTGTGCCTTGGTCAGGTCGTGTTGCGGGCCAGTGGTTGCGTTCTGCCCGCTGGACGGAGTCTGGTTGTCACGATGTTCCATGATGTTCACCTCCTCGAACAATTCCTTGCTTACCACTGCACAACCGCGCGGGCGGAGGGCGTGTTCCGCGTCGGCCCGGAACAATGCGACGAACGAAGCGTGATGCGACGAACGGATCGGCGGGCGACAAAAAACCGCCGGGGGCGGGCCCCCGGCGGCTGATTATTGCAACGCAAGCGGTCGACAATTATGCGTTGCTGCTGTCGTCCTCGGCCGGCTTGGCGCTATCCGACGCATCGGCACCGGCATCGGCATCTGCATCGGCATCGGCATCATCGGTGATCGTGCCGGGCTCGGCGTTGGGATCATAATCCTCGGTGAAGCCGGCATCGTCGCGTTCGAACATCGACGACATGACATCGACACCCTGGGCCTGAAGCTCGGCCTCTTCGGGCGAGCGGGCGACATTGACCTTGACCGTCGCGGCGACCTCGGCATGGAGCACGATCTTAACCTCGTGCATCCCGATCGCCTTGATCGGACGGCCGAGTACGACCTGGCTCTTGAGGACCGTCGCGCCGTCGGCTTCGAGCGCCTCGACGATGTCGCGCGCCGACACCGAACCATAAAGCTGGCCGGTGTTGGAGGCTTGCCGGATGAGCTGGATGGTCTTGCCGTCAACGTCCTTCGAGGCGGCCTGCGCCTCGACCCGGCGATCGGCATTGTCGCTTTCGATCCTGGCGCGATTGGTTTCGAACAGCTTTTTGTTGGCCGCGTTGGCGCGAAGCGCTTTTTTGTTCGGCAAGAGGAAATTGCGGGCGAAGCCGTTCTTCACGGTGACCACGTCACCGATCTGGCCGAGCTTCTCGACGCGTTCGAGCAGGATGACATCCATCGGGGGCGCTCCTTACTTCACGACATAGGGAAGCAGGCCGATATGGCGGGCGCGCTTGATCGCTTTCGCCAGCTCGCGCTGCTTCTTGGTGGACACCGCGGTGATGCGGCTGGGGACGATCTTGCCACGCTCGGACACGAAGCCCTGGAGCAGACGGACGTCCTTATAGTCGATGACCGGGGCTTCCTTGCCCGAGAAGGGGCACGACTTGCGACGGCGGAAAAAGGGGCGGGCCATGTCTATGCCTCCTGTTCGGCGCGGGGGGCGCGCCCAGAATCACGATCGGCGGGACGGTCACCGCGATCACCACGGTCGCCGCGGTCACCACGATCGCCACGGTCGTCGCGGCGCGGGCCGCGATCGCGGTCGCCACGCTCGGAGCGCTCGGACTTGCGCATCATCGCCGACGGGCCGGCTTCGTGCGCATCGACGCGGATGGTCATGAAGCGCAGGACGTCTTCATTGATCCCGGTCTGACGCTCGAGCTCGGCCAGCGCCGGGGCGGGGGCATCGATGTCGAGCATGACATAATGCGCCTTGCGGTTCTTGGCGATGCGGTAGGCGAGGCCCCTGAGGCCCCAGGTTTCGGTCTTGACCACGGTGCCACCGTTGTCGGTGATGACCTTGGTCGCGTTTTCCGCGAGCGCATCGACCTGGGCTTGAGCCAGATCCTGACGCGCGAGGAAAACATGCTCGTAAAGCGGCATGCGATTCTCTTATGTTGGCCGATCGCTGACGGACGCCCCATGCGCCTCGCCCCTCCGGCTGTCGTCGTATGAAGCCAAGCAAACAGAACCCAATCCGCTCGTCGGCTGGCGCGCCTATGGCGGAGGCAGGCGCCAAAGGCAAGGAGGGTCGCAAAACGTCGCGAGAGTCGCGAGCAGCGCGACCGTATGCGTGACATCAGCCGCGAGCGTCCAATTCAGTCCCAAACTGAAACGCCTGTTTATTTCTCGTTTACCAGACACGCCACTGGTGCTTGGAGAACGGTCGAACTGCCCAACTCGTCCGAACTGGTGATGACGGGTTCAACCGCAGGAGAGGTGTTCCGATGCAACGCATGACCCAGATGATGATGACGGCGCTGTTTGCCGCGACTGCGCTGGCGGTGGCGACCCCGGCGATCGCGGGTCCCGAGTTGACCCTGATCGAAAACTCGAGCGCCTGCTCGCTGGCTTATACCGGAGCGGCGGCGTGCCAAGGCTATTATGGCGGCAATTTGAGTGGCGCGACGGTGTCGTTCCAGCAGGACGCGCTGTCCGCGCTGCTGGCATCGCCGACGACCGGTCCCGCCGTCGGTGGGGTCGCGCCGATCGTCGACTGGGCGATGCTGACCGCGTCGGGCGCGCTTCGCGACCAGACCAACTTGACCGGCAACTTCCTCGGCTTTGGCAGAACGCTGTACGGCCAGAATTTGATCGGCCTGCACTTCGGCAACAATAATGACCCGATCAACCCGCCGAACAATGTCTCGGCTTTCTATCGCTTCGACTTCGGCGCCACCGGGGCGACGGGGATTACGTTCGCGCCCAACGCGCAGGGCTTCTCCAACGCCGTGCTCTATTCGGCGACCACCGGCGCGGTGCCCGAGCCGACGAGTTGGGCGATGATGCTGATCGGGTTTGGCGGGATCGGCGCCAGCCTGCGCTCGCGCCGCCGCCGCTCGGCATTCCTGCCGCAGGCGGCCTAGCCGGGCGCAAGGCGGCGGCGCGCCTCCCTCGCGCCGTTCGCTGCCCGGCCGGCTCGCGCTATCGACGCGCGATCGATTCACGATGAACGACCGATCCCGACCACGGTCTGGTCGGTTTGGGCAGCGGGCACTCGAAGAATGCCCTCCCCGCAACCATCAGCTTTCGACCCATTGCGGACGTTCGGATCAAGTCAGGGCCGACGTGCCACGATTCCTGCCTGGGCAAGGGAACGAGACGTGGAAAAGGGCGCGATCGTTGCCGACCACGCCCTTTCGTCACGATCAACGATCGATCAGGCGACCTGGAGCAGAGTGTGCGACCGGCGGCGGCGACGCATCGCCCCACCAACGGCGCCGAAGCCCACCAGCATCATCGCCCAGCTGCTCGGTTCGGGAACCGCCGCGGTTACCGCCGCGGTTTCGAAATTGAAGCTGCGCGAGTCATTGGTGCCGCCGCTGAAGGTTCCCGTTGCCGTGACATTGTCGGCAAAGCCGTGGAAGTTGGCCCCCGCACCGCTGCCGCTGCCGACGCTGATGCCGCTGACGAAAGCGTCGTTCGAATAAAAGGACGATGCCGCCCAGCCGGCAATGGTGTTGAACACGTAGGTCGAGGTGCCCGGAACAAAGGTCGGATTGTTACCGCCGACATTGCGATAGAATCGTGCATTGGCGTCGGTCGTGTACCAGGTGTTCAGGTCGTAGAAGCCCGCGCCGGCGCCGTTGGCGTCGTTATAGGCAGCTTCCCAGATCAATTCCGAACGCTGTGGCGTGGCCGAGCCCGGCGCGGAATTGTCCTGAACCAGAAGGCGAAGCGCGGGCGACTGAATGCCGCCAATGCCGCCATTCGCGACATTATAGTCGAAGGTCAGCGCGTTCACCTGATCGAGCGTCGCACCGGTCGGCGTGCCGCCGCCATATTGGACGCCGGTCTGGGCGCGCGTGCGGTCACCGGTAAGTTCGAGCGAACCGTTGCCCGAGCGCGGCGAGGTGTTGGTGATTGCGATGGTGCCGGTGTTCTCGCCGGGGAGTGTGCCCCAACTGGTGCCGGCCGGGACGGGGGAGTTGAGATCGGTGATCGTCAGGTTTTGAGCCAGTGCAGGGGACGCGAACGAAAAGGCGGCGATGGCCGCAAGATATTTGAATGTCATGATTACTCCTCACGCGCCGCTGCATCTGGACTGGAAAGGATGTGGAGACACAGGGCGATATGCCAAGAACGAAATCCTCGGCAGAACTCCTGTACGGCTCGCCCCCACCCTTGAGGAACTCAACGCAGGTTAATGCGTTGCGGCGCTCTTAAGAATGAATTAACCATCACGCAAGCGGCCTAGAAGATTTTTTTTCGTCGCAAATCAAGACTTTGCGGGCGCCGCCGAAACGATCGGGTGGGCTGTTAGCCAAGCAGCGACGATCGCTGGTAGACGGCGGTTGACCGACGACTTCTATGCGGCGGACCGGCGCGAGAGCCAGCGGATGGGGAGCCCGGCGAGCGCGAGAGCAATTCCCCACAGCGTCGCCTGCCACCCGGCGCCGACAAACATCGCAACGCCGTAGAGAATCGCGATTCCGACCGGCACGGGATGCTCGACCTTAAGCTTGAACGCCGCGAGCGCGCAGACCAGGTACAGGACCAGCGCCGAGACCGCCGAGATCAGCGCGACGAAGGTGAACACTTCGACAAAGCGCGTGCTGCTGCTCGACAGAACGAGCAGGATCGCGACGGCGGCGGCGGCGAGCACCGAGACCGGAGCAATGCCGTTGCGGTTGGTGCGGGCAAAGGCCGGCGGGAGGTCGCCGGCGGTGGCGATCGAACGCGCGACCTCGGCCGAAAGCAGGATCAGGGCATTGCCTGCGCCAAGCGCGCTGATCGCGGCCACGATGGCGACGAACGCGCCCGCGACGGGGCCAAGCGCCGGCGCGATGGCATCGGCGAACGGCGCCCCCGAAGCGCCGGCGATCGCGCTCGGCAGCAGCCACAGCACCGCGAGCGTCGCGGCAAGGTAGATGGTGGCGACGAACAAGGTGCCGTTGAGGGTCGCGGCAGGGACGATCTCTTCGGCATCGTCGGTGACATTGGCGCTGACCGCGGCCGATTCAAAGCCGGTGAAGGCGAACAGCATCAGTGCAGCGGCGGAGATGATGCCCGACATGCCGAGCGGGACGGGGGCGAGGGATTCGAGCGGCTGACGGCTGGCGAGACGCAGGATGACGAGCAGCACGACCAGCAGCAAGGGGACGATCTTGATCAGCGTCGCGACGACCTGGACCGCGCCCGCCGAGCGCGCGCCGGTGAGGTTGACCGCGCTGAGCAGGACGATCGCCCCGATCGCGACGAGGACGAGCGGCGTGCCTTGCCCGAGCATGGGGACGACATGGCCGAACGCTCCGGCGGCGGCGATCGCGACCGCGGCGATTGCGGTCCATTGCGCCACGAGATAGCTCCACATAGTGAGGAAGGCGGCGGTGTCGCCAAACGCCGCGGCGACATAAGTGTAGGGGCCGCCGGGCAATCGCCGGGCAAGCCGCGCCATTGCCAGCGCGAGGCACACCGTGCCTACGATCGTCACCGCGAAGGCTATGACGATATTGCGCCCGAACGGCGCGATCGTTGCCGGGAGGACATAGATCCCCGAACCGATGATCGTTCCAACGACCATCGCCAGGCTCATCACCCTGCCGAGCCGTTTGGAGGGTGGCGGCGGCGGCGGCGGGGCGGCGAGGGGCGCCACGGCGGGTGATGGTTTATCAATTTCGCTCATCGCGCGACTGTGAGGCCCGCGATGAGCGATGACAAGCGGCGGTCAGGACGATCCGCCGCCGGAACCGGGATGGAAGCCCGGGCCCGGCGAACGCGCGCTAGAGTGCCTCGGCCGCGGCGAGATGCCGACGCAGCATCGGCAGGCTGTCCTTCGCCAGGCGCGCGGTGAGCGGCTCGGAACCCTTGGCCTGGCTGGAGAATTCGCTGATGTCCTTGCGATGATCGTCGAGCATGTAACGCTTGACCTCTCGGTCGAAGGCGGCGCCGTGGAGCCGGGCGAGCTTGCGCTGTTCGGTGGCGGCTTCGGGCATCATCGAGTGGCGGGCGCGAACGTGCATCTTGGCTGCGAGCGCGTCGACGTCCTTACGCGCGGAGAGATGGTCGCTGGCAAGGGTCGTGCCATAGTCGCGCACTGCGGCACTGCCACCGCGCGAAGCGATTACCTTGCCGAGCGTGCCTTCGGAGGTGTCGCCGCGCGCGGCGTCATCGAGAAACTTGGCGGCGGGGGCGGCCAGCGCGGGGGTCGAGGCAAGCAGGGCGGCCGTCAGGAACAACGTGATTTTCATGGGGGCGATCCTTGTGCGGGGGGGGCAAGGTCACAAATCGCGGAGGAACGCATGGTTCCTGCGGCGGCTTGACCGGGGACGCCCGGCTGGGCATCGGCCGGTGGCAATCAGGGGAATATCATGCGCGCATTTCTTTTTCCGGGACAAGGCAGCCAGGCGGTCGGCATGGGGGCCGCGCTGGCCGAGGCGAGCCGCGCGGCGCGCGACGTGTTCGGCGAGGTCGACGAGGCGCTGGGGCAGGGGCTTTTCAGGCTGATGCGCAAGGGGCCCGACGAGACGCTGCGGCTGACCGAGAATGCGCAAGCTGCGATCATGGCGCATGCGCTGGCGGTGTTTCGCGCGCTGACGATCGAGGGTGGGGTGAGCCTGGCGAAAACCGCGCAGTTCGTCGCCGGGCATAGCCTGGGGGAATATTCGGCGCTGTGCGCGGCGGGGTCGTTCGACCTCGCGACGACGGCGCGGCTGCTCAAGCTGCGCGGGCAGGCGATGCAGGCCGCGGTGCCGGTTGGCGAGGGGGCGATGGCGGCGCTGCTCGGGGCCGATGTCGAGCTCGCGACGCGGATCGCGGCGGCGGCGGCCGAGGGCGAGGTGTGTGCGGTCGCCAATGACAATGATCCGTCGCAGGTCGTGATTTCGGGGCACAAGGGGGCGATCGACCGCGCGATTGGCCTCGCCAAGGAGATGGGCGCCAAGCGCGCGGTGTTGCTGCCGGTGTCGGCACCGTTCCACTGCCCGCTGATGCAGCCTGCCGCCGATGCCATGGCGCAGGCGTTGGGCGAGACCGTGATCGCGGCGCCGGCGGTGGCGCTCTACGCCAATGTCACCGCCGCGCCCGTGCTCGACCCGGGGACGATCCGCGAACAGTTGATCGAGCAAGTCACGGGAATGGTGCGGTGGCGCGAAAGCATCGCCAACATGGCCGCGGCCGGGGTCGACGAGTTCGTCGAACTCGGCGGCAAGGTGCTCGGCCCGATGGTCAAGCGCATCGCCCCCGACGCGAAGGTGACGAGCGTGGTGACGATCGACGATGTCGAGGCGCTGGCGAAGGAACTTCACTAGCGCGGGCGCAGTCAAGGGGTTCACGCGGAGGCGCGGAGACGCAGAGAAGAATAGAATTTAGGCGTGGAGGAGCGATGAGAGACATCGATGAAATTAGCGGAAATGTCGTCGACCTTGCCTTGCGGATGCATCGCGACTTGGGACCAGGGTTGCTTGAGTCGGTCTACGAAATCGTTCTGGCGGGCAAACTTGGCGAAATGGGCTATGCCGTGTCCCGTCAAACGCCCGTTTCGATCGACTTTGAAGGGAGCCGTTTTGAAGGGGCGTTTCGAATCGACTTGCTGGTCGACGAACGTTTGCTGGTCGAGATCAAGTCAGTCGAGCGCCTGTCGGCGGTTCACGCCAAACAGCTGCTGACCTATTTGCGTTTGACCGGGAAGCCGGTCGGCTTGCTAATCAACTTTGGCGGCGAGACGCTTAAGGAAGGGCTGCGCCGGATCGTCAACGACTACCGCCCCTCCGCGCCTCCGCGCCTCCGCGTGAACCAAAAAGGAAGTGATGATGTTTGACCTATCGGGAATGACCGCGCTGGTGACGGGGGCTTCGGGAGGGCTCGGGTCGGCGATTGCTCGGGCGCTGTCGGCGCAAGGCGCGCGGGTGGCTTTGTCGGGGTCCAATGCGCAGAAGCTTGAGGCGTTTGCTGCCGAGTTGGGCGGGGATCATGTGGCGCTGGTGTGCGATTTGAGCGATGCGGCCGCGGTCGATGGGCTGGTGCCGCGGGCGGTCGAGGCGCTGGGGAAGCTCGATATTCTCGTCAACAATGCCGGGATCACGCGCGACAATCTGACGATGCGGATGAAGGACGACGAGTTTTCGTCGGTCATCCAGGTCAATCTGGAGGCCGCGTTCCGGCTGATGCGCGCGGCGTGCAAGCCGATGATGCGCGCGCGCTTCGGGCGGATCATCTCGGTCACGTCGGTGGTCGCGGTGACCGGCAATCCGGGGCAGGCCAATTATGTCGCGTCGAAAGCCGGGCTGATCGGCATGTCGAAGGCGGTGGCGCAGGAAGTGGCGTCGCGCGGGATCACGGTCAATTGCATCGCGCCGGGATTCATGACTTCGGCCATGACCGATGCGCTCAACGAGGCGCAGAAGGCGGCGATTTTGGGGCGGATCCCGGCCGGCGCGATGGGCACGGGCGACGACATCGGCGCCGGCGTGATCTATCTGGCGAGCCGCGAGGCAGGCTATGTCACGGGGCAGACGCTGCACGTGAATGGCGGAATGGCGATGCCTTGAGCGCGAGCCCGCGCGGCTGCCACGCGACGATACGCGTGGCGGCGGCGATGGCGATGAGGGCAATTGCCATGCCGGCGATGACGTCGACGAGATAATGGCCGCCATCGACCGGGGTGCTGAGGATTGTCGTGGCGGCGAGGGCCACTCCGGCCCAGCGCGGACCGCGCGGCGCGATCCGCCAGAAGCTCGACAAGGTCACTGTGGCAAGGCCGGCATGGTAACTGGGAAAGGCAATGATCCCCTGCAATTCGCCGAAGCGAAGCCCGGTCATCGACCCGTCGCGAAGCGCGCGGAAATGCATCCATTGAGCATAGCCGTCCGAAGGATCGAGATGGCGGAAGTCGCCGGCGCCAAGCCCGAGATGGACATAGTTGCTCACCGCCGGGAACAGGGGCGACAAGATTATCGTGAAGGTGCCGCACAGCATAGCGGCGAGCATCGCGCCGCGCAGCGGCTCGAGCCGGCCGGTGAAGCCGAAGATCAGGACGATCGCAATGATCTGCGGAATGAGCGAGGAATAAGCGAGGTGCAGCGCAGCGGCGAGCAGCGACGAACGATCGACCCAGCGGACATAGGCCAGCCAGTCGAAGCCGAGCGCGCGATCCCACGCGGTCAAGCGATCGTCCCACAAAGCACCGCCATTGCGCGCAAGGAGGTAGGACAGAATCGATCCGACGGCGCTGAACAAAAGCATCTGCAGCAAGGCGACGCACATCGTCGAAAAAGCGCGGTTGGAGCGGACGTGGCGGTAGAATAAGGCTGCACCGCCGAGCACGACCGAGGCGATCGCCAGCGCGGCGATGCCGAGCGGGTCGAATGCCATCGGCGCAAGCCACGACACGCCGCCGACCAGCGCCACCAGCGCGCCAAGCAAGGCCCAGGCCGCGCTATCGCTCGAACGGCGCGACGGGGAAGCGACAGGCTCGGTCATGCGATCGGTGGTTAGCGCCGATTGGTAAAAATATCGCAAAGCGCCAGCCACGTCGCCGCTCAGGGGAAGTGGCTGCCGCCCCATCCTTGTCGTGGCGCGGCGACCCCCTATATCGCCTCCGAAACCACAGTCGTCCGGGCTTGCCGCGGCGACACTCCGACAAAAGCGTAAGAGGGCAAAATATGGCGAAAGTGATCGGGATCGATCTGGGTACCACCAACAGCTGCGTCGCGGTCATGGAAGGCGGCAAGCCCAAGGTCATCGAGAATTCGGAAGGCGCGCGCACGACGCCGTCGGTCGTGGCGTTCACCAAGGACGGCGAGCGGCTGATCGGCCAGCCCGCCAAGCGCCAGTCGGTGACCAATCCCGACAATACGATCTTCGCGGTCAAGCGCCTGATCGGGCGCCGGTTCGACGATCCGATCACTAAGAAGGACACCGAGCTCGTCCCCTACAAGATCGTCAAGGGGAGCAATGGTGACGCGTGGGTCCAGGCCGGGGGCAAGGATTATTCGCCGAGCCAGGTCAGTGCGTTCACGCTGCAGAAGATGAAGGAAACCGCCGAGGCGTATCTGGGCGAGACCGTCACGCAGGCGGTGATCACCGTTCCGGCATATTTCAACGACGCGCAGCGGCAGGCGACCAAGGACGCCGGGCAGATCGCGGGCTTGGAAGTGCTGCGCATCATCAACGAGCCGACCGCCGCGGCGCTCGCTTACGGGCTCGAGAAGAACGACGGCAAGACGATCGCGGTTTATGACCTTGGCGGCGGCACCTTCGACGTCTCGATCCTCGAGATTGGCGACGGCGTATTCGAG
>CAXSCF010000043.1:0-19410 GCA_964235815.1 uncultured Sphingomicrobium sp.
ACAACCGCGACGACAAGATTCCCAATTTGTACATCGTCGGCGCCGGCACGCATCCCGGGGCGGGCATCCCCGGCGTCGTCGGCTCGGCCGAAGCCACCGCCGGGCTGATGCTGGCGTGAGCGAGGCCCGCCAGCGCCTGGTGGAGGACGCCCAGCGGACCATCGCCGCGGGCTCGAAAAGCTTCCGCTTCGCCAGCCAGATCTTCGCGTTGCCGACGCGCGAGCGCAGCTGGCTGCTCTATTCGTGGTGCCGCGCCTGCGACGATATCACCGACGGCCAGACGCTCGGCCACGACGCCGTCCCCGTCACCGACCCCGCCGCGCGCATCGCCTTCCTCCGCGCCAACACCGACGCCGCGCTCGCCGGTCAGCCCACCGGGCTCGCCCCGTTCGACGCCCTCGCCGCGGTCGCCGCCGAGACCCATATCCCCGCCGACCTGCCCCACGACCACCTCGCCGGCTTCGCCCGCGACGCCGCCGGCTGGACCCCGACGAGCGAGGACGACCTGCTGTCCTATTGCTACCAGGTCGCCGGCGCGGTCGGCGTGATGATGGCCCATGTGATGGGGGTCGCCCCCGGCGCGCCTGATTCCTTGGCCCACGACACGTTGAACCGCGCCAGCGACCTCGGCATCGCCTTCCAACTCGCCAACATTTCGCGCGACCTCGTCGACGATGCCAAGGTCGGGCGCAGCTACGTGCCGACCGACTGGGCACCCGACCTCGACCCGCTCGATCCCGCCCAGCGCGACCGCCTCGTCGCCATCGCCCAGCGCCTCGCGACCCTCGCCCACGTCTACCGCGCCAGCTCGAAGGTCGGCGCCGCCCGCCTCCCCTTCCGCAGCCGCTGGGCGGTCCTCAGCGCCGCCGCCATCTACGGCGAAGTCGCCACCCGCGCGGTCGAACTCGGCCCCCGTGCGTGGGACAAGCGCATCAGCATCTCCAAGGCCGAAAAGTTCATGCTCGTCGCGGGCGCCTTTGCCGAGGCCCTGTTGCCCGTCCGCAAGGTCAGCCGCGCGGGGCTGTGGACTCGACCGGCGCACCTTTAGGCGCGCGTACCCGCGCTCCCTCGCTCGCCGCCAGCCGCGCCTTGAGCACCTCGACCGGCGGCGCGTAGATAAAGCCGAAGCTGACCGTCCCCTCGCGACTCTCGACCGCATGATGAATCCGGTGAGCCTGGACGATGCGCCTGAAATAGGTCGATCGCGGCACGATCCGGTGGTCGATCCGGCGATGGACGATGATGTCGTGAAAGCCGAAATAGATCGCGCCATAGCCGGCGATCCCCGCCCCGACCCACGTCGCCCAATCGCCCCACCCCGCCTGGACGCCCCCGTACAACAGGATGATCGACGGCACCGCGAAAATCACCCCGTACAGGTCATTGAGCTCGAACATCCCGCTGCGCGCGCAATGATGGCTGGCATGCAAGCCCCACCCGATCCGCTTATGCATCACCCAGCGGTGAACGACATAGGCAAACCCCTCCATCGCGGCGATGGTGGCAACGAACAAGGCAAGGCCGGCGGCAAGCGACATGCCCCTTATATAGCCCCCCCGCCCACCATCCGCGAGGGGCCGCGGCGCAAGCGGTCAGCCCAACTTGACTCGACCGGTCAGCGACCTACTTCGTGCGCATGACCGATCACCCTTCGCGAGGCCGACGCGGCCCTCCCAAGGCGACCAGCGAGAAAGCCGTCGACCGCGCCCGACGCGCACGCTGGCTGGCGGACAATGCCGAGGCGCTCGAATCGTCCAACCGCTGGGTCGAAGCCAACGGCTTCCCGCTCGCTCAACATCGCGACTTCCAGGCATAAGCACCGGTCGGCGCCGCGGTCGGCGACGGCGACCTGGGCGCCGAAATCACTTTCCTACAGCCCCCGGCCGCTCGGCGAGGAAATGCATCAGCTGGGCGAGCGTTTCTTCCATCTGATCCTGCATCTGGCTGACCAGTTCATTGTCGCGCATATGCTCGTGGTCGAGCGGCTTCGAGTAAGAATCCGAAAACGCCTGCAGATCGTCGGCGTCGAAAATTCCCTTGGCGACGAGCTTGGCGATGATCACCAGCAGGCCGTTGGTATTGGCGATATTGCCCGCGACCAGCGCCTCGTCGACCAGCGACATGGTTCCGCCATCCTCCTCCTCCGCTTCGGGAAGGCCTTCGGAACCGGCGATGTCATCGATTTCGGTCATCGCCTTAATGTGGGCGATGCGGCGAAGTTCGCAAGCGCCGACCAGCGTTCGGCCTTGGCGGCAAGCGCGAGCGTATAGGCCGGGCTCGAGCTTGGCAGGTTGATCAGCGTTAGCCGGCTCGGCCCCAGCGCGCGTCGGCCGATCCTTGCCGCGACCACCCCGTTGAAGCCGATCGCGACCAGTTGCGGATGGCTTGCGACATAGTCCGCCAGCCGGTTGGCATCGACCTCGCGCAAGCTGCCGTCGAGGCTGCCGACCCGCTTCGCCGTCCCGACCACGTCCCACAATCCCACCCGCCGGGCAGCGAGACGGCCCAGCCGCTGCTCGTAATCGAGCGTGTCGAGCGGCTCGCCCAGCGCTTCGCCGAGCAAGCGCCAGAACTGGTTCTGCGGATGCGCGTAATAGCGCTGCGCGGCGAGCGACGCCTCGCCCGGCAGGCTGCCGAGCAACAGCAGCGTCGGCCGCTCCGCGCCCACCGGCGGCATCGATCGCTTGGGCTGATCCATGGGACTACCCTATCAAGCGGCGCGGGCCGGCACCATGAGGTTGCTCGCCGCGGCGACTTGCCGCTAAGGCCAAGCGATGGAGCCCGACGCGCTGCGCATCGCCCTGTTCTCGGGCAATTACAACTATGTCCGCGATGGCGCCAATCAGGCGCTGAACCGGCTGGTCGGCTTCCTGCTGCGGCAGGGCGCGCACGTCCGCATCTATTCGCCGACGGTTGATCAGCCCGCCTTCGACGCGGTCGGCGACCTCGTCAGCGTGCCCTCGGTCGCGGTCCCCGGGCGTCCCGAATATCGCTTGCCGCTGCGGCTTCCGGCGAGCGTAAGGCGCGACCTCGCCGCCTTCGCCCCCAACGTCATCCACGTCGCCAGCCCCGACATCGTCTCGCACCGCGCGATCAGCTGGGCGCGGGCACGATCCATCCCGATCGTCGCCTCGGTCCACACGCGGTTCGAAACCTATCTCCATTATTATCACCTGCAGCGGCTTGAGCCGTTCGTGCGCGCCTTCCTGCGCCGCTTCTACCGGCGGTGCGACGCGATCGTCGCTCCGGCCGAATCGACCGCCGCAATCCTCCGCGCCCAGCGAATGAGCCGCGATATCTCGATCTGGACCCGCGGGATCGACCGCGACCAGTTCAACCCGGGCCGCCGCAGCGACGCCTTTCGCGCGTCGCACGGGATCGCCCCCGATCGATTCGTGATCAGCTTCCTCGGCCGGCTGGTGCTTGAAAAAGGCCTCGACACCTTTGCCGACGCGGTCGACGCGGCCGAGGCCAATCGCACGAAGCTGTGCGTGCTGGTGATCGGCGACGGTCCGGCGCGCGGCTGGTTCGCCGAGCGGCTTCCCAAGGCGGTGTTCACCGGCCAGCTGACGGGCACCGAACTGGCCACGGCGCTCGCCTCGTCCGACGTCTTCCTCAACCCTTCGATCACCGAGGCATTCGGCAATGTCACGCTCGAGGCGATGGCGAGCGGCCTGCCGGTGATCGCCGCCGCCGCCTCGGGCACGACCAATCTGGTCCAGGACGGCGTTACCGGAACATTGGTCGAGCCCGGCGACGTCGAAGCGTTCGCGGACGCGATCGGCCTCTACGCGCGAGACCCCGACAGGCGCGCCCGCCACGGCGCCGCAGGCCTCGCTTATGCCCGGACCTGCGACTGGGATTCGATCAACGCGGTGGTGATGCGGCTCTACGCCCGGGTCATCGAGCGTCGCCGCCGCGCCACCGCGATGGGGATCAAGCGCTAGCCTGTTTCAACCGCTCGATGCGCCGCGCGGCGTCGTCGAGGATTTCCGTAATCTCATGCATCAAGGCATCGTCGAAGCCATCGTGCGATACGCGCTGGCGCAGCGCGGTCATGAGGTTGCCGATGGCGCGGCCGATTGGCGGATGGCGCTTGCCTTCGCGTTCGGGGGAGGCTTCGGCGAGCCGCTCGAACAGCGCCTCGACCTCATCGGCCTTGTCCGTCAGCTCGGCGCGGCCAGCGTCGGTCGCGGCATAAGCGCGGCGCACGCCGGGTTCGTCGAGTTGCTCGATCAGCCCTTCGTCGTCGAGCAGGCTGAGCGTGGGATAGACCACCCCCGGGCTGGGCGCATAATCCCCGCCGGTCTGTTCTTCGATCGCGCGGATGAGGTTATAGCCGTGGCGCGGCGCGTCGGCGATGAGCTTGAGCAATACCAGCCGCAATTCGCCCGAGCCGAACATCCTGCGCCGGCCGCGACCCCCCGCACCGCGTCCGCCGCCGCCCCGGCCATAAGGGCCGTCCTGGCCAAACGGACCGTCGGGCCCGAACGGCCCATTGCGCCCGAACGAGCCTTCGGGGCCAAAGCCGCCACGTCCTGCGATCAGCATTGCGGCCATCGGCCAGAACCCGCCCCGGCCACGGCGGCGCGACGAAAGGCCTTCGGGCCCGCGTTCATGTCCATGTCTATGCATCTTTCATCCTTTCAAGATCGAGCTAAGATATATCGTTGATGCATCTGCGCAAGGGGGTGGGGTGCAAACTTTTATTTGGCTGCCTATGTCCTGCTCGATGGCCGACCTGTTTCCCGACGCGATTCAAGACGAGGCGCCAGACGCCCCGCGTACCGCCGCCCCGCTCGCCGATCGCTTGCGCCCGGCCAATCTCGCCGACGTCGTCGGTCAGGAGCATTTGACCGGCCCCGACGGCGCGATCGGGCGGATGGTCGCGGCGAATAAATTGTCCTCGATCATCCTGTGGGGTCCGCCGGGCACGGGCAAGACCAGCATCGCGCGGTTGCTCGCCGACGCCGTCGGGCTTCGCTTCGTGTCGCTGTCCGCGGTGTTCTCGGGTGTCGCCGACCTCAAGAAGATCTTCGCCGAGGCGCGGCAGATCGCCCGCACCGGCCAGCGCACCTTGCTGTTCGTCGATGAAATCCATCGCTTCAATCGCGCGCAACAGGACGGCTTCCTGCCGTTCGTCGAGGATGGCACGATCACGCTGGTCGGCGCGACGACCGAAAACCCCAGCTTCGAACTCAACGCCGCCCTCCTCAGCCGCGCGCAGGTGCTGATCCTGCGTCGCCTCGACAGCGTCGCGCTTGAGAAACTGCTCGCGCGCGCCGAAACCGAGGTCGGTCGCGCTTTGCCGCTCACGCCCGATGCGCGCGACGCCTTGCTCGCCAGCGCCGACGGCGACGGGCGCTTCCTCCTCAACCAGACCGAAACCCTGTTCGACACCCTCTCCCCTTCAGGGGAGGCGAAGGAGAAAGGGAGTTCCGACACCCCCCGCCCCGCTGAAGCTGGAAGCCGACAATTGCTCGACCCCGCTGGACTGGCCGCTTTTCTCCAGCGTCGCGTCGCGGTCTACGACAAGGACCGCGAGGGCCATTACAACCTCATCTCGGCCCTGCACAAAAGCCTGCGCGGATCGGACCCGCAGGCCGCACTTTACTACCTCGCGCGGATGCTCACCGCCGGCGAACAGCCGCTCTATCTCCTCCGCCGGCTGGTCCGCTTCGCCAGCGAGGACATCGGCCTCGCCGACCCGCAGGCGCTGGTCCAGTGCCTCGCCGCCAAGGATGCGTACGACATCCTCGGCAGCCCCGAAGGCGAACTGGCGATCGTCCAGTGCACGTTATATTGCGCCACCGCCCCCAAATCGAACGCCGCCTACAAGGCGCAAAAGGCCGCGTGGCGATCGGCGAAGGAAACCGGCTCGCTGATGCCGCCGATGAACATCGTCAACGCCCCGACCAAGCTCATGAAGGACGTCGGCTACGGCAAGGGCTATGCCTACGACCATGACGCCGAGGACGGCTTTTCGGGCGCGAATTACTGGCCCGACGAGATGGAACCGCAGGAATTCTACACCCCCGTCGAACGCGGCTTCGAGGCCAAGCTCAAGGAGCGGCTGGCGTGGTGGGCCGACCGGCGGACGGCGGGTTCGGTCCACAACTGAGCAATCGTCGGAGGCAAATATATACTTGACGTAGATGGCCCTCTGCCCTGGTAAGATTGGACAGGGAGTAAGCCGTGAACATCACCGACGCCATTTTCATCGATCCGGATAAGGCCCGCATCCATTTGGAAGCGTTGCTTTGGCCGAATGGTCCGATGTGTCCTCACTGTGGCGAAGGCGAGCGCGTGAAGCGTCTGGCGGGCAAGTCGACCCGTCCCGGCCTTATCCAGTGCAACGCCTGCCTCAAGAACTTTACCGTGACCGTCGGCACTGTGTTCGAGCGCAGCAAGATTGCGTTGAACAAGTGGTTGCTCGCCAGCTTCCTGCTTTCATCGAGCAAGAAGGGCATGAGCGCCCATCAGCTTCACCGTATGCTTGGCGTCACCTACAAAACCGCATGGTTCATGGCCCACCGCATTCGCGAAGCGATGACCCCGGCCAACCGCGAACCGCTTGGCGGACCCGGCAAGATTGTCGAGTCCGACGAAGCCTTTGTTGGCGGCTTCACGAAAAAGCGTCTGTCGGGCAAGGTCGCGCCGAAAAAGAAAGTTGTCACGCTAGTCGAGCGCGGCGGGGCCGCTCGTTCGTTCCACGTCACTCACATCAACTTCGCGACCGTTCGCAGCGCCTTGGTTACCAACGCGCACCGTTCGTCGGCGCTGATGACCGATGATGCTCGTTTCTATCTTGGCATCGGCAAAGAGTTCGCCAGCCACGGCACGACGCTGCATAGCAATCGCGAGTTCGCGAAGGCCGGTGGCATCCACAGCAACACCGCAGACAACTCTTTCAGCATCCTAAAGCGTGGCGTGATCGGTACCTATCACCACATGAGTTCGACCCACATGCACCGCTATCTGGCGGAGTTCGACTTCGCTATTCGACCAAAAACCACCACCGACGGAGAGCGCACCGACAACGCTCTTAAAGGCATCGCTGGCAAGCCTCTGACCTATCGGCAGACTGACAAGGTCGCAGCCTAATTATCTCGTCCCGCTGCTATTGGTGGGCGAACGTCGCAAGCGCTATTCTCATTGAGACTCGCGCCCCCGCCCAAGCTTGCTATCCTTGTGAAGCTTAGGGGGAGTCGCGAGCATCCGCCTAAGGGTAGCATTAGCTCGACGCTCAGATTCTGCGTCGAAGTAGGTGTCCTTGGAATTGTCAGACATAGCTGTCCTAAAGCCATCCATTCTTAAAATTGCTCGGGCGAAGCATCACATTCTCGACCTTAAGCGGGAAGTCGAGACGTATCTCGCGGCTAAGCCTGTGAAACTCATGATTTGCAACCAGCTTAACCCCCTGCAATCTGCCCGCTTCGTTAAAAGCGAGGTCCCCATTCCAGATACCATAAGCCTCATCGCTGGCGATGCCGTTCACAACCTTCGGTGTGCGTTGGACTTGATTGTATTCGCAATAGTCGGGGACAAGACCCCATCTCATCAATCTGTCCAGTTTCCGTTTGCTTGGAAGGCTGAAAAACTCGATCATACCATTACTCAAAGACAGTTGGGATACGCTGGTGAAAATGTCCTTCGCACGATCAAAGAACTCAAACCATATCTTGGCGGGAACGCAGCTATAGAGACCGTCCATTTGTTGGACATCTCCGACAAGCACAAGCTCATCCTTACGGCCGCTAGCATCGCCAAAATGACGATCGCCGAGTTCATCGAGTTCATTCCCGTGCTGGCGAAGCCGGATGGCCCCCTCAGGTCCGACCGGGCCATTTCTATGGCCGATGGGGCTCGGTTTGAAATCATCTACGATCAGCCCGGCACACGCGAACAGCGGCGGATATTCCTTAAAACCTTTCGGGTGGGCGAGTTTGAAGCAGATTTGCAGCCGCCCTTTCAAATATGCTTCGGTGAAGGAACAGCGGCCGAGGGGTCCCCGGTAGTTGAGAGCCTGGTTGCGCTCACTAATGACATCGAAGCTATTTGTTTCTCCATTGGCGAGGCCCATCACGCGGACCTCGAAACTACCGGGGCTTAAAACCGCCCCGGTTAGCGCCGGCCTGTCGAGCGAAACATTGGTCATTTTGGCGTCTCTACGTCAAGTATATAATTGCCTCGTCGGAACGTCCGGCATCACGTTCCGCTTATAACCAAATGAATTCGCTTGAAACGTAGGATTTAACCTGCTCGGCTTCACGCCACGCATTTCCGCAAGCCCGCTTGGCTTGTCTTGCCCGTCCGAAGGAGACGAAAATGTCGAAATACGCGAATCCGCGTTGCATCATCAAGTTCATCAACTTCGCCTCCGCAATTTTTCGCGCATCGCGCAAAATGATCGCCGCGCCCTCTAGCGGAGCGACTCGAAGCAAGCGTAAGGTCGCCGCCTGACCCCCGCGCGGAGATTTGCCATGTACCAGACCCAGCCGCCCGCCCAATATTGGCAAAGCCAGCTCGTCGAATGGGGGCCGCGCGTCCTGCTCGCGATCGTCATTCTCGTGGCCACCCATTTCATCGCCAAGGCGGTCCAATGGGGGATATCGCGCGTCGTCGACAAGATGCCGATCCTCAAGCGGCATCCGGGCGTGGGCGGCGATAGCGTCGGCAAGGAATTGGGCCGGCTCGGTTACTGGCTGGTGTGGTTGGTCGGGCTGATCGCGGCGCTCCAGCCGCTCGGGCTGTCGGGGGTGCTGACCCCGGTGACGAGCATGACCAACGAAGTGTTCGCCTTCCTCCCGCGGTTGCTTGGCGCGGGCCTGTTTTTCTTCGCCGGGCTGATCCTGGCGCGGATCGTGCGCCACATCATCGAAGCTGCGCTCGGCGCCCTCAATCTCGAGCGCATGGCGGGTCAGGCCGGGCTCAAGCTCGGCGCCGCCCCGGTCGCGGTCGACAGCAGCGGGGTTGCCAGTGACGGGGTCGCCCCGGCGCGAAGCTCGATCGCGCGGGCGGTCGGAATGACCGTCGGCGCCACGATCATCATCTTCGCGGCGATCGGCGCGCTCCAGATTCTCCAGATTTCGGCGATCAGCGACCCCGCCACGGCGATGCTCAACACCATCGCCACCGCCATCCCGCGCGTGCTCGCGGCGATGGTCTGGCTGGCGATCGCCTTTCTCATCGGCAAATGGGTCAAGACGCTGATCGAAACCGTGCTGCCAAGCCTTGGCTTCGACGACAATGTCCGCGCGCTCGGGATCATGCCGGCGCAGGCCAATCCGTCGCGGATCATCGGCACGATCGCGATGACCGCGATCCTGCTCGGCTCGGCGATCGAGGCGGCGCGGCAATTGGGCGGGGACAGCGTCGCGGCGCTGTTGTTCCAGATCACCGAGCTTGGCGGCAAGGTCATTTTCGGCACGGTGATCATCGTCGTCGGGCTGTTCATGGCGCGTATCCTGTCGAGCCTCGTCGGCAGTTCGACCGGCGAGGCGGGCTATGCCCAGACGATCGTCAAATATGCCATCATCGCCTTGTTCACCGCGATCGGGCTGACCTTCATGGGGCTCGCCGATCAAATCGTGATGATGGCGTTCGGGCTGATCCTCGGCTCGGCCGCGGTGGCGACCGCGATCGCCTTCGGGCTTGGCGGGCGCGACTTTGCGGCGCGCGTGCTGGCGCAGTGGCAACTCGACCAGATGCCTCCGCCTCCGCCCGTCCCTCCTCGGCTCAAGAAGATCAACCCCGCCGCCGACGAACAGCCGCCGTTGGTGTGAGGCGGTTCGCTGCCACCGTCGCGATCGACTGGTCGGGGGCCAAGGGGCGGCGGCACAAGGGGATTGCGCTGGCCGAGGCGCGTGGGACCGCGGCGCCGCGGCTGGTCCGCCCGGGGCACATCTGGTCGCGGAGCGAGGTGCTCGACTGGCTGGTCGAGCGCGCCGCGGTCGAGCCGACCTTGTTCGGATTCGACTTCAGTTTCGCCCCCCCGTTGGTCGAGCGCGGCGCCTATCTGCCCGGCGAGCAGGGGGTGCCGTGCGAGGCGCGGGCCTTTTGGGCCTATGTCGATCAACACGCCCCCGACGCGGATCTCGGCGCCGCTTCGTTCCTCGAGCAGGTCCACCGCAAGCATTTCTATTTCGGGATCGCCGACGGGGTGAAGGCGAACTTCGTCCATTTCCGCCAGTGCGATGCCGCGCTCAACCGCCAGGGCGGGCGCAAAACCGCGAGCGCTTATGACGCGATCGGCGCCGCGCAGGTTGCCAAGGCGAGCTTTTCCGGAATGCGGCTGCTCCACCACCTAAATCGGCGAGTCCCGGTGTGGCCGATCGACCCCATCATCCCCGGACGAAGCGCGGTGGTCGAAATCTATACTCGAATTTATATCCGCAACGCCGGCCTGCCCGGCAAGAAAGTCAGAACCGCCGCCGAACTCGATCGCGCGCTGATCGCGCTTGGCTCGCCACCCGCGCGGCTCGACGACGATCCGAGCGACCATCAGACCGATGCCCTCATCACCGCCGCGGGAATGCGGGCGCACCTCGCTCACCCGCTTGCCTTCGCCCCGCTTGGCCTGACCCCGGCGATCGCTTGCAGCGAGGGCTGGACGTTCGGCGTCACCTGACGATAAAGCGGCGCGCGGTCTGATCGAAATGGGCCGGATTAGCTCAGCTGGTAGAGCAGCGGTTTTGTAAACCGAAGGTCGCGGGTTCGATTCCTGCATCCGGCACCATTTGGGTCGCGCATTGTTATCGCTGTTCACCAGGAGAATGACGATGAACAAGCGCCAGCTCGGCAGCTCTGACTTGCACGTATCCGACATCGCGCTCGGATCGTGGCTGACCTATGGCGTCGGGGTCGAGGCCGATGCGGCGCGGCGTTGTCTCGATACCGCGTTCGACGAAGGCATCAACTTCATCGACACCGCCAACGTCTATGGCAATGGCGCCGCCGAGAGCTTCCTTGGCGACGCGCTCAAGGATCGCCCGCGCGACAGCTACATCCTCGCCACCAAGGTCTTCTTCCCGATGGACCGCGACAATCGCGGGCTGTCCAAGGCGCAGATCGAAAAGCAACTCGACGATTCGCTGCGGCGGCTTAAAACCGATGCGGTCGACCTCTATCAGGCGCATCGGTACGACGAGGGAACCCCGCTTGAGGAGACGATGGAAGCCTTCACCGCCGCAGTCAGAGCGGGCAAGACGCGCTACATCGGCTTTTCGGAATGGACCGCGCCGCAAATCCAGGCCGCGATCGCTCTCGTCGGGTCGGCGGGGGCGGAAAAGTTCGTTTCGAGTCAGCCGCAATATAGCCTGCTGTGGCGCGAGCCCGAGGCCGAGGTGATCCCGGTGAGCAAGGCCAACGGCATTTCGCAGATCGTCTGGTCGCCCTTGGCGCAAGGCGTGCTGACGGGCAAATATGCCCCCGACGCTCCGCCCCCCGCAGGGAGCCGCGCGACGAGCGACGAAATGGGCGGCTATATCAGCGGGCTGATGAAGCGGCCGGTGCTCGAAGCCGTGCAGAAACTAAGGCCGTTGGCCGACGAGGCGGGGCTGTCGCTGACCCAGTTCGCGCTGGCCTGGGTCTTGCGCGAACCCAATGTCGCCGCCGCCATCATCGGCGCCTCGCGGCCCGAGCAAGTTATCGAAAACGCCGCCGCCTCACGCGCCAAGGTCGATTCAGGCTTGTTCGAACAAGCCGAGGCAATCGTCGCCGGGGTCGTTCGTTAGCCTTTAGCCGTTCATCGAGCGGGTCGTCACACCCGCTCGATGATCGTCACATTGGCGATCCCGCCGCCTTCGCACATCGTTTGCAGCCCGAAGCGGGCGCCGCGCGCGTGAAGCGCATGGACCAGGGTTGCCATCAACTTGGTCCCGCTCGCGCCGAGCGGATGGCCGAGCGCGATTGCCCCGCCGTTGACGTTGAGCCGCGCCGGGTTTGCGCCCTCGATCTCTTGGAGCCACGCCAGCGGCACCGGGGCGAAGGCTTCATTGACTTCGTAGAGGTCGATCTCGTCCATGTGCCGTCCCGAGCGGGCCAGCGCGCGGCGCGTGGCGTTGATCGGCTCGTCGAGCATGATCACCGGGTCGCCGGCGGTGACGGTCAGATTGTCGATCCGCGCCAGCGGGGTCAGTCCATGAAGCTTGAGCGCGGCTTCGGACACGACCATCACCCCCGACGCGCCATCGCAGATCTGGCTTGCATTGCCGGCGGTGATGCGCCCGCCTGGCGCAATCGTCTTCAGGCTCCCAAGTCCCTCGGCGCTGGCGTCGCGGCGCACGCCTTCGTCGCGTTCATGGACCCCGTCCTCGATCGCGAGCGGGACGATCTCGGCCTCGAAGGCACCATTGTCGCTCGCCGCCGCCGCCTTGGCGTGGCTGCCGAGCGCGAAGGTATCGAGCGTGGCGCGGTCGAAGCCATATTTATCGACCATCATCTCGGCCCCGGTGAACTGGCTGAATTCGGTCACGCCATAGCGGTCGGTGATCGCGCTGCTCCACGGACCGATGCCGATCCCGGCCTGCATCGCGAGGATCGTCGGAATCCCCATCGGGACGCGAGTCATGCTTTCGACTCCCGCGGCGATGACCACGTCCTGCGTCCCCGACATCACCGCCTGCGCGGCGAAGTGGAGCGCCTGCTGCGAGCTGCCGCACTGGCGGTCGATCGTCACCGCGGGAACGCTGTCGGGCAACGACGAGGCGAGCACCATGTTGCGGCCAATGTGAAAGCTCTGCTCGCCGGCCTGGCTGACGCAGCCGACGATGACATCCTCGATCGCCGCCGGGTCGATCCCCGACTGGCCGACCAGCGCATCGAGCACTGCCGCGCCGAGATCCGCCGGATGCCAGTCCTTCAGCGCGCCACTGCGACGCCCCCCCGCGGTGCGCAGCGCATCGACGATATAGGCCTGGGTCATGGTCGCTCCTCCACGCCCTCGCTAAGCTTTTTTTCGACGCATGAAAATAAATTCGAACCGCGCGGAACCGAAGTTGGCGATGAGGGGTTATGCTTTCGTGGTTCAAATCTTCGGATGCGAATCATGGAACCCCGGTAACTTCGGTTGCCGGGGTTTACTTGTTTCTGGGCGCCTTGCTTTATCTTCGATCGAAGGTCACGCGGTCGGCGGACCGCCACGTGCGCAGTCCTCGCCATCGCCGCGCTCCACCTGAAAGGTTGAATGCTCGATCCTGAAGCGGTCGTGGAGCATTGCGCTCGCGGCGTGGAGAAAGGCGTCACCGGGACATCCCGCGGGCATCACGAGGTGACACGTCAGCGCAACCTCTGTCGTGCTCAGCGACCAGATATGAAGATCGTGAATCATTGTCACCCCAGGCAGGCGCTCGAGCGCGGCGACAACCTCGGCGGGGGGGATATGTTCAGGGACGCGGTCAAGCGACATGCCGATTGACTGGCGCAGCAGGCCCCACGTGCCGAACAGGATCACCGCCACGACGATGAGGCTGGTCGCCGGATCGAGCCACAGCCATCCGGTCCGCAGGATGAGGAACCCCGACACCACCACGGCGGCCGACACCCCGGCATCGGCCGCCATGTGGAAAAAGGCGCCGCGAAGGTTGATGTCGTGCTTGCTGCCCCGCGCGAACAACCATGCGGTGGTGCCATTGACGACGATCCCGACCGCCGCGACGGCCATCACGACCCCGCCCGCGACGGGCTGGGGGTTGGCGAGGCGCTGGAACGCCTCGAACGCGATCGCGCCGACCGCGACCAGCAGAAACACGGCATTGAACAACGCCGACAGGATCGACGTCCGGCGCAGGCCGTACGTGAAATTGGCGCTCGGCCGACGGCGCGACAGGACTGACGCCCCCCACGCCACCAGCAGGCCGAGGACGTCCGACAGATTATGCCCGGCATCGGCCAGCAAGGCGACCGAGTTGGACAATACGCCGTAGCTCGCCTCGAGGATGACGAAGCCGAGGTTGAGCGTCGTCCCGATCAGGAACGCACGCCCGAATGTCGCAGGCGCGTGCGCATGGCCGCCGGGATTTTGGACCTTGGGGTCATGATCATGATCAAGATGATCGATGGGGGCGTCGCGCATCGTCTTGCCATAGCGGGAGAGCCACGAAGCGAAAGGGCAGAAGCCCGCCATCGACGCTGCGCGTTTCCTTTCCGACCAACGCGCTTCGATTTGCGACCAACGGAACCTGCGTTGATTGCGATGATGTATCATAACGCGTAATTGCGACGCTTCACGATTCCAGGACCCTCATGAACCATTCGATTCCGTTCGCGGCGCTTGCCGCCAGCCTTTCCGCCGTCCCCGCCTTGGCGCAGACTAAGTCATCCGCGGCGCCCGCTGCCTCCACCCCGACCTCGGGAAGCGAGATCGTCGTCACCGGGCGCCGGACGCGCGCCGACGACGTCCTCGGCGAGGTTTCGGTGGTCGCGGGGGACACGCTCGCCGCTGCGATCCGCCCAACCCTGGGAGAGACATTGGCAAGCCAGCCGGGTGTGACTACCTCGGGGTCGGGTCCCAATGTCGCGCGGCCCGTGCTGCGCGGCCTGTCGGGCGACCGTATCCGCATCCTGACCGATGGCATCGGCAGCCTCGACGTCTCCTCCTCGTCGAGCGATCATGCCGTGGCAATTAATCCGCTGACCGCCGATTCGATCGAGATTCTGCATGGCCCCGCAGCCTTGCTTTACGGCTCGTCGGCGATCGGCGGGGTGGTCAATGTGATCGACGCGCGCATTCCGCGCCGGATCCCTGCCGGGGGCGTTTCGGCGCAAAGCATTGCGGGATATGCCACCGCAGCCAAGGAACGGCTCGCCAATGGCGAAGCCAATGTCGCGCTCGGCGGTCATCTCGTCGCGCATGGCGACGTCAGCTGGACCCGGAACGCCGACCTTCGGACGGGCGGCTTCATCCTCTCCAAGCCATTGCGCCGCGAGGCCGCGGCCAGCCCCGACGCCGACATTCGCGCACTGGCCCAATTGCACGGCGACTTGCCCAACAGCGACGGCCGCACGTTCGAAGGCGCGGGCGCTTTGGCCTACGTCGACGGCCCGCTCAACATCGGCGCCTCGATCAGCCGCCACACGGCTTATTACGGCGTGCCGGTGCGCTATTCGCTCGATCCGGCGGTGGAATCGGAGCGCACTCACATCGACGTCCACCAGACGCGCTACGACGTTCGCGCCGAGGTCCCCTTGGCGGGCTTCCTCAATCAGGTCCGCGTGCGCGCGGGCTATTCGAACTATAATCACGCCGAAATCGCTGGTGACGGCTCGGTCGGCAGCCGCATCTTTTCGAAGGGCGGCGAAGCTCGGATCGATCTCGTTCAGCGCGACCGGTCGGGATGGGGCGGAACATCGGGGGCGCAATTTGTCGATATCCGCCAGCACATCACGGGCGACGAACAATTCCTCCCTCCCACCACGCAGCGCACGGTCGGACTGTTCACGCTGCAGCACTCCGACCTGGGTCCGCTGCGGCTCGAAGGCGGCGCGCGCTTCGAGCGCAACAGCCTCGACGCGGCGGCGAGCGACGTGGTGGGCAATCCCGACCTTCGGCGGCGCTTCGCGACGCTCTCCTTGTCGGCGGGGGCAAGCTACGCACTGTCCCCCCAATGGAAGCTTGGCCTCAATCTCGCCCGCTCGCAGCGCGCCCCGTCGACGGAGGAATTGTTCGCCAACGGTCCCCACGGCGGCAACGCCAGCTTTCAGGTCGGCGATCCCAATCTCGGGATCGAACGGAGCATCGGCTTCGAGGCCAGCATCAAGCATCGGAGCAGGGCGATCGATGCCGCGCTAACGCTATACGGCAACCGCTTCGCCAATTTCCTCTACCAAATCCCGACGGGCGTCATCATTGACGACCTCCCTGTTTACCAGGCGCGTCAAGGTCAGGCGCGCTACCGGGGTTTCGAAGCGCAGGCGGAAGCGCGCCTCGGCACGGCGGGCGGAATCGCCTGGGGGGTCGAAGGGGTGGCCGACGCGACCCTTGTGACGATCAAAAATGTCGGTCCCGCCCCCCTGATTCCACCGTTTCGATTGCTCGGCGCGGCGACGGCCAAGCGCGGCAAGCTTGGGGCGCGGCTGGAGGTCGAGCGCAATTTCGCCCAGCGCCGCAATGCCGATTTCGAAACTCCGACCCCAAGCTTCACGCTGGTCAATGCCAGTATCGACTGGACGCCGTTGGCCGGTCGTTCCAATCTCGCCTTGACCCTGTCGGCAAACAATATCTTCGACGTTGAAGCGCGGCGCAGCACCAGCTTGCTCAAGGATTATGCTCCCTTGGCCGGGCGCGACTTGAGGGTCAGCGCGCATTTTCGCTATTGATCGGCTTCGCGCGCGATCAAGCCTGGCGATCTCGTTTCAAAGGTCGATCCCGGCGGCAATTGCCTCGAGCTTGCGGACGCGTTCCTTGAGGTCGGCGAGTTCGATCCGCCCGCCAGCGGCTGGCATGGCGATCTCGCCGCCGCTGTGCGCCGCAAGCTCGAGCCGCTTGAAATCGAGCCAGGCCTGCCATCCGCGAAGCATGATCCAACTTGCCAGGCCGATCGTCATGAGGACGCTGGCCCCCACGGCGACGATGGACAGTGGGTCGGTCATCGTGATTCTCCCCGCAACGCCTCGATTTCCCGGGCGAGCTCGTCATTCTGGCGATTGAGGTGATGGTCGATCGCCATCATCCGCCGGTCGTTGGTGTCGAGCGTGGTGCGCAGGCCGTGGATCGATGCGCGGCCCCGGCCGACGTCCTCCATCCGGTCGAACTCAGAAGGGCGTTCGCGCTGCCGCAAGGCCTGTCCGCGCGCGATCCGCAAATAGATGTAACTTCCGACATAGGCGACCAGCGCGAGTTTCCAGCTGATGATGAAAGCGGCGGCGACGAAGCCGATGCGTATAAAGGTGGGGTCGATGGCGAACAGGTCGCCAAAGGTAGCAGCGACCCCGGCCAGCTTCTTGTCCCGGCGATTGAGTGAATAACGCGACATCGTTCGTGTCCCTTCCTAAAGCTTGGCCGCGAGTGCGGCTTTCATGGCGTCGAGCTCGGCATCGACCGCATCGGTCGCGCGCAGCTCGGCAATTTCGTCTTCCAGGCTTTTCGGCCCGGTCATCCCGAGCGCGTCGGCGCGACCCTCGGCGAGGTCGGCGCGGCGTTCGAGCAATTCGAACTTGGCGAACGCCTCCTCGGTGCGATGCCCGTGGAGCAATTCGCTAGTGCGCGCGCGGGCGATCGCGCTTTCGAAGCGGTTCGCGATCATATTCTGCCGCGCGCGGGCTTCGGCGAGCTTGGCCTGAAGCCGCTGGATGTCGGCCTCATAGCTCTTGAGCACGGCTTCGATCTGCGTCACTTCGGCGTGCAATCCCTCGGCCATCTCGGCCGCCTTTTGCTTCTCCGACAACGCCGCGCGGGCAAGGTCTTCGCGACCCTTTTCGAGCGCCAGCCCGGCTTTGTCTGCCCAGCCATGCTGGAGATCGTCGAGCCGAACGCAGGCGCGGCGCATTTCCTTAATGTCGGCAATCGATCGCGCCGCGGTGGCGCGAACCTCGACCAGGGTTTCCTCCATTTCGACGATGATCATCCGGATCATCCGCGCCGGATCTTCCGACCGGTCGAGCAATTCGGCCATGTTGGCGGCGACGATATCGCGCGTCCGGGTGAAGATCGGTCCCGCCAGGAAGCTGGCAATCGGGGCGAGCGGCGCGAACCGCACCACCTCCTCGTCCTGCTTTGGCTCCGTGACCCGCGAAATGCGGACCGCCGGGCGGGCGACAATCGGTTCGAGGTCAGACATAGGAGATGACTTTCACGCTGGTGACGGCGACCTGTTCGGGGGCGACCGCGGCGCCAACCGCGATCGAACTCATCAGCACCGCGGCCAGCGCGGCGAACAGATGGTGCGAAAACTTTTGACCGGACATTGAAATTCTCCCTTTGACCGGATCATCAGCGGGCCACCGCTCGATCCATGCCCCTCCTGTTTCAAGGGCCGTGCCAATTGAAGGATTTGGCGCAAAACCAGCAGAAAGCACCAAGCCGGGCCGCGGGTTGGCGAATTTTCCCGCGCTAAGTTGGGACGGCGCACCAATTTGCGGGGCCGGAACAGGATCAGTCCGGCTGGCGTTGAGCAGCCAAGATCATTTATCGAAAAGGACGAACCATGTTTGGACGGATTTTGGGCGCGGTCGTCGGCGAGAAGCTCGCGAGCCGCAACAACAAGACCACTGGTGCGCTGATCGGTGCCGCCATCCCGTTCATCGCGCGGCGCGGGCTTGGCCCGCTCGGCCTGGCGCTCGGGCTCGGCTGGGCCGCGAAGAAAATGTACGACCGCAATCGCGCCGGGAGCACCGCTCCGGTCGCCTAGGACCGCAAGCTCATGAGACGGATCAGGCTTTGGCGTCCGCGCCGGGGCCTTTTTCGTCGCTCTCGCCGTTGCCCAGTGCGGCATCGTAATAAGGCTCGACCTTGCCCTTGAGCTTGACCGTCATCGGCTGCCCGAAGCGATCGAGGCTGCGCCCGGCGGGGACGCAAATCCATCCTTCGCTGACCGAATATTCGACGACATTGGTCTTCTCATTGCCGTTGAAGCGAATGCCGACGCCCTGCGACAGGACATCCTGGTCGAAATGCTCGCTGCGCGGATTGAGCGACAAGCGGTCGGGGAGCGGGGTTTTTGGATTAGCCATGCGCCGCCCTTTGCCGCGATGCGTCGTGCGGGTCAACGACATGCTCGACCATTGCCGCGTGCCGCCTTGGCCATTAAGCGACATTTCCAATGACTGACTCAACCTCCTCCGAACGCGGCAATCGGCCGGCGCTGGCCCTGCATGTTCCCGAGCCGGCGCTTCGCCCCGGGGACGCGCCCGACTTTTCGGCGATCGTCATCCCCGCGGCGGGCGCCGCGCCGCGCCCCGATGTCGCGGTCGCGGCGGTCGAGACGCATGCCCTGTGCACCAGCCTGGTGCGGGTTCTCGACGATAGCGGTCAAGCGGTCGGCCCGTGGGATCCTCGGCTCGATCCCGACACGCTGCGCAAAATGTATACGGACATGAAGACCGTCCGCGCCTTCGACGACCGAATGTATCGCGCCCAGCGCCAAGGCAAGACCAGCTTCTACATGAAATGCACCGGCGAAGAGGCCATTGCGGTGTCGGCGGCAACGGCGATGAATGCCGACGACATGCATTTCCCGACCTATCGCCAGCAGGGCCTGCTGGTGGCGCGCGGCTATCCCCTGGTCGAGATGATGAACCAGATTTATTCGAACAAGGGCGACAAATTGAAGGGTCGCCAGTTGCCGATCATGTATTCGGACAAAGCGCACGGCTTCTTCTCGATCAGCGGCAACCTCGGCACGCAATATCCCCAGGCCGTGGGCTGGGCGATGGCCAGCGCGATCAAGGGCGACAGCCGGATCGCGATGGGCT
>CAXSCF010000044.1:0-19033 GCA_964235815.1 uncultured Sphingomicrobium sp.
CGGCGGTGGGCAGGGGTTCGACGGCTTTTCCGACATCTTCTCGTCGATCTTTGGCGAGTTCATGGACCCGCGCGCCCAGCGGGCGAGCGCGGCGCGCGGCGCGGACTTGCGCTATGACCTCGAAATGAGTCTCGACGAAGCGTTTGGCGGGGTCGAGAAGACGATTTCGATCCAGGCGCTGGCGCGGTGCGACAGTTGCGACGCGTCGGGGTCGAAGGGCCACGCCGCGGCGCGCACCTGCCCGACCTGCGGCGGGGCAGGCAAGGTCCGCGCGCAACAAGGCTTTTTCGTGGTCGAGCGCGGATGCCCGACGTGCATGGGATCGGGCGAAACGATCGCCGATCCGTGCGGCGCGTGCGGCGGCGAAGGGCGCGGCCTCAAGACTCGCAAGCTGAGCGTCAACATTCCCGCCGGAGTCGATGAAGGCACGCGCATCCGCGTCGCCGGCGAAGGCGAAGCGGGGGTGCGCGGGGCGAGCGGCGGCGACCTTTATCTGTTCGTCCATCTGAAGCGCCACGGACTGTTCGAGCGTGAAGGATCGACGCTTGTCGCCGAGGCGCCAATCAGCTTCACCACCGCGGCGCTGGGCGGGTCGATCACCATTCCCGGGATCGACGGGAAGCACATCGAGATCAAGGTGCCCGCGGGCATCCAGTCGGGCGAAACGCTGCGCCAGCGCGGCGAGGGAATGAGCGTGGTCAACAATCGCGGGCGCGGCGACTTGATGACTCGGATTCTAGTCGAAACCCCAACCAGATTGTCGAAGGATCAAAAAGCCATCCTCGAACAGTTTCGCGGCACCGAGACGGGCGACGAATGTCCCGCCAGCAAGGGCTTTTTCGGCCGCTTGAAGTCGATTCTAGACGGCTAGGGCCTAGTTCCTGGCCTGCGCCAAGGCGACCAGGTCGGGAACGCTTCGCGCAATCATTTGCAACGTATAGGGTTTGCGCATCACGATGCGCGCGCGATGGCGTTCGGGGAGCACCGCCTGCTCGCCATAACCGGTTGCGAACATGAACGGAATGTCCTTGTCGGCAAGGTGATCGGCGATCGCGAAACTGGTGTGATCGCCAAGGTTGATATCGAGAATGGCGATGTCGGGAGGACCCGCATCGATCGCCGCAATCGACCCGACGACGGTTCCGTCGGTGATCACGTCGCGTGCCCCAAGCCGGCGCAAAATATCCTCCGCATCGAGCGCGATGATTAAACTGTCTTCAACCAGCAGGACGCATCTGCCGGCGAGAAGATCGCTTCGTATTGAATCGCGCTCCTTGTCGGGTGTGCTAAAATCGAAGTCGATCCGCGGGCTCTTGAGCTCGCGCACTTCCGTTACATGCTTGCCGGGAACGACGAACAGAGCGTGGAGGCCTTCGCGGCGATAATCGACCGAGGCGCGCCCGCCGAGGTCGTAGGGCACCGAATGATCGATGATGGTGGTGCCGAATCCCTTGCGCGTCGGGGGCGAGACCGGGGGACCGCCGCGTTCGGTCCATTCGATAACGAGATCCGACTGATTGTCGCGCGACCAGCGGATCTCGACCATGCCATCGCCCTTGAGCGCGCCATATTTGGCCGAATTGGTGACCAGTTCGTGGACTACCAGGGCAATCGTCGAATAGGCCTGCGGATTGAGCAGGATCGGGCTGCCGTCGATCGTGATGCGATCCTTTTGCGTGCTGAGATAGGCCGCGACCTCGGCATCGATCAGCGAGCGCAGGGGCGCCGGGCCCCAATGATCGTCGGTGATCTGATTATGCGCGCGGGCGAGGGCGTGGACGCGGCCATCGACCATCGCCACGAAATCTTCGATCGAGGTGTCGGCGGAGGGTTTGGACTGGCGGATCAGGCCGCGGATCAGGCTGAGGATATTGCGGACGCGGTGGTTCAGCTCGGCAATCAACAATTCCTGCCGTTCGCTCGACGCCTGGCGTTCGAGGTTGGCCTCGTCGGACAAGCGCAGGACGACCTCGATCAAGGTCGCGCGCAAGGTCTCGGCGACGCGCAGTTCGGACGGGCTGAACGGGACCGACTGGCCTTCGACCAATTCCTTCCATTCTTCGAAGCTTTGGCGCGGCGTCAGGCGCGGGCCATTGGGGCCATATTCGACGGGCTTGTGCGGATCGCCTGCCCAGCGCACCGCGCGCACCACTTCGGAGCGGAACAGCACGACATAATCGCGCGGGCTGCGCGAGATGGGGATGGCGAGCATCCCGGCCGCGTGACTGGCGTGACTCTTCGCATCGGGCACCAGTGCGCCAATGCGATCGGTCGCGAACACCCGGCCCGAGGCAGTACCCATTAGCGCCTTGATGATCCGAGCGAAGGAAGCGGTGTCGGGGGTGAGGCCGGAAAACGCGTAATTGCCGTTGATCCACACACCGACGCCGTCGCACGGGATGGCGTGGGTGAGGATATCCGACAGCCAGTTGGGATCGTTGAGCAAGGTCTCGTCGGAGGCGACCGCGCCGAGCAATTG
The DNA here is from genome assembly GCA_964235815.1 of uncultured Sphingomicrobium sp. Lineage (GTDB taxonomy): Bacteria > Pseudomonadota > Alphaproteobacteria > Sphingomonadales > Sphingomonadaceae > Sphingomicrobium. The sequence continues at coordinate 2,480 of CAXSCF010000044.1, forward strand.
ATCCGAAATGTCGCGCGCCCGGCGCTCATATTCAACGGTGAGTTTGCGCTCCCGAGTTTCGATCCGCATCGCGAACATCTGGGCGAACAGTTCGGCGATCGAACGCCGCTCGAAACTGGGGCAGCGCGGAGCGTAATGATGGCAGGCGATGAGGCCCCACAATTCGCCTTCGACAATGATCGAAATCGACATCGATGCGCGCACCCCCATGTTGCGCAGATATTCAATGTGGATCGGCGATACCGAGCGCAGCACCGACAGCGAAAGGTCGAGCGGCTGGCCCTTTTCGTCAAGCGTCGGGACGATCGGCACGGGGATGGCATCGATGTCGACGATCACCCGCAGCAGCGAGCGCTTGTAGAGCTCGCGCGCTTGCTGGGGAATATCGGTCGGGGGGTAATGTAGCCCGAGGAACGAGCCGATCCCGCTTTTGGCGCTTTCGGCGACGACGTGGCCCGAGCCATCGGGGTCGAAGCGGTAGACCATCACCCGATCGAAGCCGGTCAATGCGCGGATCTGACGCGATCCTTCGTTGAAGAAAGCGGTCATGTCGGGCGCCTGATCGAGCCGCGTGATCATTCCGCGAACGGTGCCGGTAGCATCGCCATAATGATGTTCGGTGGTCGGCTCGGCCTCGATCACGACGCGGCCTTCGCTCATGTGAAGCGCAATGTCGAAACGCTGCCCGGTGGGGGCGAGGACGCAGCCGAACAAGCGCTCGATCGCGTCGGTTCCGCGCAGCAGAGCGAGGCGATTGCGGAGCGCGTGGACGGCATCGCCCGTGAACAGCGAGACGATCGGTTTTCCGATCGCGTCGGAGGGAGAGACGGGAAAGAATTCGCCGATATTGGCCGATACGCGGCTGATCAGCCAGTCGGACGACAGCACGACCAGGAAGCCGATCGGCTGGATCGCGCCAAGGTGATGAATGGGTTCGCGGTCGCAATTGGTCAGGTCGACCTGAAACGGCTTGTCGCTGGTCATCAGCCTTCCATCGCGACCCGCGCCGCTTGTTCAAAAACGTCGAACACCTGGGTTGCCCCCTTGACCGCTTGTGACCGTTGAACGTCCGAGGTCAACAGTTGTTCAAGCTGGCCAAGGAAGGCGCGCCATTGCCCGCCGACGGGCGAGGCGGCGAGAAAGGCGTGGGGCAGGCCGGCGCCGACCGAGCGCGCGAGCATTGCGCCGCCAAGGCGTGACCCCTCGAGGACATAGGCGGCGCCGACAATTTCGGCCGGGGAGTCGAAGCCCGGCGCCGCGAGCGGCGCGGGAGCCGCCAGCCCAAGCGCGTCGCAATCGGCGACCAGCGCCGGCGAGCGGCGGCGCGCCGGCCAATCGGGAAACAGGTCGGCGACGCCGGCCCCGTCGAGCGCTCGTTCGACCGGCAAAAAGGCGGCCGCCTGAGCAAGGAGGAACCGGCGATAATCGGCCGGTCGCGCCAGATCGAAGCCGGAAAACAGGGCATCGACGCGATCATGCGCCGCGCGCGTCGCGACGCGCAGCATGGCATGCGCGCTCAAGTGTCGAACACGCGGGCGAAGATCGTGTCGATGCGGCGGAAATGATAATCGAGGTCGAATAGCGCCTCGAGCGCGGTTGCGGACAAGCGGATTGAAACATCCGGATCGGCTTTGAGCAAGTCGAGCAACTGCAGCCGGCCGTCGCTGTCCCACACCCTCATCGCGTTGCGCTGAACCAAAGCATAGCTGTCCTCGCGGCCGAGCCCGGTCTGGGTCAAGGCCAGAAGGACGCGCTGCGAGTGGATCAGGCCGCCCATGCGGTCCATATTGCGCTGCATCCGATCGGGGTAGATCAGCAACTTGTCGATCACCCCGGTCAGGCGGGCGAGGGCGAAGTCGAGCGTGATGCAGGCGTCGGGGCCGATGAAGCGTTCGACCGACGAATGCGAAATGTCGCGCTCATGCCACAAAGCGACATTTTCCATCGCGGGAAGCACCGCGGCGCGGACGACGCGGGCGAGGCCAGTCAGATTTTCGGTGAGCACCGGGTTGCGCTTGTGCGGCATCGCCGAGCTGCCCTTTTGTCCGGGCGCGAAATATTCCTCGGCCTCGAGCACTTCGGTGCGCTGGAGGTGGCGGATCTCGATCGCGAGGCGCTCGATCGAGCTGGCGATGACGCCGAGCACGGCGAAGAACATGGCGTGGCGATCGCGCGGGATGACTTGCGTGCTGGTCGGTTCGGGGGTCAGCCCAAGTTCGCGCGCGACATGCGCCTCGACCGCGGGATCGATATTGGCAAAGGTCCCGACCGCGCCCGAAATCGCGCAGGTGGCGATGTCGTCGCGCGCGGCGACAAGGCGCGCCTTGCAGCGGGTGAATTCGGCAAAAGCCTGAGCGAGCTTGAGCCCGAAGGTGACGGGTTCGGCGTGGATGCCGTGGCTGCGGCCGATGGTCGGGGTCAGCTTATGCTCATGCGCGCGGCGCTTCAGCACTGTGAGCAAAGCGTCGAGGTCTTCGATGAGAAGATCGGCGGATTGCTTGAGCTGGACCGCGAGGCTGGTGTCGAGCACGTCCGAACTGGTCATGCCCTGATGGAGCCAGCGGCGCTCGGGGCCGAGCTTCTCCCCGGCCCAGGTCAGGAAGGCGATGACGTCATGGTGGGTCACCGCCTCGATCGCGTCGATCGCGGGGACGTCGATTTCGCCCAGCACATTCGCGTCGAACGCCGCGCGGATCGTCTTCGCGTCATCGGCGGGGATCATCCCGATCCGGCCCATCGCCTCGGCCGCATAGACTTCAATCTGCCACCAGATGCGGAACCGGTTTTCGGAGGACCAGATCGCGGTCATGGCGGGGCGGGAATAGCGAGGAACCATCCGCGGCGGCTAGCAGGGGCGCGCAGACGGTGCAATCGGTGGACGCCGCGGCTGGACAAGCAGCGCGCGCCGGGCGATGGATGAGGCAGGTCGGCCGCCAGTCCTTTCGCCGACCGCAGCTCACAAGCCAGTCAGGACCGCCGCCATCACATCGATCCATTACGTCTGTCCCGTTCACGGTCGACCGCTGTCGTCGGCGGGCGGCGACCTCGCCTGTCCCCTGGGGCATGTCTTCCCGGTGATCGATGGGGTCGCGATTCTCGTCGATGGCGTCCGGATCGAAGTGCGGGAGGCGTCCTTGCCGGCGAAGGTCATCGACGAAATCCTGCCCGGGTTCGAGCTTCCCCAAAGCGCGCGCGCGGCGGTCGAGCAAGTGTTTCGCCATCATTTCCGGTTCGTCGAGGACTGGATCCAGGTCGAGGCCGACCAGTTCCTCCACCGCGTCGCCTCATCGCACGAGGGACTGCATGGCGCGCTCGAGTCTGCGGCGGGCGTCGCGGCGGGGCGAGCGGTCAATCTCGACCCGGCGGTGCGGATCGCTTCGATTTTCACCTTGTCGCGGCTTCGTGCCGGCGAGCGCGCGACGATCAATGTGCGGGTGACGAATGCCGGAGCATCGACCCTGTCATCGAACAATCCCCGGCCGGTGGTCCTCGCTTATCACTGGATCGCGGCCGATGGCGGGGTCGAAGAAGGCCATCGCACCAAGTTGCTCGACGACATCGTTCCCGGCCACGCAATGACGGTGCCGATGTTCATCAACAATCCGGCACGGCCCGGATCCTATCGCTTGCGGCTGCGCGCGCTGCAGGAGGGGATGCGCTGGTTCGACGAAAGCGACGTCGATTTGGCGGTCGAGGTCGGCGACGGAGCCGCGACGACCGACGATCCGGCGTGGCTCAAGACCCCTCGTCAGTTCGATTATTTTTCCGACCATCAGGAATCGCTCCGGCTGATCGAGGAGTGGCGCGAGACCAAGTTCGCGCGGCCGGTCGAGCGGATCGTCGAGCTTGGCGGCAATGCCAGCCCGATGCTGCTCCAGGTCGAGGCGCCGGAGCGGATCAACGTCGATGTCGATCCCTTCGGAATGATCATGGGCAAGCTGCGTCATGGTTCATCGCAGCCGACGCTGCACTACGTCATCGCCGACGGCATGGCGCTGCCGTTCGCGCCGCGATCGATCGACCTGCTGATGATGTTCGCGACCTTTCACCATTTCCCCGACCCGATCGGACTGCTGGCGCGGCTTGCCGAATTCGTTGCCGACGACGGGCTGATATGCCTGATGTCCGAGCCGATCGGGCACCCTCACGCCGATTATGTCGATGCCGGCTATGTCGCCGAGCTGCGCCGAGGGGTCAACGAGCAGAGCTTTGCCTTGTGGGAATATCAGCAGATGTTCGACGCCGCGGGGCTCGACGTGGTCGCGGCGCAGATCGACATCGGATCGGCCAAAATCGCGCTTCGCCCGCGGCGCTAGGCAAGGGGTGATGGCCGCCGGAAACGGGAGCGCGTGCCGGATCAGATCAGGCCCATCGCCTTCATGCTGCTGCGGCCCTGGCTGCCGACGATGACATGGTCGTGGACGACGATTTTCATATGGCGCCCGGCATCGACCAGGTCTTTGGTGAGGCGGATGTCCTGATGCGAGGGACTGGGGTCGCCCGACGGGTGATTGTGGACGATGATGATCGCGGTTGCGCCAAGCGCGATGGCGCGCGAGATGACCTCCCGGACATGGACCGACGCCTCGTCGACGCTGCCGGTCCATAAAGCTTCGTTGGCGAGGAGTAGATTCTTGGCATTAAGGAACAAGACGCGGACCTGTTCGATCGCGAGGTGGGCCATCGTCGCGGTGAGATAATCGCCGAGCGCGTCCCAGCTCGCCAGCATCGGGCGCTGCTCGATGCGGGTTTCAAGCAGGCGCTGAGCGGTTGCCTGCGCGATCTTGAGCGCGGCGATGACCCCGTCGGTGAGGCCTTCACGGCGCAGCGCCTCGGGCGGGGCGTCGAGGAGGCGGCCGAGCCCGCCGAACTGGTTGAGCAGCGCTTTCGCCTGAGCCTTGGTATCGCGGCGGGGGATGGCGAGCGCCAGTAGATATTCGATCAGCTCATGATCGAGCAAGGCGCCGCCGCCGCCATCGAACAGGCGCTGGCGCAATCGTGCGCGGTGGCCAGCGGCAAATGCTTTTGAATCCGAGGGCGACGCGGCGGCCATGGTGCGACGCTAGGCAAGCCTGGCGCATCATGCAACGAAGCGTTGTGTCGTCAGCGGAACGGTCGGCGCGTCGAGCGGTTAAGGGTCGTGATGGTTGCCGAGCGGGATGAACTTGTGGCGAAAGGGCCGGTGGGCGATCGCCGCCGCAGCTCGATGATGTGGCGACGCACGCAATGGGTGCTGCTCGCCATGCTGGTGCTCGTGCTGATCGCGGTCGCGGGGGTTTGGCTGGCGCGCAAGCCGATTGCCAACAACGTCGTCGCCAGCGAATTGCGCAAGCGCGGGGTACGCGCGACCTATCACCTCGATCGCATCGGGTTGCGTACCCAGCAGGTCAGCAATCTCGTCATCGGGGATCCCGCGCATCCTGACCTCACCGCGCGCACCGCGCTGGTCGAGATGCGGATCAAGTGGAACGGCAGCGTCGAGTTCGATCGCATCGCCGCGCGCGGCGTGCGGCTGAGAGGGCGCGTCGTAGGGAAGAAGGTCAGCTGGGGAGAGATTGACAAGCTGCTTCCGCCACCCAGCGGCAAGCCTTTCACGTTGCCCAACATCGTCGTCGATCTGGCCGATACGACGATCGCGCTGCGGACGCCGTTTGGGCCATTGGGTTTCGCTCTTGCCGGCCGAGGGAACCTTACTGGCGGGTTCAAGGGCAGGCTCGCGGCAGCGGCGCCGCATCTGGCGCCGGGAGCGTGCCGCCTCGATCAATTGCGCGCCTCGGTCGCGATGTCGGTCGTTGCGCGAAGGCCGCATGTCGTGGGACCGGTGCGGGCGACGGCATTCACGTGTCCGGCAAGCCGCCTGATGCTGGCCAACCCGCGGATGGAGGTCGATTCGACGTTCTCCGAAGCGTTCGGAAGCTTCGACGGTAGCGGACGGCTGTCGCTGGAATCGCTCGTGGCGGGGGTCAACGGGCTCGCCGCGGTCGATTCGCGCCTGACGTTCAAGGGCAGTGCGACCGACATTGCGGGGACGATCGACCTCAATGCCCGCCAGGCGCGGCTCGCCAAGATCCTCGCCGACCGGACTTCGATCAAGGGAAATTATCGGCTCGACGCGCGGGGTGGCGCGGTCTCGCTGGTCGGGGATTATGGCGCGTCGAGCGTCGAACTCGCCCCGTCGCTCGCCGCGGGGATCACCGGACCGCTCGCATCGGCCAAGGGCACCCCTCTCGCGCCGATCGCCGAGGCGCTGGTGCGCGCGATCGGCGGCGCCGCCAAGCGCTTCGACGTGAGCGGGGGGTTGCGGGTCGTCAACCGGCCAGGCGGTGGCGGAGTGCGCCTTGAAAGCGCGCGCGCACGCGCGGCGAGCGGGGCGGCGATCAATGTCTCGGGCGGCGATGGCGTGACCTATTATTGGCCAAGCGCGCGGATCCGCGTCGATGGCGATATCGCGACGCAGGGGGGCGGGCTGCCGACGGCGCGGATCAATTTGCATCAGCCGCGCAGTGGCGCGCCGATGAGCGGGAGCGCGCGGATCGGTCCTTATGCCGCGGGCGGAGCGCGGATCGCGCTTGCTCCGGTCAATTTCGCCGCGCAGCGCGACGGATCGACCCGCGTATCGACGATCGCCTTGCTCGACGGGCCATTCGCGGGCGGGCGGGTGACCGGCCTGCGCATCCCGATCGACGGTCAATTCGGGATGGGGGGCAGCCTGATCTTCGGGCGGGGCTGTCTCGAGGGACGCTTCGCGACCCTGCAGATCGGCGCGCTGAGGCTTGGCGACACGCGCTTGCCGCTGTGCGCGACGGGTCCCGCGATCCTTTATCGAAGCGCAGGCGGGCCGGTCCATTTCGGAGTCGCGACCCGCAATGTCCTGCTGCGCGGCCAGCTCGGTTCGGCGCCGTTCCTGCTCAACGCCGGGGACGCGCGGATGGTCGGCCAGCGCGATTTCACGGCGAGCCGGCTGGCGCTTCGGCTGGGGCAAAGCGACGCGCCGGTGCTGATCAATGCGCAGACCTTGCGCGGGACCTTCGCGGGCCGCGGCATCTCGGGCAGCTTCGCCGGCGGCGATGGCAAGATCGGCCGGGTCCCGCTGGCCATATCCAATGCGTCGGGAACGTGGCGCTTCTACAACAAGGATCTGACGATCGACGGCGGGCTTACCGTCGCCGACGCCGTCGCGCCCGCCAAATTCTATCCGCTGCGCAGCGACAATATGCATTTCACGCTGGCCAGGGACCTGATCCGGGCGACGGGCACGCTCAGGCATCCCGCGAGTGGGACGCGGGTCGCGGAAGTGACGATCAACCATCGCCTGTCGAACGGGGTCGGACGAGCGCTGCTCGACGTCCCGGGCATCCATTTCGGGCAGGGGCTCCAGCCCGAGGAACTGACGCGGCTGACCGAAGGCGTGGTGGCGCTGGTCACGGGCGATCTGCGCGGGCAGGGCCGGATCGCGTGGGCGGGCAAGGGCGCGGTCCGCTCGACCGGCGAATTCACCATCAGCGATACCGATCTCGCGGCCAGTTTCGGCCCTGTCACCGGGCTCGACACCACGATCGCCTTTACCGACCTGCTCGGGCTCGAGACGGCGCCGGGGCAAGTGGCGACGGTCAAGACGATCAACTCGGGGATCCTCGTCCAGGACGGCGTGGTGCATTATTCGCTGCTGCCCGGCCGCCTGGTCAAGGTCGAGCGCGGCGACTGGCCGTTCATGGGCGGACGCCTGATCCTCCAGGAGACGGTGCTCGACTTTAATCGACCGACGGCCAAGCGGCTGACCTTCGAGGTCGTCGGGCTCAATGCCAAGACCTTCGTCGACATGATGGAATTCAAGGAGATCGGCGCGAGCGGGGTGTTCGACGGGGTGCTGCCGATGATCTTCGACGAGCGCGGCGGGCGGATCGTCGGCGGGCGGCTCGACAGCCGGCCGGGCGGGGGCACGCTTTCGTATAATGGCGTGGTCAACAAGGCCAATGTCGGGATGTTCGGCGGGATTGCGTTCGACGCGCTGCGCGACCTCCGTTTCAAGTCGATGATCATTCGGCTCGACGGGATGCTCGACGGCGAGTTCGCCACGCGTCTGACGGTCGAGGGAGTGGGACTGGGCAATACCAGCACGCAGCGTATCATCCGGGTGATCAACAAAATCCCGTTCAAATTCAACGTTTCGATCAAGGGTCCCTTCCGCGCCTTGATCGCAACCGCGAAGAGCTTCCGCGATCCCCAGGACGTGATTTCGGGCGCCTTGCCGCGACCGTTGAAGGACGTGCCGGGGATCGTCACCGAAGTGCGGCGGGTCGAGGATCAGCAGACCCAGACCCAGACCCCGGTCAATGAACAGGTATCGGTCGGCACCAAGCCGGAGCCACCAACCCCGCCCGCGCCGCGCGCCAAAACGCCCCCGATCAAGAGATGAGGATTGTTCGATGAGAAATTTGCGCTTCCTGCCCGCCGCCGCCGTGGGACTGACGCTCACGCTTGGCGGATGCATTTCGGTCAAGACGCCTGAAAAGCCGATCGAGATCAATTTGAATGTCGTCATCCGTCAGGAAGTCGTGGTCCGACTGCAGCGCGATGTCGAAAATTTGATCCAGGCGAATCCCGACGCTTTTCCCGGGACGTCCCCGATGACCACCACGACCCCGCCGAAGCCGCGCTCATGAAGCGCTGGGCTGTCGCGGCGGTGCTGTCGCTGGCCGCAGTGCCGGTGGCGGCCCAGGACGGGGTCGTCGCGGCGCGCGCGCAAGGATTGGTCGGCGAGCGCTACGACGGATATCTGGGAGTGGTGGGAACGGTGAACCCGGAGGTCAGGTCGCAGGTCGCGGCGATCAACATCAAGCGGCGGGCGCTGTTCGCCGATCTCGCCGCGCGGCACGGCGTGTCGGCGCAGGATGTCGGGGTTACGGCGGCCTGCGCGCTGCTGGGGCGGGTCGCGGTCGGCGAGGCCTATGCACTGACCGACGAGCAATGGCGCCGCCGCGGGCCGGGCCAAGCCGCACCGCGTCCCAATTATTGCTGAGCGACTTCGAACCCGGCGCGATAGAGCGGCTTGATCGCGGCAAGCATGGTAGCGGTGACGGGCACGCTGAGGTCGTACGTGCCTTCGACATACGCGCCAGCGCTCCCGTTGGGGGCGAGCAATCGGATGTGGTCGAAGCGGCGGTTGTGGTCGGCATCGCTCGGGACGACCGCGACTCCCTCGGTTGGGCACGGATTCGCCATTTCGCCGGTGGCGGGCACGTTGCCGAGGCGGCGAGTGCGCTCGCTGGCAAGCATCGCGCACCCGGGCACGCGAACCAACGTTTGAAGGCTGCTGCCGTTGGTGAACAGCCTGTCGGGCTTGATCTCGGCGCGCGAGGCCCGGTCCCACAGCAAACCGTCGGCGCTGTGATCGGGATGCGCCCCACCCGTAGAGGCGAGCAGCCGACCATCGAGCGACAGCAAGCGAGCGGATTGCCCCGCCGTGGTCCAGCGGCGGCTGTACTGGTGACCGTGGAACGGCCGTCCCGCGGCCTGCGCCGAAGCGCGGTCGGTTTCGGCGGCGGCGGCACTGGCGGTAAACGACCGTTCGAGATCGGCCCGCAACCGGCGTCGCAGGACCGGGTTGGCCGACACTTCGGCCGACCAGGCATAGTTGAACTCGACCAGATCGCCTTTCTTGTCATAGGCGTATGGGGCGCTTCGGGCGAAAGGACCGATGCAGGCGGCAAGCGCCAGCGGGGCGAGGACCGCGGACGCGCGGAGGAATGGATGCTTCATGCCCGTAACAACCGGCGCGGGTGGCCGACGTTCCGCCGAACAGTTGACTATCGGTCCCTGCCTTCATAAAGGGGCGGCGCCAGGGCGGGGTCGTGTCCCGCCATGTTCCATGCCTTTCGCGCTTAGCCTTTCCAACGGGGTGGCGCACAGCCGCGGGAGACGGGAATATGGTGGAAGACGAACCCGGGCAGGTCCGCAAGCTTCCGGAGGATGCCCGGCTCGAATCGCTCGAACGGCGGTTGGAGCGGGCGCAGACCAGTGAAGCGCTGCGGACCGGCCAGGCGCCGGTGGCCGATGCCAATGAGCAACTCGGCAACCGCGTCCTGTCGACTCTCATCGCGGGAGTTGCCGGCGGTGCATTGATCGGCTGGGTGCTCGATCGCTTGCTCCACACCGGGCACGTGCTCCTGATCGTATTCCTGGTGCTCGGCACCGTGGGAGGCATTTGGAGCATCATTAAGCTTTCGACCGGGGGCCAGAAGGCTGTCGGTCCGCCTGACAAGAAGGACTGACGTCACGTGGCCGCAGAATCGGGCAAGATCGATCCGATGCATCAATTCATGGTCCATCCCCTGTTCGGGACGGACCATTGGAGCATCGCGGGCTATAACATCGCCTTCACCAACTCTGCCTTGTGGATGCTCATAACGTTCGCGGTGTTGTGGGCTTTCATGCTCATGGGGATGAAGCGCGATCTCGTCCCCGGGCGTTGGCAAATGGCGGTCGAAGGGATGACTGGCTTCATCACCGACATGATGGACGCCAACGTCGGTCCCAAGGGGCGCAGGTTCGTGCCGTGGGTTTTCTCGCTGTTCATGTTCATTCTGTTCGCCAACATGCTCGGCATGTTGCCGGTCGCCCTCGTCGGCGGTTATCCTTTCGCCGTGACGAGCCACCTTACCATAACCGGCGTTCTGGCGCTCGCCACTTTCGCGATCGTGCTGGTGGTCGGCTTTGCCAAGCATGGTCTGCATTTCTTCAGTCTGTTCGTGCCGCCCGGCGTGAAGGGATTGATGGCGCTGGTAATTTTTCCGATCGAACTGATCAGTTTTCTGATGCGTCCGTTCAGTCTGGGCCTGCGACTGTTCGTCGCAATCACCGCCGGGCATATTTTGATGGAGGTCCTGGCAGGATTCGTCGTCAACGGAGCCAACGCTGGGATTGGCACGACGCTTTACGTCTCGCTTCCCAGCTTCATCCTGATGATCGGGATTTCGATGCTCGAAATTCTCATCGCAGCCATTCAGGCCTATGTCTTCGCTCTACTCGCGTCCTTTTATCTGAACGATGCGATCAACCTTCACTAAGCTTTCGATAGAAGAGGAATTATTCATGGACGCAAACGCAGCAAAGCTTCTCGGTGCCGGTCTAGCGGCTATTGGCGTCGGCATGGCCGCGATCGGCGTCGGCAATATCTGAGGATCGTTCCTTGAAGGCGCGCTTCGTAACCCCGCTGCCGCCGACGGCCAGCAGGGCCGTTTGTTCATTGGCTTTGCCGTGACCGAATTGCTCGGATTGCTCGCCTTCGTGGTCGCGATGATCCTGTTGTTCGTCGCCTAATCTGACTCCTCCCAGCCCGTTCGGGCTGAGCTTGTCGGAGGCGGCCGTGACGATCAGGATGGCCTTTCGACAAGCTCAGGGTGAGCGGAACAAGAGACGGACCCAATGCCCCAAATTGCCCAAATCGGCGAAATCTACGCATCGCAGCTATTCTGGCTGACGATCTTTTTCGGCGCGATCTTCGTCGTCATCGGGCTTGGGATGTTACCCAAGATCCAATCGACGGTCGATGCTCGCGATGCGCAGATCGCGTCCGACCTCGAGCTTGCCCGGGAGGCGCGTGAAGCCGCCGACCGGCTCGAGGAAGGCTATCGCGCCGAGATGGACAAGAGCCGCGCCGAGGCCGCCAAGCTGGCCGCAGACGCCAAGGCCAGCGCCGCCAAATCGACCGAGCAATCGGTCGCCACGGCGGATGCCGGGATCGCGAGCAAGGTCGACGCCGCGGTGGCGAGCATCGGTGAGGCCAAGCGCAAGGCGATGGGCGAAATCGAAGCCGTGGCGAGCGAAGCGGTGCAGGGCTTGGTAGCACGCGTCGCGGGACTGACGATCGACGCCGACACGGCGCGCGCCGCGGTCCTCAAGGAGCTGGTCCATGGTTGAATCGAGCCACACCGGCGTTCCGGCCGAGCATGCCGAGCCGTCGGCGCTGGGCCTTGCCGCGCCCGGCGTAGTGGCGCTGGCGATGGTCGTGGTGCTGATCATCCTGTTCTGGAAGAAAGTGCCGGGCGCGATCGGCAAGAGCCTCGACGCCAAGATCGCGACGATCCGCGCCCAGCTCGACGAAGCGAAAGCGCTGCGTGCCGAGGCCGAAGCGCTCAAGGCCGAATATGAGGCCAAGGCCAGGGCCGCCGATGCCGATGCCGCGGCGATGGTCGAGCGCGCCCATGCCGAAGCCAAGGGCATCATCGCCAAGGCCGGGACCGACGCCGAAGCGCTGGTCGCGCGGCGCCAGGCGATGGCCGAAGCCAAGATCGCGGCCGAGGAGCGCAACGCGATCGACGAGCTGCGCGCCACGACGGCGAAGGCGGCGGCTGCGGCGGCGGCCAAATTGATCGCCGAGCGCAACGATGCCGGCAGCGACGCCAAGTTGGTCGATGAGGCGATCGCCGGGCTTTAAGGCGAGCAATAAATTCGATCGATTAGCGTGTCTTCTGGTCAGGGCAGGTTTTCGGTCAGCAGGTCGTAGGTCGCGACCAGGTCGTCCTTCTGGTTGAACACCTCGACCGCCCATTTGACGACCCCGGTGTCGTCGCTCTTGAGCGACTTGGCGCGGACGGTAAGTTCGACGCGCATCGCATCGCCCGGGTAGAGCGGGGTGAGGAACTTCAAATTCTCGAGCCCTGTATTGGCGAGGACCGGGCCGGGGTCGGGCCACACGAAAAGCCCGGCGGCAAAGCTCAGGATGAGGTAGCCGTGGGCGACGCGGCCTTCGAAGATCGGCGAGGCCTTGGCCGCTTCGTCGTCCATGTGGGCGTAGAATTTGTCGCCGGTAAAGTCGGCGAAATGCTCGATATCGGCGATGGTGACGGTGCGGCTGGCAGTCCTGAGCGTGTCGCCGATGGCGAGTTCGCTCATCCGCTTCTTGAACGGGTGGGCGGCCTCGAAGTGCTTGGGGGCGCCGGGGATATACTGGGCCGAGATCGCGGCGATCATCGCCGGGGTCGACTGGAGCGCCGAGCGTTGCATGTAATGCTTGACCCCGCGAACCCCGCCCATTTCCTCCGACCCGCCAGCGCGGCCCGGGCCGCCGTGGACGAGGACGGGGAGGGGGCTGCCGTGGCCGGTCGATTCGGCGGCATTGTCGCGGTTGATGACGAGCATGCGGCCGTGGAACGGGGCGGCGCCGAGGATGAAGTCGCGCGCGGCGTCGGGGCTGTAGCTGAACAGCGACAAAGCGAGGCTGCCCATGCCGCGGTTGGCGAGCGCGACGGCGTCGGCGAGGTCGGCATAGGGCATGATCGTCGCGACCGGGCCGAACGCCTCGACATCGTGGACCGCGCTGGCGCTCCACGGGTCGTCGGCGCGGAGCAGGATCGGGTCCATGAAGGCGCCGCCGTCGGGGCCGGTCGAGGCTTCGAGATTGCCCGACACGATGGTTGCGCCGGCGGTGACGAGCCTGGCGACCTGGCCGCGGACGTCGTCGCGCTGGGCGCACGAGACGAGCGCGTCCATGCCGGTTGCCTTGTCGCGTGGATCGCCGACCTTGAGCGCGTCGAGTTTCTGCGCGATCGCGACTTCGACCGCGTCGAGGTGGGCGACGGGGACGATAGCGCGGCGGATGGCGGTGCATTTCTGCCCCGCCTTGACGGTCATCTCGTTGACCACTTCGGTGACGAAGAGGGTGAATTCGGGAGTGCCGGGGGCGGCGTCGGGGCCGAGGATCGAGGCGTTCAAGCTGTCCTGCTCGGCGACGAAGCGGACCGATTCGCGAAGCACCTGGGGGTGCGACTTCAATTTGAGCGCGGTCGACGCCGAGCCGGTGAAGCTGACGACATCCTGGCCGGTGAGATGGTCGAACAGGTCGCCGACCCCGCCGACGATGAGCTGGAGCGCGCCGTCGGGGAGGAGGCCGCTGTCGATCATCACGCGCACCGCGGCTTCGCACAGATAAGCGGTCGAGCTCGCCGGTTTGACGATCGCGGGCATTCCGGCGAGCAAGGTCGGGGCGAGCTTTTCGAGCATTCCCCAGATGGGGAAGTTGAAGGCGTTGATGTGGACCGCGCAGCCCGTCATCGATGAATAGATGTGCTGGCCGATGAAGCTGCCTTGCTTCGACAGCGGCTCGACCGGCCCGTCGAGCAGGACGTGCGCGTCGGGAAGTTCGCGGCGGCCCTTGGAAGAGAAGCTGAGCAGGGTGCCGGCGCCGCCCTCGATGTCGATCCAGCCGTCCTTGCGGGTGGCGCCGGTCTGATAGTTGAGCTCGTAGAGCGGTTCCTTGGCGGCGAGGATGGCGAGCCCGAGGCCCTTGATGATGCGGGCGCGGTCGTGGAAGGTCAGCGCGCGCAAAGCGGGGCCGCCGACGCTGCGGGCGTGATCCAGCATGGCGGCGAAATCGAGCCCGCCCGAGCCGGTGGTGGCGACGAGGCTGCCGTCGATCGCGCTGGCGATGTCGGCGCGCGTGCCCGATCCCAGGGTCCACGAGTCGCGCGCGTAATTGAGCAGATCGGCGGTCTTCATCGCGTTTATGTTCCTAAGTTCATTAAAGTCGCCGGGCGGCCTACCAATTTTGGCGGGCGCGGCGGGCGCGGCAGTGTCGATGATGATGGGGCAAGGCGGATGATCGCCATGACCGCATCGTGACACATGAAATCCTACATTGAAAGCCCTTGTTGAACGGCGCTCAGCGGCGCCGCGACCAGACGATCAGCCCGATCCCGATCACCGCCAGGATCGCGCCGCGCACCGCCCACGGGCGCTGGTCGAGCATGAAGCTCGATGCGGGCCAGTGGATCACGCCGGTGCCCTGGCCGATCCACAACAGTCCCATCGCGACGGCAAGAAGGCCAAGGATCAAGAGGAAGGTCTTCATGAGATGCCTTTCGCGCGGGAAGAGCAAGCCTAAGCGCGCTTGGCGCCAAGCGCAAATGGGTCCACTTCGGGGCAAAGGGTAAGCAAAGTGGGGCACTCGCCAGCCTAGCCTGTTGCCATGAGACCCCGTGAGGCCCGCCGCAAAGTGATGATCAAGGCCCGGCTGCGGGTCGGGAGCGGATGGCGCGACACGTGCATTCTCGACTTGTCGTCGCGCGGTCTGATGATCCAGTCGAACGATCCCTTGCCCGACAAAAGCTATTTGGAGTTGCGCCGCGGGCGACATGTGATCGTGGCGCGGGTGATGTGGTCGCGCGACCGGCGATACGGGCTCCGCACGCAAGACGTCCTCCCGACCGACGCGATCATCGCCGAGCCCGACCATTCGACGGGACCCCCGATCGCTTCGGGCAGGGAACGGCGGGTCGAGCGGGCGTCCACCCCGATCCACGCGACGAGCCACGAGCACAGCCGCTGGCGATCACGCGCGTGGGAATTCGCCAGCTTCGGAATGATCGGGGTGGCGTTCGCGACGCTTGCCTATGGGGCAGTGGCGCATGCGCTCAATCGGCCCCTGGCGGCGGTCGAGCTTGCGCTGGCGAAAAACTGATCCGCCGCGAAGAGCCGTTCGTCCCGAGCTTATTGACCCGTGAAGGTCGCTGTGCGCTTCTCGAGAAACGCCGCGACGCCTTCACGATAGTCGGCGGTAAACCCCAAGCGGCGCATTTCCGACGCCTGGAGGGTTAGCTCCTGGTCAAGGCTGCGCTCCCCCGAGGTGCGGATGATCGACTTGATCGCGGCGAGGCCGAGCGGGGGCAGAGCGGCGAGCTTGGCGGCAAGCGCGTCGACGGTAGCGTCGAGCGCGTCGTCGGCGACGCATTTCCAGATCAGGCCCCACTCGGCGGCGGTCTCGGCGGGGAGCGGTTCGCCGGTCAGCGCTAGACCGAGCGCGCGGGCTTGTCCGACGAGGCGGGGCAGGTGCCAGCTGCCGCCCGAATCGGGGATCAGGCCGAGCGCGGAAAAGCTCTGGATGAATTTGGCGGAGTTGGCAGCGACGACGAGGTCGCAGGCGAGCGCGATGTTGGCGCCGGCGCCGGCGGCGACGCCGTTGACCCGAGCGATCACCGGTTGCGGCATCGTTGCGAGGCGGCGGACGAGGGGGTTCCAGCTCGCCTCGACCGTTTCGCCGAGGTCGACCGCTTCGCCCGGGGCTACGGCGCGGTCGTTAAGGTCCTGCCCCGCGCAAAATCCGCGCCCGGCGCCGGTGAGGATGATGACGCGCGCCGATGCGGCGGCGTCGAGCGCTTGCGCCAGTTCGGCGTGCATCGCTCGCGTGAAGCTGTTGAGCCGATCGGGGCGGTTGAGGGTGATCCGCGCGACGCCGTCCGCGAGGCTGAATTGGATGGTTTCGTAGGTCATGGCAATTATCTCCGTCACCCCGGGCTTGACCCGGGGGCCACCTGTTCGTCACGACGGCATGAAGGAAGGTGGACCCCGGCTCAAGGCCGGGGTGACGGTTAGGCGGGGTGCTGAGGCGGGGTTTGAATGCCGGTCCTGCACGCGCTACATGTCCCCCATGTACACCACCGAAATGGGCACGGCGCCCAATGTGAAGCCGATCGGCCCTGCGGAAGATTCCGCGCTGCTCGAGGCGTTCGAGGCGCGGGTCGCGGCGGATGAGTTCATCGAGCCCAAGGACTGGATGCC
>CAXSCF010000045.1:0-616 GCA_964235815.1 uncultured Sphingomicrobium sp.
CGTCAACCGCGTCGGCGGGCAGGACGAGATCGTGTTCGACGGGTCGAGCTTCGTCCTCAACGACGATGGCGAGGTCGTGGTCCAGCTCCCCGACTGGACCGAAGCCCTGCTCGTCACCTACTGGAGCAAAGGCCCCAACGGTTGGCGCTGCGACACCAGCCAGGTCGCGCCGCTCGATCCCTACCCGCAGGACATTTACCACGCGATGATGGTCGGCTTGCGCGATTATGTCGGACACAATGGCTTTCCCGGGGTGATCCTTGGCATGTCGGGCGGGATCGACAGCGCGCTCAGCGCCGCCATCGCGGTCGACGCGCTCGGCCCCGACAAGGTGTGGTGCGTGATGATGCCGACCGAGTTCACCAGCACCACCAGCCTCGAGGATGCGCGGCAGGCCGCCGACTTGCTCAAGGTTCGCCATGACGTCATCGCCATCGGCCCCGCGGTCGACGCACTTGGGCAGATGCTTCCCGGGATCGCCGGCCTCGCCGCCGAAAATATCCAGGCCCGGCTGCGCATGGTCACGCTGATGGCGCTCAGCAACCGCGACGGTCATATGCTCCTCACCACCGGCAACAAGAGCGAGATGTCGGTCGGCTACGCCACGCTCTACGGC
>CAXSCF010000045.1:626-18666 GCA_964235815.1 uncultured Sphingomicrobium sp.
CGGCGTGCCCCATGACGTCATTCCGATCGTCCCCGCGGTCGAGGCCCTCGGCAGCATGCTCGCGCCCGCCTTCGCCGGCACCGAGCCGGGCCTCGCCGAGGAGAATATCCAGGCGCGCCTGAGGATGGTGACGCTGATGGGCCTGTCGAACCGCTTCGGACACATGCTGCTGACCACCGGCAACAAGAGCGAGATGTCGGTCGGCTACGCCACGCTCTACGGCGACATGGCGGGCGGCTATTCGGTGCTCAAGGACGCCTACAAGACCACCGTGTTCGCTTTGTCGCGGTGGCGCAACGCGCAACGCCCGCCGGGCGCGCTCGGCCCCGACGGCCCCGTCATGCCGCAACGGATCATCGACAAGCCGCCCACCGCCGAGCTCCGCCACGACCAGAAGGACGAGGACAGCCTGCCGCCCTACGCCGTCCTCGACCGCATCCTCGAGGCGCTGATCGAACAGGAACAGTCGGTCGCCGAAGCTGCGCGCACCACCGGCGCCGACGAAGTGCTGGTCGCCGATATCGAAGGCAAGCTCCTTCGCGCCGAATATAAGCGCCGCCAGGCCCCGCCCGGGGTCAAGATCGGCACTCGCAACTTCGGCCGCGACCGCCGCTACCCCATCACCAACGCCTTCCGCACTGGGTCATGAATTCGCGACGCACGGTTCCAAGCTTATGGCCGCGGGCGTCGCATTGGGGCATAGGCTGGCGATGAAACCGATCCTCCTCTTCGCCGCCTTGTGCCCGATAACCGCCTGCCAGCAGGAAAAGGCAGCGCCACCGCCGCCGGCGGTTGCCAGACAGGGTGCCGCGCCAGCCGCCAAAGCCCCCGTTCCGTCGCTCAAGGGTCAGTGGCAGCTGCTCAAGCCTGCGACGCTCGACTTCACCATCCGCGACTCGACGGCGACCCTTTCCTCGGGCTGCATGAGGCGTGGCTTCACTTTCGCGCAGAAGGGTAATTCGGTCACCTTTGGCTCCGATCCGTCGGGGAGTATCAATTGCGGTCGGCCGCCCACCGCCGCACAGGAAAACGCCTTTGCCGCGCTGACCGACGTCAACCTCGCTTTGTTTTCCGCCGACGGGCGCAAGGTCACGCTTTCGGGCCTGAGCGGAACCCTTACGATGGAGCATCGCTAGCGCGATCGGCATGGGCGGGCTAGGGCGCGCGGCATGGCCCCCCTTTCTGAACGATGCGTCACCCGCTTTGCGCCGTCGCCGACCGGCCGGCTCCACGTCGGCAACATTCGCGCCGCGCTTCACAATGCGCTGTTCGCGCGCGCCAACAGTGGTACGTTCGTGCTGCGCATCGACGATACCGACGCCGAGCGTTCGAGCGAGGCCTTCGTCGATGAGATACACGCCGATTTGACCTGGCTCGGGCTAATCCCCGACCGCATCGTCCGTCAGTCCGATCGCTTTGCCCTGTACGAAGGCAAATTCGACCAGCTCAAGGCGGCGGGCCGGGTTTACGCTTGCTATGAAACCCCCGAAGAACTCGACCTGCGCCGCAAGGTTCTGCTCGGCCGCGGCCTCCCGCCAGTTTACGAGCGCAAGGACGTCGACGCCCCGGTTCCCGATGGCATAGCCCCGCACTGGCGCTTCAAGCTCGACCACGCCGCGCCGATCGAATGGACCGATCTCGTCCGCGGTGCCCAGAAATTCGATCCCGCCTTGATCAGCGACCCCGTGGTGCGGCGCGCCGACGGCAGCTGGCTCTATCTGCTGCCCTCCGTGATCGACGACATCGACCTTGGCATGACCCACATCGTCCGCGGCGAGGACCATGTCTCGAACAGCGCGACGCAAGTCCAGATGTTCGCCGCGCTCGGCGCTCCCGTCCCCAACTTCGGTCACGAGGCCCTCCTCGTCGCAGCAGAAGGGAAATTGTCCAAGCGCCTTGGCTCGACCGGGATCGACGCCCTGCGCGACGCGGGGATCGAGCCGCTCGCTCTGCTGTCCTTGCTTGCCCGCATCGGCACCTCGCAGCCGGTCGAGCCACGGACCAGCCTCGCCGCGCTCGCCGAAGGCTTCACGTTCTCCATCTTCGGCCGCGCCCCGGCCCATTTCGATCTTGCCGAGGTCGAGCAGCTCAACGCCAAATTGCTCCACGTCACGCCCTTCACCGACGTCGCCGATCGCCTGCCCGCGGGAACGACCGAGTCCGAGTGGCACGCGCTGCGCGGCAACCTCGCCCACCTCGGCGAGATCGCGCCGTGGCTCAACGTCCTCCACGGCGACCTCGCGCCCGCCGAAGTCGTTCCAGACGACAAACCCTTCCTCGCCGCCGCCGCCGATCTCCTCCCCACGCTCGACTGGGCCGATGAACCATGGCGTCAGCTGGTCGATGCGCTCAAGGCCGGCACCGGGCGCAAGGGGCGCGCCTTGTTCCATCCTCTCCGCCTTGCGCTGACGGGCCTCGACGCCGGTCCCGAAATGGCCGCGCTGCTTCCCATCATCGGCCCCGACCGCGCGCATGAGCGCCTCGCCGCGGCGTCGCTCTAGTGTTCCCGGGCACTACCCATAAAGCGCTTGCGGCTTTAATGATATGATGTAACATGACGGCACCCAGAAGGAGGCTTGTCATGCTCGCTTATGCTCCTCGCCCCGCCAGCCGCGCTGGCTCCCCCCGCACCATGCTCCTCGTTGCCGCCGGCCACGCGCTCGCGCTCGCTTTGGTGCTTACCGCGCGGAGTGAATATGTCGCGCGCACCGCCCCGTCGCCGACGCAGGTGGTGTTCGTCGATCCGCTCGAGCCCCCGCCCCCGCCGCGGCCCGAGCCCAACCCGACCCCGCACCTTCGGCCGCTCCAATCGACCCTCGACCGCCCACACCCGGTCGTCGTCACGCCCCCGGTCGCTTCGGATCCTGTCGCGGAAGGGCCGGCGGTGACCAGCGTCGATCCGCTGATCGGCAATGCCGTCGTCCCGATTCTCTCGCTGCCGACCGTCCCGACCCCGGCGGTGGTGCGCAAGGCGGCGCGCTTCATCACCCCGGCCGATCAGGTCCGCCCGCCCTATCCCGTTTCGAAACAACGGCTTGAACAAGCCGCGAGCCTGCGCCTGTCGCTGGTAATTGATGCCGATGGGCGGGTCAGCGCCGTCAATCCCGTCGGGTCGGCCGACGCGGTGTTCCTCGACGCCGCGCGGCGCCACATCCTGCGTCACTGGCGCTATCAGCCCGCAACCGCCGGCGGATCGGCGGTCGCCTCGACGATTGTCGTCACGTTGCGCTTCGAACTCGAAAACTGATCGATCGCGCGGGTGGGGCTGGCGATGCGCGCCGCCCCATCCTATCTTGGCGAGATGTCAGTGCTCCCCCCAATGGTCAATCCGCGCGCGGCGATGAGCGATTTCGCCGCCGTCGTTCGCGGCGACAGCAAGCGTGACCGGATCCTCGGTCTCACCCTCGCGATCTTGATCACGATTATCATCCTGATCATCTTCTTCGTCGATGCGAAGATCAACACCGCGCCACCGCCACGCGTGGTCTATGTCGAAACCTACGCCCCGACGCGCAGCGACGCCGACATCGTCGCCTCGCAAAAAAAGGATGCCGCCGAGAAAAAGGCGTTCAAGGAGCAGAAAAAGGCGCAGTTCAAGGCGCTCGAAAAGCGCTTCAACATTGAATGACGCCGCCTGGCTGGCCGCGGCCGCGCGGCTTGGCGAGGCTCAGCGCGGGAAGACCGCGCCCAATCCCAATGTCGGCTGTGTCATCGTCGCACGCGATGGCACTCAGGTCGCAAGCGGAGCGACCGCATCCGGCGGGCGTCCCCATGCCGAGGCGGTCGCGCTTGCCGCCGCCGGACCACGTTCGCGCGGCGCCACTTTGTTCACCACGCTCGAACCCTGCGCGCATGCCAGCGACCGCGGCCCGACCTGCTCTGCGCTCATTCGCGCGGCGGGGGTCGCCCGAGTCGTGGTCGCGGTCGCGGATCCCGATCCCCGCACCGCTGGACAAGGCATTGCCATGCTTCGCGCGGCCGGGGTCGCGGTCGATCTGGTCGAGCAGGCCGATGCCCGCGACAGCCTGGCGGGCTACTTAACGCGCGTCGCGCTCGGCCGCCCGCGCGTCACGCTCAAGCTTGCGCTGTCGATCGACGGCAAGATCGCGCTTCCGTCGGGCGAATCGAAGTGGATCACCGGCGAGGACGCCCGCGCCCATGTCCACCTCGAGCGCGCGCACAGCGACATGATCCTCGTCGGCCGCGGCACCTTGCTTGCCGACGCGCCACGGCTCGACGTTCGCCTCCCCGGGCTCGAACCTCACGCTCCGCGCCGGGCGCTCCTGACCCGCGGCGAAGCGGTCGAAGGCTGGGAAACCCTCTCCTCGCCCGCCGATGTCTTCCGCCTTCATGACGTCAACGATCTGCTGGTCGAGGGCGGATCGGGCACCGCCACCGCTTTCCTCGCCGCCGATGTGGTCGATCGAATCCTGATCTATCGTGCCCCGATCATCGTCGGCGCAGGCAAATCCTCCTTCGGCTACGTCGGCCTCGACGCGCTCGCCGACGCCCACGGCCGCTGGCGCGCTACCGACGGCACCCGCCTTGGCATCGACCGCCTCGAGATTTACGATCGAATACGGCCCTTGGATACGCCGCCTGCGGCGTCGACTCACGGTGAGCGGGACGAGAGTTTCCAAATCCGCTCATCCTGAGTAGTGACTGAGGAAGCGAAGCGCATCGAAGGCACGTATCGAACGACATGTTCACCGGCATTATCACCGCCATCGGCACCGTCCGCAGCGCCGAACAGCGCGGCGACCTGCGCCTGACGGTCGCCTGCGATTATGACCTCGCCACCGTCGGTCTTGGCGCCTCGATCGCCTGCTCGGGGACCTGCCTGACCGTGGTCGACAAGGGGGCATTTGACTCCAGCCCCTGGTTCGCGGTCGACGTCAGCGCCGAAAGCATCGCGCGCACCGCCGCCGGCCTGTGGAGCGAAGGCGCACACCTCAACCTCGAACGCGCGCTCAGGCTGGGTGACGAACTTGGCGGCCACCTCGTCACCGGCCACGTCGACGGCGTCGGCACCGTTCTCGGGGTCTGCCCCGACGGCGGCTCGCTCAGGATCGGAATCGGCGCTCCGGCCGACCTCGGCCCGTACATTGCCGCGAAGGGCTCGATCACCCTCGACGGCGTGTCGCTGACCGTCAACGAGGTCAGCGACGCCGACGATGGCACCACCCACTTCGCGGTCAACATCATCCCCCACACCGCGGCCCACACCACGCTCGGCAGCCTCGCTCCGGGGCGCCAGCTCAACCTCGAAATAGACATCCTCGCCCGCTACCTGAAACGCATGACCGACGCCCGCAAGTAACGAGGGCTCCACTCCAAAGAGCTCGGCCGAAGGAAGCTTGTCGGAGGGTCGGTGGAGAACGGGGCGAACTCTGCGGGGAAAACCTTCGACAGGCTCAGGGTGAGCGCAACAAAGGTGTCGTGTTTCGGCACCTACAGCGTGGACCCGACCATCACTTTCTGACCCTTCATTTCGCCTCTCGCAAATCACATCCCAGTGTGATAATTGCACCCAATGTCCACCGCTCTTCTCGACAGAATCACATTGCTTGTACAATCGGGCGAAGCCTCGCGCTCGGGTCTGGCGCGCGCCGCCGGGCTACACCCGAATAGCCTGCGCAAGCTTGGCAGCGCCGACTGGAACCCCACCGCCGACACGCTGGGGCGGCTCGAGAAACTGCTCGACGGCGGGGTCCAGGACGTCCTTGTCGGGGCCGAAACGATCATCAACGAAGCGCGCAACGGCCGTATGTATATCCTGGTCGACGATGACGATCGCGAAAATGAGGGCGACCTCATCATTCCCGCGCAAATGGCGACCCCCGACGCGATCAACTTCATGGCGCGTCATGGGCGTGGGCTGATCTGCCTCGCGCTCGGCAAGGCGCGCGTCGATTCGCTCGGACTGCAACCGATGGCGCGGGTCAACGGCACCAGCATGGAAACCGCCTTCACCGTCTCGATCGAGGCGCGCGACGGAGTCACGACGGGCATTTCCGCCGCCGACCGCGCGCGCACCATCGCGGTCGCGATCGACGGCGCCAACGGCTCCGACGCGATCGTGTCGCCGGGCCACGTCTTCCCGCTCGTCGCGCGTCCCGGCGGGGTGCTGGTCCGCGCCGGGCATACCGAGGCCGCGGTCGATGTCTCGCGTCTCGCTGGGCTCAACCCGTCGGGCGTGATCTGCGAGATCATGCGCGAGGACGGGACGATGGCCCGGCTCGACGATCTGATGGACTTTGCGCGCCTCCACGGGCTCAAGATCGGCACCATCCGCGACCTCATCGCCTACCGCCTCAAGAAGGACAATATGGTCGAACGCGTCGCCGAAACGCGCTTCATTGCGCGCTCGGGCGCGGCGTGGACCGCGCAAGTGTTCCGCGACAAGGCCAGCGGCGAGGAGCAGCTTGCGCTCGTCCACGGCACGCTCGATCCGTCGTCGCCAGCGCTGGTGCGGATGCATTCGATCGATTTGTTCGCCGACCTGCTGGGCGAGGCGAGCCCCCGCGCGGGCCTGCTCGACGGTGCGATGGCGATGATCGAGGCGGAGGGCTCGGGCGTGGTCGTCGCGCTTCACGCCGCCGCCGCGGGTTCGCTCAGCCGCGCTACCGACTTTCGTTCGGGCAAGGGCGCCGAAGTCACTCCGGCGTTGCGCGGCTACGGCATTGGCGCGCAAATTCTTGCCGCGCTCGGCATCCACGATATGATCTTGCTGTCCAACACCCGCCACGCCCCCGTCGGGCTAAGCGCCTACGGCCTCGCGATCATCGAGGAGCGTTGCATCGTCGCTGAAAAGCCTGTCCTTCAACGGCTCAATCGGTCATGATCGACGGATGATGCTTCCCCGCCGTTCCGCGCCGTCCTCCCGCTTGCCGCGGTACATTGGCGAAACATTTGAACATGGAAGCGCGCTCGGCGACATCAATGAACGTAAGCGTGCGCGTGGCCCCGCGGCGCGCTCGAAAACCCGCTGATGGGCAAGGTCCTGATTGCCGAAGCGCGCTTCTACGCTCGCCTCAACGACCTGCTTCTCGCCGGCGCCCGCGCCGCGATCGAGGGTGCAGGCCACGCCCACGAAACGATCACGCTCCCGGGCGCGCTGGAGCTTCCCGCCGCGATCGCGCTTGCCGCCGAAAGCGGTGCCTACGATGCGTTCGTCGCGCTCGGCGTCGTGATCCGCGGCGAGACCTGGCATTTCGAAATCGTCGCTGGCGAAAGCGCTCGCGGGATCATGGCGTTGACCCTCGACGGCCTGGCCATCGGCAACGGCATCCTGACCGTCGAGAACGAAGACCAGGCCCTCGTCCGCGCTGATCCCGCCCAAGGCGACAAGGGCGGCGACGCGGTCCGCGCGGCGTTGGCGCTAATGGCGCTCAAGACGCGGTTCGCCGGGTAACGACCCTATCCCAGCGCCAACCACACCTCGTTGCGGCGCAACGGCCCGGGTATAAACGGCGAATTGTAAAAGGCATATTCGGGTTCGGCTTCGCTCGCCTCGCCGTGCCGCGCCAGCCACCCGCGCAGCCGATCTTCCTGTTCGGCCAGCCCGCGATCGCCCGGTCGTCCTGAAAAGCTCACCACTCCGACTCGGCGCGGATCGAGTTCGACGAGTTCAACCCCGTCGGCGGGATCGGGCAGATTGGCGGTGGTCCGTCCGGCGGGCATGACGAAGCGAGTTCTCCACCCGCCTTCGAGTTCATCGTCGAACAAAGGCGGATCGCTCGCCATCGGATCACCCGAATCCTGCATCACCGGCACCGTCATCGGCAATTGCTCCCCCTTGCGGGTCTTGGCAAAGATATAGTCCGCCAGCGCCCTGAACCCCTCGTCGAGCGCTTCGCGGCGCGGTCCGTTGACCACCGTTTCGGCAACCGTCATCGCCGGATATTCGCGGATCTGGAAATCACCGTCGGTCGCCAGCGCCCGAAAATCGGGCTGCTCGGTCTGCTTTTCGCGCAGATAATAAACCAGCGCTCCCCCGACCAGCGCTGCACCGACCGCCGCCGCGCCCGCCAAAACGTCTTTCCGCATCGCTCATCTCCTCCAATTGCCAACAGACGAACCGGTCACGCGGCGTCCTGTTCCGTCAGCGCGCGATAGTCGGTGTAGCCCTCGGCGCCGCGGCTGTAGAAGGTCGCGACTTCGGCCGCCTCGAGCGGCGCCCCGCGGCGCAAGCGTTCGACCAAGTCGGGATTGGCGATGAACGGGCGTCCGAAACTGATCGCGTCGGCCACGCCCTCCGCCAGCCTGGCTTCGGCACTGTCGCCGACATAATCGCTGTTGAGCACGATCTTGCCTGAATAGACCCTGCGCATCGCGGGGCTGACCGCGGGTTCGTCGCTGGCGCGAAAGGTCGATTGCGGTCCAGGCTCGCGCAATTCGATCCACGGCACGCCCAGTTCTTCCAGCGCCGCTGCCGCCGCGGTAAACAGCGCGGCATTGTCGCTATCGTTGGCGCCCTGCGATTCGCCGATCGGGGACAACCGGATCCCGGTCCGCGCGATCCCGACCTCACCCGCGACCGCAGTCACCACTTCGCGCATGAACCGCAACCGCTGGTCGATCGCGCCGCCATAAGCGTCGCTTCGCAAATTGGTTGAATCGCGCAGGAATTGGTCGATCAGATAGCCGTTCGCGCCGTGGATCTGCACGCCGTCGAACCCCGCCGTAATGGCGTTGCGCGCGGCAGCGACATAATCGCCGACGATGCGCTCGACATCGTCAACGGTGGCAGCGCGCGCTTCAGGCAACTCCAGCTTGCCGTCATAGGTATGCGCCTTGGCCGGGGCGCGGGTCGCCGATGCGCTGATCGCACCCATCCCGCTGACATTGTCGTGGACCAGTCGCCCCATGTGCCACAATTGCGCGACGATGCGCCCGCCAGTTGCATGCACTCCGGCGACGACGGGCTTCCATCCTTCGACCTGCCGGTCGGTCCACAGCCCGGGCGCATAGGGCCAGCCGAGCCCCTCGCGGCTAATTCCCGTCGCCTCGCTGATGATCAACCCCGCCGCGGCGCGTTGGCGGTAATAATCGCCCATCAGGGGGGTCGGAACGGCGGCTCGGGTTGCGCGACCGCGGGTCAGCGGCGCCATGACAATCCGATTGGGCAGGCGCAGGGCTCCCATCTCGACCGGGTCGAACAGCGTCGTCATAAGCACATCCTCACAGCAGGGCGGGATGCAAAGATAGTGGTGATTCGAAACCCGACAAGCGCGCACCGCTGGGCCTTCGCTGCGCTGCTGTGGGGCAATGTCGCGCTCGCCACTGGGCCATTCCTCGTCCGGCACGCCGGGGTCGGTCCAGTCGCGGCCGGCCTGTGGCGCGTGACGCTGGCGCTGCCGTTTCTGTGGCTGGCGACGCGAGTGTTCAAGCAGCCGATTACGCTGCCGCGGACGTCGATCACCATCGCGATTGGCGCTGCGGCCTTGTTTTTCGCCGCCGATTTGGCGGCGTGGAATGCCGGGATCCTGCTCACCAAGCTTGGCAATGCGACGCTGTTCGGCAATATTTCGAGCTTCATCTTCGCCGCCTGGGGCCTGTGGCTGGCGCGGCGCTGGCCGTCGCCCGTCCAGGCGCTCGCCCTCGTGCTTGCCGCGGCGGGATGCGCGGCGCTGATGTGGGGCAGCGCCGAACTGTCCGCGGGGCACCTTCGCGGCGATCTGCTGTCGGCCTTCGCCGGCTTGCTCTACACCGGCTATCTGATCCTCGTCGAACGCACGCGCGGCGCGGTTCAGCCGCTGCCTTTGCTCTTCATCGCCAGCTTGTTCGGCGCCCTCTTTCTCTTACCTGCCGGTCTCGCCGCTGCCGGGCCGGTCATTCCCGCCGACTGGACCGCTTTGCTCGCGCTTGCCGTGTGCAGCCAGGTCGTGGGCCAGGGATTGCTGGTGTATGCACTTGGTCATGTCCCGCCATTGATCGTCGGAATCGCGATGCTGACCCAACCGGCGCTGTCGGCGCTGCTCGGCTATCTCTATTATGAGGAAACTTTTACCGTGCTCGATGTGGCCGGAGCCGGCGCCATTCTGTTGGCGCTGATCCTCGTCCGCTTGCGCACTTCGGCGCAAGCGACCACTTAAGCGCGATGGCCGATTTGACCCCGCTCGCCGCCCTGCGCCTCCGCCTCGCTTTGGCGGTGGGCGAAAATGCCGTGTTCGACGGCTGGACCGAAGCCGCGGTCAACAGCGCCGCCGCCCAACTCGGGATCGACCCGGCACAGGCGCGGCTCGCTTTCCCCAAAAATCCGGCGCACATGGTCGAAGCGTGGATCGCCGGGGTCGATGCCGCAGTCGTCGCGCACTTCACCCCCGATGTCATCGCCGCGATGAAGATCCGCGACCGCATCCGGGCGATGATCTGGTACCGGTTCGAAGTGACCGCTCCCGCGCGCGAAGCTTCGCGCAAGGCGCTTGCGCTCCTCGCCATGCCGCAGAACGTCGCGCTGGCGCTGCGCACCAACTGGCGCTCGTCGGACCTGATGTGGCGGCTTGCGGGGGACACGGCGACCGACTTCAACCATTATACCAAGCGCCTCACGCTGTCGGCGGTCTACACCTCGAGCCTGCTCGCCTGGCTCGACGACGATAGCGACGGGTTCGCCGACACCGGCGCCTTTCTGGATCGGCGGCTGGCCAATGTGATGCAGTTCGAACAATGGAAAGCGCAATGGCGCGGCGATGCCATCCGCCGCCCCAGCCTAACACGCTTCCTCGGCCGGTTGCGCTATCCCGTCGAGTAAGCCGCAGCGTCAAGGAAATGCTGGCATTTGCCTGTCGTTATTGATAATCAATCGCAAATGGCTCCGAACTCTCTCGATGATCTCAAGCTTGGAACGCGCGCGACGATTGCCGCGATCGACTGGGCATCGCTCGGTCTGGACGAAGCCCGACGGCTGCGGCACTTCGGATTTGACGCCGGGGTGATGGTCGAACCGCTCCATCTCGGGCCGTTCGGACGCGATCCTCTGGCGGTGCGGGTGGGCCGGATGACCGTCGCGATTCGACGCGTCCACGCTCGCGCGGTCCAAGTCGTCCCCGAAAGCGCATGAAGCATCAGCCGCTCGTTGCGGTGGTCGGCAATCCCAATGCCGGCAAAAGCGCCTTGTTCAACGCGCTGACCGGCGCGCGGCAGAAGGTCGGCAATTATCCCGGGGTGACCGTCGAACGCCATGTCGGCCGCCTTACGCTCGGCGATGGCCGCCCGATCGAACTGGTCGATCTCCCTGGCGCCTACGGGCTCGACCCGACGAGTCCCGACGAAGCTGTGACCCGCGACGTCCTGCTCGGCAAGCAGTTGGGCGAGCGCCTGCCCGACGCGTTGCTGATCGTGGTCGATGCGTCCAACCTCGATAATCACCTGCGCTTCACGCTCCAACTGATCGACCTTGGGCTGCCGACCGTGGTGGCGCTCAACATGATCGACCTGGCCAAGCGCGACGGGCTCGAGCTCGATGCGGCCAAATTGTCCGCCGAACTCGGGGTGCCGGTGATCGAGACCGTCGCCGTGCGCAAGCGCGGGCTCGACGCGGTGCGGAGCACGCTTGGCGACTTGCTGCTTGCCCCGCGCACGATTCGCGCCGGCGATGGCCCGACCAACGATCCGCTCACGCTTCAGCGTCGGGCGCGCGATATCGCGGTCGGCGCCATCGTCCGCGAAACCCCGGTGCGGCGCCTGACCCACCGACTCGACGCAATCCTGCTTCATCCTTGGTTCGGCCCACTGATCCTCGCCGCGATCCTGTTCGTCATGTTCCAGGCGGTCTTCGCTTGGTCGGCCATCCCCGCCGACGCGCTCGAGGGAGGGACGCTGTGGCTAGGGAACACCGTCGGGGGGGCGCTTCCGCATGGCGTGTTGCGATCGCTGATCATCGACGGGGTGTTCGCCGGGGTCGGTGCGGTAATCGTCTTCCTGCCGCAGATCCTGATCCTGTTCCTGTTCATCCTGGTCCTTGAATCGACCGGCTACATGGTCCGTGCGGCCTTCCTGATGGACCGGCTGATGAGCCATGCCGGACTGTCGGGACGGGCCTTCATTCCCTTGCTGTCGAGCTTCGCCTGCGCGGTCCCCGGGATCATGGCGACGCGCACGATCGACGACCCCAAGGACCGGCTGACGACGATCCTCGTCGCCCCGCTGATGACCTGTTCGGCACGGCTGCCGGTCTACACGCTAATCATCGGCGCCTTCATCCCCGGGCGCGAAGTGATACCGGGGATCGGCTTGCAGGGACTGGTTTTGTTCAGCCTTTACGTCATCGGCGTGGCGGGGGCGCTGCTCGCCGCAGTCGTCATCCGACGCACGGTAGTCAAGGGTGGCGGCGGCGCCTTCATGATGGAGCTGCCCAAATATCAGATGCCGCGGCTGAGCGATGTCGCGATCGGGCTGTGGCAACGCGCCGTGATCTTCCTCAAGCGCGCGGGGGGAATTATCCTCACCACGACGCTGATCCTATGGGCCCTGGGCAGCTTTCCCCAGGCCGGTCCGGGGCAGAAACAGTCCGACGTTTCGATCGCCGGGCGGATCGCCGATGGCATCCACGTCATCGTCGCCCCGATTGGGTTCAACAAGGACATCAGCCTCGCCTTGCTCCCGGCGATGGCGGCACGCGAAGTGGCGGTCGCGGCGATCGGCACGGTCTATTCGCTCGACGCCGGCAACGACACCGGAGTCCAGACGCTGGCGCAGCGCATCAAGGGCCGCTGGAGCCTTGCCACCGCGCTCGCCTTCCTCGCCTGGTTCGTGTTCGCCCCGCAATGTATCTCGACCATCGCGGTGACACGGCGCGAAACCAATGGCTGGCGCTGGCCACTTTTCATGGTGACTTATCTGTTCGTGCTGGCCTACATCGCCGCGGGCGCGACCTATTGGACCGCGGTCGCCTTCGGGCTGAGTTAGGGAGACAAGCATGGCGGGCGTGAACAAGGTGATTTTGGTCGGAAACCTCGGTGCGGATCCCGAATCGCGCTCCTTTTCCAACGGCGGCGAGGTCGTCAATCTGCGCGTCGCGACCTCCGAAACGTGGAAGGACCGCGACGGCAACCGCCAGGAAAAAACCGAGTGGCACACCGTCGCGATCTTCAACGAGAACCTCGGGCGGGTCGCCAAAAGCTATTTGAAAAAAGGCTCGAAGGTCTATCTCGAAGGCCAGTTGCAAACGCGCAAATGGCAAGATCAGAGCGGCAACGACCGTTATTCGACCGAAATCGTTCTTCAGAAATTCCGTGGTGAATTGGTTTTGCTTGACGCGCGCGAAGGCGGTGGCGGTGGCAACTTTGGCGGGGGCGGGGCGGAGTACGGCTCGGGCGGTGGGTCGTCCTTTGGCGGCGGCGGCGGCGGCGGCGGTTCCAAGCCACAATCGCGCCCACAGCCCGCGGCGTTCGACACCGACCTCGACGACGACGTCCCGTTCTGAGGACTATCTCCTGCGATTCTCGATATTGCTAATTTTGCTTTGGATACGTCGCCCTTGACTTAGATGGCGAATTTGCCATCTTACCACTGCCGGATCACACTTTAGTCGCTTCGCCTTCAACGGGAAGCTGGGTGTGCGTATGTGGTTCGACGGAACGCCAGAATATTTTGCGCAAGATTTGATCAATACGGAAATGCTGCGTCGTCAGTCGGAGCTAGCTGGACTTGGCGAGCTTCCCGGTTCGACTTCCTATGTGGATAATTTCGTGCATTTCTGGCAGGTGCGAGGCGGACACGTCGGTTGCGCCGCCAGCGTTTCGGAGTTTCCTGGATTCATCCCCACTCCCGGTGGCGGTTCGTTTGAGATCGACATTTCGCCCCTGTTCGCAGAGCCTGAGCCTGAGCCTGATATCATCGTCATCGGTCACCTATTAGTCTCGGATGGCGGCGGCGGCGGCGGCGGCGGGGGCGTTTTTCCGCTCGACGACCATGACACGTTACTTCCTGGCGAACCCGTGCCGGTCCAGCAAGACTGCACCAACACTAATAACGTAGCCGGCGTAGCGCCACCTGATGGTGCGAAATATTATTTACCTGAAGGTGTTACTGATACAAAGCTTATCGGCGCGTTGAATCACGTTTCTTCGATATTCTCAAATAACATTCTGAATAAATTTGGAGTTATGGCCGAAATAAAGGCTATGTACAAGGACCCGTCGCACCAGTTCTTTGTCGACTTTAAAGATTGGGGCTCGATCGATGGGCCAGAAGGCTCTTTAGGCGGCGGGACTATATGGTATTACAGTGACGCGGCGGGCACATTTGTGTCGGGCAGCGCCTTTGAACCGTTTGGAAACTTCTTCTCTGGATTGCTTTGTACCTTTGGGGGGATGTTGCCCGAGGAAATTTATGGAGCAGCGGCATGGTTTTCCGAATCGGGCCCGTTCTGGGAAGGCGATGATCCGCAAGACACGCCGCACGTTAACGCAGGTATCTCCGCCGCCCAGTCGTGGTTAGCGAAAAGCGAAGCCCAACGAGTGGGCTCGCCCATATTTACTATTACTGAGACGCGATGCTCAGGATGACGAGACGTTGAGGGTCTTATGCGAAAAGTCTTAGCACTATGCGCAGCGCTTGCCTTTGCTTATCCCTCGTCGGCAACGGCCGACCCTATGAGGACGATCACAGGCGATTCGTGGGAAAAAGGCGGTATAATTTT
Source organism: uncultured Sphingomicrobium sp. (assembly GCA_964235815.1). Taxonomy (GTDB): domain Bacteria; phylum Pseudomonadota; class Alphaproteobacteria; order Sphingomonadales; family Sphingomonadaceae; genus Sphingomicrobium. Next base: position 15,274 of record CAXSCF010000045.1, read on the forward strand.
CGAACTGCAAGGGATCGACGCGCCCGACTTCATGCAAGGGTGCCGGCGCGCCAGTGGTGAATTTTACCGTTGTGGCTTCGATTCTCGACGATTCCTTGACAGGATTCTGAATGAGCAAGTCTTACGGTGCGTTGAAGTTGAGTCGGGGAAGAACCGGCGGATTGTTCGCTGCACCGCCAATGGCCGCGATCTCGGCGAACTGATCGTGCAGAAGGGTCCTGCGATTGCCTCGGGTCGTAACAAATACCGATATTCCGCGAGTGAAGCGAAGGCGCGATTACGCAGGAGCGGTCTGTGGTCGGGCGAATTTCTGCGGCCGGAGTTGTGGCGGCGCGCGGCGAGGAAACAGATGATCACAACCAGAATCGTTGAAGTGCCCCGATAGCTTGGCCGGCATATCAGCAACCCGGACACGGCGGCCAGCCGGACGCGCAAAAAGCTTTGCTGCAACCAAGGTTTGGCTCTCTGTCTTGCTGAACTTGTCCCTCGTCGGCTGCGGGACGGATGCCGCGGACATAGTGACGACTACGCAGCATTGCGGTCGAGTGTTGATCGCGCCCGACCTCATGATGCGACTAAGCCGGTATCAGCCTCCAATAGACTCGACGTCCATGTGGGTGATCCAAGCGTGCCATCCCAAAGGAGGATGCCAACCTGTCCTGACTTACAGGCACGCGCTTCCGCCACTATATTCGGTGACGCCATCGGGGGAGCTCCGGATCGATCTGTTCGGTGGGAAAGTCGTCGAAGTTCATCGGCACACGGTAAAGTTCAAATCGTCTTTCTGGCCGGTACTCGTCCACGCTGAAAAAGGCAGAACGCAAGCGGATTTAAAGCGCTTTGAATCTCGCCTTCGTCAATCAAGTTGGGACGCACTCTCGGATGATTGCGAACTCTCCATATACTTTTCGCCGCGTCTGGCTCAGCGTGATGGCGAGTCACGGCGCTAAGGCATTATGAAGTGCGGGTTTGCACTCCAATCGAATGCCTTAAGCCGACTGCCGATAGGGCAGCGTTGTTCGCGCCCATGCCATCTCGCTGACAATCGCGGCGCGCTCGCGCACTAGGAAATCTGCTATCGCCCGGCGAAAGCGCTCGTCGGGAATGAAATGCAGCGACGAGGTCAGCACGGGCTCATAGCCGCGCGCCAATTTATGCTCGCCTTGCGCACCGGCCTGAACCGACCCGAGCCCGTGCGCGATGGCGAAATCGATCGCTCGATAATAGCTTAGCTCGAAATGGAGAAAGGGCACATCCTCGGCGGCCCCCCAATAGCGTCCGTAGAGCGAGTCGCTGCCGACGAAATTGAGCGCCCCCGCGATCGGTAATCCGCTCCGCAGCGCCAGGACGAGCACGACCGCCTCGCCCATCGCCTCGACGACTTGGTCGAACCAGGCGCGGGTCAGGTACGGCCGCCCCCATTTGCGGTTCCCGGTATCCTGATAGAAACCCCACATCGACGTCAGGTGGCGCGCTTCGATCTCGGCGCCGCGCAGCGTGACGATCTCTAGGCCAGCGCACGCCCCCGCGCGCTCCTTGCGGATTGCCTTGCGCTTGCGGCTCGACAACTCAGCCAGGAAATCGTCGAAGCTGGCGTAACCGCGATTGAACCAATGATATTGGATCCCATCACGGCGGAGCCATCCGCGCTCCTCGCCCGCCGCAACGTCGTCCGGATCGCAGAAAGTGACGTGAGCCGACGACAATTGATTCTGGATGGTCACCGCCTCGATCGCGGCCAGAATTGCCGAGCGATCGCCAAGCAGCCTTTTCCCCGGCACCGGGGTGAAGGGGACCGCGATTTGAAGCTTCGGATAATAAGCATGGCCGGCGTGCTCCCATGCTTCCGCCCACCCTTGATCGAACACATATTCGCCCTGACTGTGGGTTTTCAGATAAGCGGCCGCACCGGCGACGATGGCGCCATTGCGTTCGGCAAGAATCGGCAGGGGCGACCAACCTGCCGTATCGCTGACGCTGAGGGACGTTTCGAGCAGGGTCAGGAAGGCGTGGGTCAGGAAAGGATCGTCGGTTCCCGCCAGCGCGCTCCAGGCGCAGGCATCGACCCCGCCCATGCTGCGCCCAATCCGGGCGATCAGTTCAGGGTCGCGGTCGGCCATCGGCCTCCCAGATCAACACATCGGCCAGCGGCTCGGCTTGGGCGCGTTCGGCCGCACTGCGGATCGTCCAACTGCCGACCAGCAAATCGCGTCTGGCGCGCGCCACCCACTGCCGGCCAAGCGCCGCGCGATCGATTGCAAGGAAATGAGGGGTCGCGATGCTCATTGCCGCCCAACGCCTGAACCCAGAAATACTATCCGCAATCACCAGTCCGCGCCGTACTTGCGGCGCGTGGCGCGTGAACCAGGCGACTGCGAGCGGGTCGAAGCTCATCACCCCGACGGCTCCGCCATATCCCTCGATCGCGCGCAGCGTGGCCGCGCACAAATGATCGATCGGCGAGTGAAAAGGCCCGGCGTCCGCCTTCAATTCCAAAAGCAGCGGCACCGCGCCATCCACCAGCGCAAGAAGGTCGCCAAGCCACGGAATGCGCTCGGCGCTGCCGTTGAGCCGAAACCGCATGAGTGCGGCGGCGTTGAGCGAACCGGTTTCGACCTTGGTGCCGCATAATCGCTCGAGGCTCGGGTCGTGGAACAGGATCGGCACATGGTCGCGCGACAAGCGGACATCGCATTCGATCCCGACCCCGGCGTCGAGCGCCGCGCGAAACGCTGCCATGCTGTTCTCGCAAACGCCGCGATCGTGGAGCCCGCGATGCGCGAACCCGACGGAACCAGCGAACAAGGGATCAGAAGCGGATCTGGACGACGGCATCGACCTCGACGGCGACCCCCAGCGGAAGCACCGGGACCCCGACCGCCGAACGCGCATGGCGTCCCGCTTCGCCGAATACGTCCTGCATCAGCTCCGATGCGCCATTGGCGACCTTGGGCTGATCGGTGAAGTCGCCGGCCGAATTGACGAACACCCCGAGCTTGACGATTCGTTCGACGCGGTCGAGCGATCCGAGCGCATTGCGCATCTGGGCGAGCAACATGATCCCACAGCGGCGGGCAGCGGCCATGCCCGCCTCAAGGTCCAAATCCTCCCCGACACGCCCGGTGATCAGTCCGCCATCCTCGGCAAATGAAATCTGCCCCGAAATGTAGAGCATGCCATTGGCCTCCACGAACGGAACATAGGAAGCGACCGCGGCGGCGGCGGCGGGGAGGGTGATGCCGAGTTCGGCAAGGCGCTGTTCGATGCTCATGACTGGGCGATTGGTCCCTCGGAAGCCGCGGGTCAAGCCTGGCGCGTGACCGTGAACCCCGCCCAGCTCTGGCTCACCGGCATCAGTTCGAGTGTGTTGATGTTGAGATGCGGCGGCAGCGT
>CAXSCF010000046.1:0-18633 GCA_964235815.1 uncultured Sphingomicrobium sp.
AGGACGGCGACATGGTCGGGGGCGATTTGCCCGGGTGGCTGCCGAGCCTGTTCCGGCGGGCGGGGGCAACGTCGCTGACCGACCGCCGCGGCGAGTGCGTCTATGCCGGCTGCCCGCATTATCGCAAATGCTTCATCGAGAAAGCCGAGCGGGCGGGGCGCGAGGCCGACATCGTCATCGCCAACCATGCGCTGGTGATGGTCAATGCGGCGCGCGGACGGCCCGATGCGCCGACGCGGATCGTGTTCGACGAGGGGCACCATCTGTTCGATGCGGCGGACTCGACCTTTTCGGCGGCGCTGACGGGGCAGGAAGCGATCGAGATGCGGCGCTGGATCGTCGGCCCCGAGGGGCGCGCCAAGGGGCGTCGGCGCGGGCTGGCGGCGCGGCTAATGGACGTCTGTTCCTATGACGAGGCTGGAGCGGAAGCGCTGGATGCCGCGGTCGAGGCGGCACGGGCGCTGCCGACCGACGGCTGGCTGCAGCGGATCGGCGATGGCGACCCGTTCGGGCCGATCGAGGGGCTGCTGAGCCATGTGCGGGGCACGGTCTACGCGCAGTCGAAGGCGCAGGAAGCGGGCTATGGTCTCGAAACCGAACTGGCCGAGCCCGACGGGGCGCTGGTCAGCGCGGCGGCGGGGGCGATGGAGGGATTGGAGGCGCTGGCGCGGCCGCTGGCGGCGCTGACGCGGCGGCTCGAGGCGATCCTCGAAGATGCGCCGGACTGGCTTGACGGGCAGGCGCGCGCCAGGGTCGAAGGCGCGATCAGCGGGCTGCAGTGGCGGCGCGAGACGCTCGGGGCGTGGATTGCGCTGCTCGGGCGGGTCGGGGGGATCGGCGACCCCGACTTTGTCGACTGGCTGGCGATCGAGCGGGTCGAGGGCAGGGAATATGACATCGGCATCAAGCGCCACTGGCTCGATCCGACCAAGCCGCTGGCGCGCGCGGTGCTCGAGCCCGCGCATGGCGTGCTGGTGACCTCGGCGACCTTGCGCGGGGCGGAGGGGTGGCCGAGCGCCGACGCGCGCACCGGGGCGAGCCACCTCGCCGGGGCGACGGGGCATTTCGAGGCGGACAGCCCGTTCGATTATGGCCGCAACGCCGAAGTGCTGATCGTCACCGATTTGCCGCGCGGCGACATGGCGGCGCTGGCGGGAGCCTATGCGCGGCTGATCGAGACCGCGCAGGGAGGGACGCTGGGGCTGTTCACCGCGATCCAGCGGCTGCGGAGCGTCCATGCGCGGATCGCCGACCGGCTGGCGCGCGCCGGCCTGCCGCTGCTCGCCCAGCATGTCGACCCGATCGATACCGGGACGTTGGTCGATATCTTCCGCGACGATCCGCGCTCGTCGCTGCTCGGCACCGATGCCTTGCGCGACGGGGTCGACGTGCCCGGCGAGTCGCTGCGGCTGGTGGTGATGGAGCGGGTGCCGTGGCCGCGCCCGAGCGTGCTTCACGCCGCGCGGCGACTGGCCGCGCAGCGGGAGGGAGCGGGCGGCGGCAGCGCCTATGACGACCGCGTCGTGCGCGCCAAATTGGCGCAAGGGTTCGGGCGGTTGATCCGGCGCCAGGGCGACAAGGGCCTGTTCGTCATCCTGTCGAGCGCGATGCCGTCGCGGCTGCTAACCGCTTTCCCGCCCGAGGTCATGGTATCGCGCCTGCCGCTCGATGCGGCGCTGATGCGAGTGCGTAGCCGGCTATTCGGCGAGGGCGGCGGCGAGCCGGTCGCGCAGATCGATCAGGCGCTCGATCGCGATGCCGCGTTCCTCGTCGGGAACGGCGGCAAGCGCTGACGTTGCCGGGACGGCGACCGGCGCCGACGTTGCCGGGACGGCGACCGGCGCCGACAAGGGCGCGGCGGCGTCGCCAGGCGTCTTCGCGGCGAGCAGTTGCTGGACCCCGCGCACGGTATAGCCCTGGCTGTTGAGCAGGCCGTGGATGCGGCGCGCGAGGACGACATCGGCGGGACGATAGTAACGCCGATTGCCGGCACGCTGAAGCGGGCGCAATTGCGGGAATTTGCTCTCCCAATAGCGCAAGATGTGCTGCGCGACGCCAAGTTCGGCGCTAAGTTCGCCGATGGTGCGAAACGCATCGGGAGCCTTGTCGGCGGTCCTCGGGGTCGGCGGCGGCGCCATGCGGAGCCTAGCGCGCGATCCGGTCGCGCATGATCTGGCTGGCGCGGAAAGTCATCACGCGGCGCGGCGCAATCGGCACTTCGATCCCGGTCTTTGGGTTGCGCCCGACGCGCTCGCCCTTGTCGCGCAGGATGAAACTGCCGAACCCCGAAATCTTGACGTTATGGCCTTCCGACAAAGCGTGGCACATGTGATAAAGGACGCGCTCGACCACCCCGGCGCTCTCGGCGCGGGACAGCCCCAGCCGGTTGTGGACGATGTCGGACAAGTCGGCCCGCGTCAGTGTTCCCGTATGGAGCCCATCGTTCGATCGGGCGACACCTGCATCCGCCATAAGTACCTCCACCCCAAAGTGCGACTCAGCCCCCTGCCGCCGCGATCGTCACGCTACGGCAAAAAATAAACGTCGGCAATTCGACTTTGTCAGATTTTCCAATTGGATCAATAGCGAAGCGCGGCGGCGCCCCAAGTGAAGCCACCACCCATCGCTTCGAGCACGATCAAATCGCCGCGTTGGATGCGCCCGTCGCGCACCCCGACATCGAGCGCCAGGGGCACCGACGCGGCCGAGGTGTTGGCATGGCGATCGACGGTGACGATCACTTTTTCGATCGGCAGCCCGAGCTTGCGCGCCGTCGCGTCGAGGATTCGCGCATTGGCCTGATGCGGCACGACCCAATCGACATCGGCGGGGGAAAGGCCGGCAAGATCGAGCACTTCGCGCAACACGTCGTGAAGGTTGATGACGGCGTGGCGAAATACTTCGCGGCCCTTCATCCTGAGCTTGCCGACGGTGCCGGTGGTCGAGGGTCCGCCATCGACGAACAGCATGTCGTTGTGACGGCCATCGGCATGGAGCCTGGTGGCGAGAATGCCGCGCTCGCCATCCTCGGCCGAAAGGACGAGCGCGCCGGCGCCGTCGCCGAACAGGACGCAGGTGGTGCGGTCCTCCCAGTCGAGGATGCGGCTGAAGGTCTCGGCGCCGATGACCAGAGCATGGCGGGCGGTGCCGCTGCGCAGCATCGCATCGGCGACGGTCAGCGCGTAGAGAAAACCGGTGCATACGGCGTGGACGTCGAACGCCACGCAATCGTCGATCCCGAGCGCGGCCTGGACCTTGGTCGCCGAGGATGGAAAGGTCTGGTCGGGGGTGGCGGTGGCGAGCACGATCAGCCCGATATCCGACGGGTCGAGCCCGGCTGCCTCAAGTGCCTGGCGGGCGGCGGCGGTGGCGAGGGTTGCGGTAGTTTCGCCCTCGCCAGCGATATAGCGGCTGCGAATCCCGGTACGCGAAACGATCCACTCGTCGGAGGTGTCGACCATCGCCGCAAGTTCGGCATTGTCGACGCGCCGCGCGGGGAGAGCCGAGCCGGTCCCGCCAATCACCGATCGAAGCGTCACTCGCCGACCTCGTCGGCGAACGCATGGGCGCGGAAATTGTCGAGATCCTCGCCGATCTTGCGGGTGATGTCGTTGCGGACCATCGACGCGGCGACGTTGATCGCGTTGGCCACCCCCTTGGCGTTGGCGCCGCCGTGGCTCTTCACCACCAGCCCATTGAGCCCGAGGAACACCGCGCCATTGTGATTATTGGGGTCGAGGTGAGTCTTGAGCAGGTTGAGCGCGGGCTTCGACAAGGCAAAGCCGGCCTTCGAGCGCAGTGACGAGGTAAAGGCGCGGCGCAGCAGATCGGTGACGAAGCGCGCGGTGCCCTCGGCGGTCTTGAGCGCGATATTGCCCGAAAAGCCGTCGGTGACGACGACGTCGATATCGCCGCGCGACAATTTGTCGCCCTCGGTAAAGCCATCGAAGGTCAACGGCAGATAATCGGCCTCGCGCAGCAGCGCCGCGGCCTCCTTCAACTCGCCGGTGCCCTTCAATTCCTCGGTGCCGATGTTGAGCAGGCGCACGCGCGGCTTGGCGATGCCGAGCACGGTGCGCGCATAAGCCGAACCCATGACGGCGAACTGGACGAGATTCTGCGCGTCGCATTCGGTGTTGGCGCCAAGATCGAGCATGACGAGGTCGGTGTCGCCGAGCGAGGGCAGCAACGCGGCAAGCGCGGGGCGGTCGATGCCCGGCATGGTGCGCAGCGCGAGCTTGGCCATCGCCATCAGCGCGCCGGTATTGCCGGCCGACAAAGCGGCGTGCGCGGTGCCCATCTTGACCGCGTTGATCGCCAGACCCATCGAGGTCGTCTTGGCGCGGCGGATCGCCTGGCTCGGCTTCTCGCTCGCTTCGATCGCGTCGGTGGTATGGTGAATGGTCACCACTTCGGCCAGCGGGCGGTGCTTCTTGAGTTCGGTCGAAATGGTCGCCTGATCGCCGTATAGATCGAAGCTCAGCGCGCGATCCTTGCGCCGCGCTCGGGCCATCCCGGCGATGATCACCGCCGGTCCGATATCACCACCCATGGCGTCGATCGCGATTCGGGGGCTCACCGGGCGGGGGCTCACCGGGTGGGGGCTCACCGGGCGGGGGCTGACGTCCATGCCTGGGGTGCCCTCGGCCGCGATGTCGCTCAGGCCTCGGTCGAAACGACCTCGCGGCCGTTGTAATGGCCGCAGGCGGCGCACAGATTGTGCGGGATCTTCAGTTCGCCGCAGTTCGGGCATTCCTGGAACGACGGAACCGCGAGCGCGTGATGGCTGCGCCGCATGTTGCGCTTCGAAGGCGACGTTTTTCTCTTGGGAACGGCCATGGCGGCTCAACCTTGTATTGGGTGACAGAAAATTAGCGACTCTCCTCGCCCAGCTCTTTGAAGTTTCCCGCGAGGGAAGTCCCAAGGCGGCGGCCGGATCGTCGCGAACGAGCGTGCCCTATAGCGAAACGGACAGCGGGCGCAAGCGGGAGAGTCGTTGCACTCAGCTCGTCACCCCGGGCTTGACTTGGGGTCTACCTGTTTTGGCTGGCGACAGGGGCGTCGACAAGCGGCGCGGCGACGCGGCAAAAGCAGCAACGGGCGGTACGCTGAGCCGAAGAAGGTGGACCCCGGGTCAAGCCCGGGGTGACGTCTAGAGTAACGCCTTGGCCAACACGCGGTCGCCGACGAAGGGGTTGGTGGCGCGTTCGTGGGCGAAGGTCGACATCGGGCCGTGGCCGGGGACGAAGGCGGTGGCGTCGCCCATCGGCCACAGGCGCTGGGCGATGCTGTCGAGCAGGTCCTGATGGTTGCCCTGGGGGAAATCGGTGCGCCCGATCGAGCCCTTGAAGAGAACATCGCCGACCAGCGCCAGGTTCGACTCGGGGTGGTGGAAGACGATGTGGCCGGGGGTGTGGCCGGGGCAGTGGCGGACGGCGAAGGTCAGGTCGCCGACGGTCGCGGTGTCGCCGTCGACCAGCCAGCGGTCGGGCTCGAACGACTGGCCGATGACGCCGTAGCGCGAGCCATCCTCGGCGAGGCGATCGATCCAGAAGCGGTCGGCCTCGTGCGGGCCCTCGATCGGCACGCCGAGTTCGGCGGCGAGGATCCCGGCCGAGCCGCAATGGTCGATATGGCCGTGGGTGAGAAGGATCTTCTCGATCGTCACGCCGTGCTGGGTCATCGCCGCCTTGAGCCGGTCGATGTCGCCGCCGGGATCGACGAACGCGCCGCGCATCGTCGTGGTGCACCACAGGAGGGTGCAGTTCTGCTGGAGCGGGGTGACCGGGATGATGGTCGCCTGGAGCGGGGGGGTGGAGGTCATGGTGCTTAAATGGCTGCCCGCGCCCCCCGTCGCAAGGCTACTTCTTGAGCAGGGTCTGGTCCCAGAACATCAGGGTGTTCCAGAACAGATAGTCCTGGTTTTCCTTCTTGGCGAAGCCGTGGCCTTCATTCTCGCCGACGAGGTACCAGGCGGTGCCGCCGCGGGCGCGGATCGCCTTGACGATCTGGTCGGCCTCGGCCTGAGGCACGCGCGGATCGTTGGCGCCGGCGACGACGAACAAGGGCGCCTTGATCTCGGCGATGCGGCGCAGGGGCGAGATGTCCTGCAATTTGGCGCGCTGGGCGGGGTCGCGCTCGTCGCCATATTCGACCCGGCGGAGGTCACGGCGATAGCTTTGCGTGCCTTCGAGGAAGGTGACGAAATTGCTGATCGCGACGACGCACAGCGAGCCCTTGAGGCGGTCGGCGTAGGCGATGGCGGAGGCGTAGCACATGTAGCCGCCATAGGAGCCGCCGGTGACCGCGATGCGCGCCGGGTCGAGCGCGGGGTCGGCGGACAGGCGGTCGAGGAAAGCGCCGATGTCCTTGACCGAAGCCTCGCGCTTGAAGGGGCCGTTGTCGAGCCCAACGAAGCGCTTGCCGTAGCCGGTCGAGCCGCGGACGTTGGGGTAGAACAAGGCGATGCCCTGCTCGTTGAGCTGGTAATTGGCGCGGCCGAGGAAGCCCGGGCGCGACTGGCCTTCGGGGCCGCCGTGGATGTTGACGATCAGCGGTCGCTTGCCGGGGAACTTGCGCGGGTCGGGGCGGTAGAGGAAGCCCGAGACGCGCTCGCCGTCGAAGCTCTTCACTTCGACCAGCTGGGGTTCGACGTTGCGATTGGGGTCGAGCCCGCCGGTCTCGCTTTGGGTCCAGCGGGTCAGGGCGAGCGTGGCGGGGTCGAGCGCATAAGCGTCGGTCGGGCTGCGCGCCGAGTTGAGCGACATGCCGAGCGTCCCCCACGGCGCGAACTCGAGCCCCGAGATGGTCCCGGCGGGGATGGCGTCGACGCGGCGGACGCGGCCGCTGGCGACGTCGAGCAGCGCCAGGCGGTCGATCCCGGCTTCGTTGGTGGTGAAGGCAATGGTGCGGCCATCCTTGGCGATGGCGAAGCTGTCGACGTCCCACTTCGCCGCGCCGCCGATCGGCGTGAAGCGGCCGCTGGCGGCGTCGAGGCGACCGAGACGCTGGACGTCGCTGCCTTCGTCCGACAGCGCCCACAGCGTTCCGTCGGGGGCGTAATCGACCCCGCCGTAGGCGATGGTCCTGGCCGGGTCGCCGAGCGGGGTCAGCGCGCCGCTGGCGAGGTCGAGGCGGTACAGCTTGACGTCGGTGACCGAGCGATATTCGCCGACGATCGCGCTGCGGTTGTCGGGGGCGATGGCGGAGATGCCCCAGCCGCCGCCCTTGACGGTGGCGACGCGGCGCTTCGAGGCGGGGTGGCGCGGGTCCATCACGTACAAGTCGCTGTCGGTGCCGTTGCGCTCGGTCGAGGAGAAGCCGACGAGCGTGCCGTCGCGGCTCCACGGGCCGAGCTCGTTGCGGCTCTTGCCGCCCGCGGTGAGCCGCGCCAGGCGACCGTCGCGCAGGGTGTACAATTGGAAGAATTCGTCGCCGCCGGTGTCCTTGGTGGCAAGGAGGAGATCGCCGCTCGGCGACCAGGTGCCGCCGAGCGGTTCGGCCTCGAAGCTGATCTGGCGGCGGTCCATCATCGGCCCGGCGACGCGGTGCAATTGGGCGACATTGCCGAAGCGGGTGGCGATCAGCATCGAGCGGTCGGCGGCGTTCCATCCGGCGAAGCTCGCGCCGCGCGCTTCCATGTAGGGGCGCGAGGCGGCGGCGAGCGCGTCGGGGACGGGCGGGATGCCGCTGGCGGTCAGCGCGGCGGGCTTGGGCACGTCGGCCAGCGCCGGCATGGCGGCGGCGGCGAGCAAGGCGGCAAGCAAAAGACGAGTCATGATGATCTCCCCCGGGAACAGGGAGCCACTGTGTAACGCCATTCGCGGCGCGGCAAGCCGGTCGCTGGCTGCTGGTCGAATATCACGGGAGCTTGTCGAGCGAGGGCGGGACGGCGCGCATCGCCGTGGCGGTGGCTTCGGCGCCGCGGAGGGCGCGCAGGACGTTGCCGCCGGCGAGTGCGGCGAGTTGCTTGTCCGACCAGCCGCGGCGGATCAGTTCGGCGAACAGCAGCGGATAGGATTGGACCCCGGTGAGGCCGACCGGGGTGTCGTCGATGCCGTCGAGGTCGGCGCCGATCCCGACATGGTCGTGGCCGGCCACCCTGGCGATGTGATCGATGTGGGCGGCGACGTCGCGGACGGTGACGGGGGGCGCGGGGTGGGTCGCTTCCCATGCCTTGACCCCGGCGGCGACGGCGTCCTTGCTGTTGCGGATCATGGTCTTGAGGCGCGCTTCCTCGGCGGCCTTGGCGGCTTCGCGTTCGAGCGCGGGCTTCGAGAGAAAGATCGGCACCCAATTGGCCATCACCACCCCGCCATTGGCGGGGAGCAAGGCGAGGACGTCGTCGGGGACGTTGCGCGGGTGGTCGTTGAGCGCCCGCGCCGAGGAGTGGCTGAAGATCACCGGGGCGCGGCTGGCAGCGATCGCCTGGCGCATGACCTCGGGCGAGACGTGGCTGAGGTCGACCAGCATGCCGAGGCGGTTCATCTCGGCGATGACCTTGAGCCCGAACGGGGCGAGGCCGTGATATTTGGGGTCGTCGGTGGCGCTGTCGGCCCATTCGGTCGTCTGGTTGTGGGTCAGCGTCATGTAGCGCGCGCCCAAGACGTAGAACTGGCGCAGCGCGGCCATGCTGCCGCCGATCTGGCGCCCGCCCTCGATCCCGACCAGCGAGGCGACGCGGCCGGCGCGGTGGATGCGGACGATGTCGTCGGCGGTCCGCGCGCGCTCGAGATCGCGCGGGTAAGCGGCGATCATGCGGTCGACGATGTCGATCTGCTCGATGGTCTTGCGGATGGCTTCGTCGCCGGTGATCGTGCCGTCGATATAGACCGACCAGAATTGTCCGCCGACGCGTCCCGCCTTCAATCGTGCCATGTCGGTCATCAGCGGATGATCGGGCCACGCCGCGGTGCCTCGGGCAAGATCGGCGACCCTCGCTCCATGCGATTCGCCGAGTTGCTCGGCGATGTCGTTGTGGCCGTCGATCAGCGGGGTCGCCTTGAGGATGCGGTCGATCCGCGCCTTGATCGCCGGGCCGATCGGCTGGGCCGTGGCCGGCGCGGCAAGCATGAAGGCGGTCAGCAGCAGCATGTGGCGCATTGATCGTCCCCCGATGTGAGCCGCAGGGTTTACGAACGGCGTCGGCCAAGCGCAATGCGGCGGCGATGTGGATCCTGTTCGACGATGCGCGCCCCGGCGGTGCCCCAGCGCGGCTGTATCGCGACCCACGCGACACCATAATCGCGCGCTCGCTGGACGAGGTCGGGCCGGCGCTCGATCGGGTTCGGGCGGGGATTGCGGCGGGAGCCCATGCAGCGGGCTGGCTTGGCTATGAGGCAGGCCATGCGTTCGATCCGAAGGTGCAGGCCAGCTTCCGCGCGCCCGACGGGCCTTTGCTGTCGTTCGGGTTGTACGACGCGTTCGAGACACCCGACCTGGCGATGCTGCTGCCCGCGCCCGACGGGGCCTATGCCGGGACGCCACGGCCGCGGATCGGGCAGGCCGATTATCAAGACGCGGTCGATGTCGTGCGCAATCATCTGTTCGCTGGGGACTATTATCAGGTCAATTTGACCTTCGGCTGCGATGTCGCGGTGGCGGGGGGGGCGCTGGCGCTCTACGCGCGGCTGCGGCGGTCGGCGGCGGCGGGGTGGGGCGGGGTGATGATCGACGACGAGCGCGCGCTGGTGTCGCTGTCGCCCGAGCAATTCTTCACGCTGCGCGACGGGGTGATCGAGGCCAAGCCGATGAAGGGCACCGCGCCGCGCCGGAGTGACCCCGCCGCCGATGATGCCGAGGTCGCGGCGCTGGCCGCCGACCCCAAGCAGCGCGCCGAGAACCTGATGATCGTCGACCTGATGCGCAACGACCTGGCGCGGGTCGCTGAGACGGGGAGCGTCGCGGTGCCGGAATTGTTCGCGGTCGAAACCTATCCGACGCTGCATCAAATGGTCAGCCGGATCACCGCGACCTTGCGTGGCGAGCTCGATGCGATCGACGTGCTGCAGACGATCTTCCCGTGCGGGTCGATCACCGGGGCGCCCAAGATCGCCGCGATCAACGCGCTGCGCCTGATCGAGCCCGAACCGCGCGGGGCCTATACCGGGTCGATGGGGTGGATCGAGCCCGCGTCGTCCGGAGCGCCCGGCGATGCGGCGTTCAACGTGCTGATCCGTACGCTCGAATGGCGCCACGGGCGATCGCGCGCCCGCCTTGGCCTTGGATCGGGGCTTGTCGTGGACAGCAAGTCCCGCGATGAATGGGCCGAATGTCTGCTCAAGGGGGAATTTGTGGAGCGCCAGCGCCAGTCGTTCGACCTGATCGAGACGATGCGGTTCGATCCCCACGAGGGGGTTTGCGAACTGGAGCGCCATCTCGACCGGCTGCATCGATCCTCCGAGGCCCTCGATTTTCGGTTCGACCGTCATGGTGCGCGCAACGAGCTCCAGGCCGCGACCTTTGGCCGCAAGGAACCCGCGATGGTGCGTCTGTTATTATCGCCGACGGGCACGATGGCGATCCAGGTCAAGCCGTTCGATCCGCCGGCGGAAACCCCGGTGAGCGTCGCCTTAAGCCCGCTGCCGGTCGAATCGAGCGATTTCCGGCTGTTCCATAAAACCACCGACCGCCGTTTCTACGACCGCGCTCGGCAGGAGAATGGCGCTTATGAAACGGTCTTCGTGGATCGCGCGGGGCGGCTTACCGAAGGCAGCCGAATGAACATCTTCGTCGAGCGCGACGGGTTCTTACTAACCCCGCCGGCAGCGCGCGGACTCATCCCCGGGATCTTGCGCGCCAAATTGATCGATGAGGGCAAAGCGGTCGAGGCCGATCTGACCGCGGCCGACCTCGTGGACGGTTTCTTCATCGGCAATATCGTTCGCGGGCTGATCCCGGCACGCTTGGCATAGCCCGCTGATCTATGCGCCCCTCGCGCATGGACAAGCGCAGCGGCATGCGGGCCGAGGGCGATCCCGCGTCTAGGCCGCGATCGGAAATCGGAGCAGCCGGTCGGTGACCGGGACGAGCGCCGAGGCGCCGGGCCCCACCTTGCGGATGATTTCGGGATGGTGCGCGTCGAGCCCGCCGGTCAGCGCGCCATAGGCCGGCAGGATGATCTTGGTTGCGGTCGCGACATAGCATCGACGCGACACGCTGCGTCCCTTCATCCGGAGCCGCAGCTTGGGATGGTAGTGACCCGAAATTTCGGGGGTCGGGTCCGTCGCGACGGCTTCATGGCGAAGCACGATCCCGCCGACGTTGACTTCCTCGACGATCCGCCCGCCGCAATGGTCGATGAACCCCACGTCGTGGTTGCCGACGATCCACACCCAGTCGAGGCGGCTGGTCATCGACACCAGCAGGTCGCGCGCCGCGGTCGGCAGGCGGTCGCAGCCGAAGCGGTCGTGGAACGAGTCGCCGAGGCAGTAGAGGCGCTTGACCCCGCTGCGGTCGACATCGCGTTCGAGCGCGGCGAGCGTGGCGTGGCTGTCATAAGGGGGCAGGAACTGGCCGAGGCGGGCGAACCAGCTGGCCTTTTCAAGGTGCAGGTCGGCGACCAGCAAGGCGCGCTCGGCGGGCCAGTGAAGCGCGCCGTCGCCACTGGCAAGGAAATCGTGACCGGCGAACGAAAAGGGAACCATAGGTTCGCCTTAAACGGATAAGATGGTTTATTCCAACTGCTTGATATGATCGCGCAGCGCGCGCGCATCGTGCAGTGCATTGTGGGGCACGGCGCTGTTGGCGGCGGTCGAGAAATTGGCGAGCGGTTCGAAGCGCAACGTCAGCGGGGGGACGGCGAGCATCTGCCCGGGACCCGTCACCAGCAGCATCGCCAGCTGGGCCAGATCCTCGGGCCAGTCGGCAACGATCTCGGGCGCGGGATCGTGATCGAGCCACGCGGCGAGCGCCTCGGCCGCCGCGGCGCGCGGCAGGCGCGGGGCGTGGAGTGCATCGGGCACCATGTCGAGAAACGGGACGACGTGGCGCTCGACCCACGGATCGAGCGCGCCGTGATGCGCGATGGTGACGTAGAATTCCTCGCTGCCATCGTCGGGGACGAGCGCCAGGCTGAGCAAGGCCCCGCCGAAGCCGTCATATTCGGTATCGAGGAAGTAGCGCGCTATTGCGGGGTCGCCGGAGCGCAGGCGAGGTGCCGCTCGGCATAGGCCTTGCAGCGCCTCGCCTCGTCGCGCCCGCGCTGTTCGTCGGCCTTGCGCAGCGCCCGGCCGCGCTTCTGATCGGCTTCGGACTGGCTTGTGGTGGCGGCATCGATGCCCGCCGAGACGACCTTGACCGGAATGGTGGCGATATCGACCGCGGTGTCGGCGACGGTCGCCAGCACGCAGCCGCCGAGCAGGGTGGGGAGCAAGGCGAGGACGATCAGCCGCATCGCCGCCTTCTATCGCCGATTGCGCGGCGGCGATAGAGTTAGTCGATCCGCATTGCTTCGGCGGCGAGCGCCTCGGCCTCGATCAGCAACGCCTCGTCGGCGGTCCCGGCGGGGGCCGCCTCGCGCCCGATGACGACCATCAGCGGCACCGCCAGCGGGGTGACGCGGGAAACAGCGACGTGGACCATCGTCGCGGCGGCGCGATCGACCAGCCGGGCGAGGCGGCCAAGCTCGGTCATCCGTGCGCGCGCGTCGGACCAGGCCGCCTTGAGCAGCAGATGTTCGGGCTCGTAGCGGCGCAGCACGTCATAGATGAGGTCGGTCGAGAAGCTGACCTGTCGTCCCGACTTGCGCTTGCCGGGATGGTGGCGCTCGACCAGCCCGCCGATCACCGCGACTTCGCGGAAAGCGCGCTTGAGGAGGTTCGATTGCTCGACCCATTCGACGAATTCGTCCTCGAGGATGTCGGGCGAGAACAAAGGCGCGGGATCGGTCACGGGCTCGATGCTGTAGCAGGCCAGCGCATAATCATTGGCGACGAAGCCCAATGGCTTGAGCCCGGCGGTCTCCATGCGCTTGGTGATCAGCATGCCGAGCGACTGGTGCGCGTTCCAGCCCTCGAAGCTGTAGATGCACATGAAGTGGCGGCCTTCGTGGGGAAAGGTCTCCACAAGCAATTCGTCGGGTTGCGGCAGGATCGATCTGCGCTGCTGGACCTCGAGCCATTCGCGCACATCGTCGGGGAAGCGCTGCCATTCGGCCGGGGTGGCGAGATAAGCGCGGACGCGATCGGCGAGATGGGTCGACATGCTCATCCGCTGCCCGCCGTAGGTGACAAGCCGCGCCGACTTGGCCGAGGCGCGGACGAGGATGTCGCTGTCCTTCATCGCCACCACTTCGAGCCCGAGTCCGGCGAAGAAGATGTGGTCGCCGATGACGAGCGTCGAGGCGAAGCCTTCCTCGACCTTGCCGAGCGTGCGGCCGTTCTTGAAGCGGATGTCCATCATCGGAGCGTCGACGATGATTCCGGCGTTCATGCGGTGCTGCGCGGCGACTTGGGGGCGGGTGATGCGCCAGTGACCCGGCGAATCCTCGACCAGGCGGCGGAACTTGTCATAGGCGCGCAAGGCATAGCCCCCGGTCGCGATATATTCGAGCACACTGCGCCACACCGCGTCGGTCAGCCCGGCGTAGGGCGCCGCCGAGCGGACCTCGGCGAGCAGTTCGGCCTCGACGAACGGCCCGGCGCAGGCCACCGCCATGATATGCTGGGCAAGCACGTCGAGGGCGCCGGGGCGGAACAATTCGGGGTCGAGCTCGCGGTCGTCGATCGCGTCGAGCGCGGCCTGCGCCTCGAGATATTCGAAGCGGTTGCCGGGGACGATCATGCCCTTCGACGGCTCGTCGAGGCGGTGGTTGGCGCGGCCGATGCGCTGGAGCAGGCGCGACGATCCCTTGGGCGCGCCCATCTGGACGACGAGGTCGACATTGCCCCAGTCGATCCCCAAATCGAGGCTGGCGGTGGCGACCAGTCCGCGCAGCCGCCCGTCGCTCATCGCGCCTTCGACCTTGCGCCGAGCTTCGAGGCTGAGGCTGCCGTGATGAATCCCGATCGGCAGGGCCAGGTCGTTGGCGGTCCACAGTTCCTGGAAGATCAGTTCGCACAGGCTGCGGGTGTTGCAGAAGACGAGCGTGGTGGTGTGCGCGGCGATCAGCTCCATCACCTGTTTGGCGGCGTAGCGCCCCGAATGGCCCGACCACGGGATGCGCCCGTCGGGGATGAGGATCGACAGGTCGGGATCGGCGCCCGGATCGCCCGCGACCAGCCGCACGGTGTCGAGGTCGCCGTCGGGGGCAAGCCAGGCGCGATAGGCATCGGGGTCGCTGATCGTCGCGCTCAAGGCGACGCGCCTGAGGTCGGGGGCGAGGGTGCCGAGACGCGCCAGCGACAGGCTGAGCAAGTCGCCGCGCTTTTCCCTGGCGAAGGCGTGGACTTCGTCGATGACGACGGTCCGCAAGCCTTCGAACAGCAGGTTGCTGTCGGGGTAGCTTAGCAGCAGGCTGAGCGATTCGGGGGTGGTGAGGAGGATGTGCGGGGGGCGAATCCGCTGGCGCGCCTTGCGGTCGGAGGGCGTGTCGCCGCTGCGTGTCTCGACCCGGATCGCAAGCCCCATCTCCTCGATCGGACCGAGCAGGTTGCGCTGGACATCGACCCCGAGCGCCTTCAGCGGCGAGACGTAGAGCGTGTGCAGCCCGTCGCGCGGATGTTCGACCAGGTCGACCAACGTCGGCAGGAAACCGGCAAGGGTCTTGCCCGCCCCGGTCGCGGCAACGAGCAATGTGTGCGCCCGGTCGCCGGCGGCATCGAGCATCGCCAACTGGTGCCGACGCGGTGCCCATCCCCGCGCGGTGAACCAGTCGGCGATGACCGCGGGAAGATCAGCGCTCAGACGTCGTCATTCTTGGCGGCACGATCCTCGGCCTGGTAGTTGGCCTTGGTCCCCGCTTCGGTCACATCCTTGCTGACCTTCGACGAGCGGTTCTTGATGATGACGAATGCGAAGAGTGCCAGCAACACGATCGGGCCGATGATTGTCGCCAGGCCCCATAAACTCATTTCCTGCATGAACATCCTTTCGCTGGCGATGATCGCCGTGGGATCGGGAACCCCGCGGCGTTTCAGTGGCTGTAACGCGATATGGCGCGCCTCGGAACCTGGATCGAGCCTTTTCCCGAAGGCATTTATGTCAAACCCGCCGACGCGTGGGTCGATCCCTCGCAGCCCAAGGAGCGCGCGCTGGTCACGCACGGCCACGCCGACCATGCGCGCGGCGGGCACGGTGCGGTGTGGGCGACCCCCGAGACGCTGGCGATCATGGACGTGCGTTATGGCCAGCAATGCGCCAATCCAGTGGCCTATGGCGAGACGGTGCGACTAAGCGAGGTCGAGGTGAGCTTCGTCCCTGCGGGGCATGTGCTGGGGTCGGCGCAGATCGTGCTCGACTATCGCGGCGAGCGGGTGGTGGTGTCGGGCGACTATAAGCGCCGCGCCGACCCGACCTGCGCCCCGTTCGTGGTCGTGCCGTGCGACATCTTCATCACCGAGGCGACCTTCGGGCTGCCGGTGTTCCGCCATCCCGATACCGGGGCGGAGATCGACCGGCTGCTGCATCGGCTGCAGCATGAGCCGGGGCGGTGCGTGCTGGTCGGCGCCTATGCGCTGGGCAAGGCCCAGCGGGTGATCGCCGAGTTGCGCGCGCGCGGGCATCACGATCCGATCTATTATCACGGCGCGATGGAGCGGTTGTGCCGGCTGTATGAGGAGCTTGGCGTACCGCTCGGCGAGCTGCGACCGGTGGCGGGGGCGAAAAAGGAGGAATTGGTGGGCAGGATCATCATCTGCCCGCCGTCGGCACTCAACGACCGCTGGTCGCGGCGGCTGCCCGATCCGGTGACGGCGATGGCGTCGGGCTGGATGCGGGTCCGGCAGCGCGCGCGGCAGAAGAATGTCGAACTGCCGCTGGTGATTTCGGACCACGCCGACTGGGACGAACTGACGCAGACGATCGGCGAGGTGGCGCCGAAGGAGGTGTGGATCACGCATGGGCGCGAGGATGCGCTGATGCACTGGTGCATGCTGCACCAGGTCAAGGCGCGGGAGTTGCACCTGGTCGGGCGCGAGGAGGATGAGGAGGATTAGTCGCGAATCGTGCTTTCGACGTTCCGACCGTGATGAAGAATGCTGACGATTTGCACTTCATACTTATGCACGGAGTAAGCGATGACCGCCTTTCGCTTGAACGATATCGTGCGCAGACCCGGTCCGAGGTCGGGGCGCGGTGTGCCACGATCTGGAAAGTCGCCCAAGCTGGCGCAGCGGTCGCGGATGCGTTGAACGTAGGACAAGGCCCGGCTCGGTCCGGCCTCGCGCTCGATCCAAGCGTAAATGGAATTCAGGTCTTCGCGGGCGCTTTCGCGAAGGACGACCTCAAGCGCCACGCTTCAACGCCGCCGCATGCCATTCCTCGATCGAGCGATCGAGCTCTTCCATGCTGATCGACGGGCGCGGGTCGGCGAGGGCTTCGAGGACTTTGGCTTTCAGGATTTCCTCGAACAGTTCGTCTTCGCGGTCGAGCGCGCGCAGGCCGTCGCGGATGACTTCGGAAGCCGAGGCGTAATGGCCCTCGGCGACGCGGCGTTCGACCTTTTCGGCGAACGGACCGAGGGTGACACTGATCGGTTTGTTTGCGCGCGTAGCCATGTGCGATGTGTACGACATTATCGTACACATCGCAAGGTTCGGGCGGTTAATGCGCGGCTTCGACCGCTTCGATGCCGCTGGCTTCGAGCTGGGCGTTGATTGTGGCCATGAGGCGGTCGAGGCCGGCCTGGTCCATGCTTTCGGCGCGGGCGACGAGGACGTCTTGCGTGTTCGAGGCGCGGAGGAGCCACCAGCCGTCGGCGGTTTTAACGCGAACCCCGTCGGTCTTGTTGACCTCGGCGCCTTCGGCGGCGAGGCGGTCGGCGACTTCCTTGACGACCGCGAACTTGCGGCTTTCGTCGACCTGAAAGCGGAGTTCGGGGGTGGCGACGCTGACCGGCATTGCGCTCTTCAGTTCGGTCAGGGACTTGCCGCTGGCCGACACCGCGCGGATCAGGCGGACGGCGGCATAGAGCGCGTCGTCGAAGCCGTACCATTCGTGCTTGAAGAAGATGTGGCCCGACATTTCGCCCGCCAGCGGCGCGCCGGTTTCCTTCATCTTCGACTTGATCAGGCTGTGCCCGGTGTTCCACATCAAGGGGGTGCCGCCCATTTCGGCGATGCGGTCGAACAAGGTCTGGCTGGCCTTGACGTCGGCGATGATCGTCGCGCCGGGCAGGTCCTTCAACACCGGAGCGGCGAGGATGATCAGCAATTGGTCGCCCCAGATCACGCGGCCCTGGCTGTCGACCGCGCCGATGCGGTCGGCATCGCCGTCGAAAGCGATGCCGAAGTCGAGGTTTTTGTCGGCAACGAGCCTCTTGAGGTCTTCGAGATTGGCTTCGACAGTAGGGTCGGGGTGATGGTGCGGAAACGTACCATCGACCTCGGTGTAGATCGTGTGATGCTCGCCCGGGAGGCGCTTGACGAGCTTGTCGAGGACGGGGCCGCCGGCGCCGTTGCCCGCGTCCCAGCCGATCTTGTAGGCCTTGCCGTCGAACCCCTTGACGAGCGCATCGACGTAGGCGTCGACGATGTCGTGGTCGCTGACCGATCCCGCGCCGTCGCTCCAATCGCCTTCGCGGGCTCGGCGGCCGAGGTCCTGGATTTCGGGCCCGAACACCGAGCGGCCATTGAGGAGCATCTTGAAGCCATTGTAATCGGAAGGATTGTGGCTGCCGGTGACCTGGATGCCGCCGTCGACGTCGAGCGTCGAAACCGCGAAATAGAGCATCGGCGAGGGGCCGAGGCCGATCCGGACGACATCGAGCCCGCCGGCGGTCAGGCCCTCGATCAGCGCGGCTTCGAATTCGGGCGAATGGGTCCGGCCATCGCGGCCGACGGCGATGCGCTTGGCGCCTTCGCTCGTCGCGAGCGCGGCATAGCTGCGGCCAAGCGCGGTGGCGTCGGCGGGGAACAGGGTCGATCCGACGACCCCACGGACGTCATATTCGCGCAGGATGGTGCGATTGAATTCGTGCAAGTCCAGTTCCTCGATAAAGGCGTCAGCCGGCGGCGGCCTTGGGGGTTTGGGCGATATCGGACTGGCTGGGAATGGCCAACCCGGCGATCATCTCGCGCAACTCCTGACGCGCGGCAATATGTCCGATACCGACTTCGCCGAGGTCGGCGAGGTCGAGCAGGGTCAGGCCCTTGGGGAACAGTTCGCGATAGATGACGCTCTCGCCGATGCCGGGGATGACGCGGAAGCCGACGCGGCGCGACAATTCGGTCAGCGCCAGGCCGACGCGCTTCAAATTGTGCGATTCGATATGCTGGAGGCGGTTGCGCAGGACGACCCAGTCGACCGACTTGCCGGTGGCCTTGGCGCGCTGCGTGCGGCTGTTCCAGATCAACTCGGCGTAGAAGCTCGGCTTGGTGACCTTGAAATTCTCGGGGTGGACCTGGCCGATCAGGTCGAGATCGACGAAGCTGTCGTTCATCGGAGTGACGAGCGTGTCGGCGCGCAGGATTGCGGCGCGGGCGACGGGGTCGTCGCGGCCCGGGGTGTCGATGACCAGCACGTCGCACTCGCCCG
>CAXSCF010000047.1:0-7473 GCA_964235815.1 uncultured Sphingomicrobium sp.
TGGTCGACATCGGCATGCGGATGCTCACCCCGCGCGAGCTGTTCAACGCGCAGGGCTTCCCGCCCGATTACATCATCGACCACGACGCCCACGGCCTGCCGATCACGAAGACCGCGCAGGTCGCCAAGTGTGGCAACAGCGTCTGCCCACCGATCGCCGAGGCGATGGTCCGCGCGAACATGGCGGGCGCAGTCGCTGATCGCGAAGCGGTGGCGGCATGACCGCGAACCGCTCCACCGCTGTCATGCAGCGGCGCAAGGTCGCGCCGGACAGCCTCGATTATTTCCCGACCCCGCCGTTTGCCACGCGGGCGCTGTGCGAGTTCTTGGTCGCCGAGCTGAGCGAGATCGAGTGGCTCGACCCCGCGGTGCGCGCGAGGAAGGCGCTCAAGCATATGACGGCCTGGGAGCCCGGGTGCGGCGAGATGCACATGGTGCGGCCGCTGCGCGAATATTTCGGCGGGGTGCGAGCAAGCGACGTCTACCGCTACGGCCCCGATCACGAGCTGATCGACTTCGCTTTCTTCGGGGATGCCGAACCGCCGGTCGACGTCGTCGCCTGCAACCCGCCGTTCCGGCTTGCGCAGGCATTCATCGAGACCGGGCTCAAGGTGGCGCGGCGCGCCGTTGCGATGCTGGTGCGGAGTGCCTTCCTGGAGTCTGCCGCGCGTTACGAGCAGCTGTGGACGCGAACCCCGCCGTCGTTCGTGCTCCAGTTCGTCGAGCGCGTGGTGATGCTGGAAGGGCGGCTGATCCGCGCCGGCGCGACCGATCCGTTCGCCGAGCGGGCGGGCAATAAGGCGTCGAGCGCGACCGCTTACGTGTGGCTGGTGTGGATCGTGGGGAATGATGGTCCGACGGTCCTGAAGTGGCTGCCACCGAGTCTCCAGCGACTCGAGCGACCCGACGACTATCCCGATTATGTCAGCGCCATGCCGACTCCGCCCGCCGAGGGCCTGTTCGGCGAGGCGCAATCCCTTCCCCAGATGCAGCAAGAGGAGGCCGCGTGATGTGCAACGCGTGTGGAAATGTTTGCTGCGGATCGGACGAGTTTGACCAATGCGGCTGCGATGGTTGCACGAATTCCGACTGTCATTCGGTTTGCTCCGGCTGTGGCGAACCTGACTGCGATTTCGATTGCGATGGTGAATATGATTTTCAGCAAGAGGATGCCGCGTGATGGATGCGATGCTTTATGTCGAGCGCGCGATCGCGACGTTCGACGACGATCCGCCAGCCACCGATTTTCAGACCGGCTATCTGCAGGCGCTGAAGGAAGCGCGGGACGGCCTCCGGGCCCAAAGCGCGACCGATGCGGCGTTGAAGGACAGCGCGCAGATCCTGCTCGGCATGGCGGACGTGCCGATCGCGCAAGCCGACGAGTTGATGGCCGCGGTCCAGGGGCCGGCGGTGCGCGCCGCGATCGAGGCGCGGGTCGAGCAGATCGTCAAGCATGGCCACGACCGAGAATATGACTCGATGCTGGCGATCGGCCATCTGCCGCGCGTCGCACGCGGGCTGATCCTCGACGCGATGGACCTGATCGACGGCACGGTCGAGCGGCGCAACCTGCCCGTCGCCATGCGCCGCCTGGCGCGCGCCTCGGCGGTATGCATGGCGGCGATCGACCGGCTTGAGATGGTGAAGGGAGTCCGTTGATGCCGGGTGCGTGGGAATGGTGGCTCGACACGGCCGATGAGGGTGAGTTCGATTACGCCGTCAGTCGGGAGGACGCGATCGCCAAGGGTCTCGCGGACATTAATATTGGCGATAGCTTCAAGATCGTCGAAGCGCGCTCTTCTTCCGCAGCGAGATACGAGGGTGCTGACTTCGTACCCTTCACTCATCGCCGAAATGCGCAATGGATCACGAAGACCGAAGACAGTTTTACGGTTGAAGATGTGGTCGGCGGACGATGACCGCGCACGCTTCAGTCCGGCTCGGCGCGCCTTATTATGCCGGGAAGGTCGCGTCCAAGCGGGCGATCGATATCGCGCGCTCGTGCGGCATCGATGTCGGCGGGGTCGAGCTTCGCCCCGACGGGACGATCGCCGTGTTCGACAGCCGCACCGCCATCGCCATCGCCTCCAAAGATATTGGCAGGGAGTAGAGGTTCGACATGGGAGGGGGAAACGAACCGGATCAAACGCCGGGTGGTGAAGTGTCGCCGCAACGAGCGCGTATCGTTCCATTGAGCCTGCGCGAGGCCAACGATTTTGTCGAAGCCTACCACCGCCACAGCGCCCGCACGGCCAACGATGGCGGCAAGTTCGCCATCGGATTGGCTGTCGGAGATAGGCTCGTCGGTGCGGCGATCGTCGGTCGCCCCATCGCACGGATGCTCCAGCGACCCGGCACAGCAGAGCTACTTCGATGCTGCGTTGGTCCTGGCTCGCCTGACGGCGCCGGGAAAACCCTCAACGCGCGATGCAAGCGGATTTGGCAATTGATGGGGGGCATCAGGCTGGTCACTTACACGCTAAAGACGGAGACCGGAGGCAGTTTGGCGGGTGCCGGCTTCGTGCGCGACGCGGAAGTCATCGGCCGTCAATGGGAGACGCGCGGGCGGCCCCATCGTCCAATCGCTGCGGCGGCAAAAACCCGTTGGCGTGCCGACCTCGCCGAGGTGCCCGCATGAGCCTGTCGCCGCAAGACCATCCCTTAATCTCGGCCGCGCTCGATTATGCCGCGCGCGGCTGGCCAGTTTTTCCCTGCAATCCCAAGAACAAGCAGCCCTTGCTCGCGGCGAAGAAGGGCGCCGACGGCAAGCCCATCAAGGGCACCGGCGGCGTGTCGGCGGCGTCGATCGACGCGGCGCAGATCCGGGCATGGTGGCGCAAATGGCCCAAGGCGATGATCGGGCTCGCCACCGGACACGAGCGGATGTTCGCGGTCGACTTCGATCCGCGCCACGACGAGGTGACGGGGGAGGAGTGGACGCTCGAGCGGCTCAAGAGCGAAGTCGAGGCGCAGACCGGGGTGTCGCTGCCGGCGACGCTGGCGGTGCGGACGCCATCGGACGGAGTGCATCTCTACTTGCGCCAGTGCCTCGGCGAGCCGATTCGGAATCGCGGCAATCTGCCGGAGCACGTCGATGTTCGCGGGCTCGGCGGTTATGTCATCGCTCCGCCAAGCGTGATGACCGACGGGCGCGAATATCGCTGGTTGAGGGGCCAGTCGACCGCCGCGATCGCCGATGCGCCGGATGGGTTGCTGGCGGTGTTACGCGAGCGGGGGGGCAAGCCCACGCCAGCGCCGCGTTTAACAAATGGATCCTCGGCCGAGCGCGCAAATCTTAAACGCTCACCGCTCTCCAGCGACGATGCCGTGCGCAAATATGCGCTGGCGGCGCTAGACGGCGAGTGCCAGTCGGTGCGCAGCAGCCCGAGCGGGCAACGCAACGCGCAGCTCAACACCAGCGCGCTGAAGATCGCCAGCCTGGTGGCCGCCGGCGCGATCGAGGCGATGCTTGCGCGATCCTGCCTCGAGGCGGCGGCGCGCGACAATCCCGGGCAGGACGACGATCGCCAGCTGTCCGCGACGATCGACAGCGGCTGGACCGCAGGCCTCGAACAACCTCGCGACCTCACGGAGGTCGCAGCCGCATCATCCCGTCGCTCCGCCAGATCGAGCGCCGAGCGGCCGCCATCCTCCCGCCCGCGACCATCCCCCGCCCCCTCCGATACGATCGATGGCAAGCCATCCTCCCAGATGGGAGACAGGGCGCTTGAGGGCAGTGAAAGGGGGCGTGGGGGCGATCCTCAGCTGCAAGGGGCCGATCTCACCCGGCGTTGCGCGTTCCACCCGCTGACCGATCTCGGTAATCTGGAGCGGTTTCTCGATCGCTTCGGGCGCGACTTTCTCTACCTCGAGGCGTGGGGCTGGTTGGCATGGGACGGAACGCGGTGGAATCGCGACATGGCGGTGCCGTTGCTGGCGAAGGCCGCGCAGCAGACCGTGCGGTTGATCCAGGACGAGGCGCAACTCGTGCGATCGAGCGGCGTGCCGCATCCCGACCCGCTCGGCGATATCGAGCTGGACGACGATTATGATGACGATCTGGCGCCGCAGACGCTCCACGACGAGCGCAAGAAGCGGCGCAAGGCCAAGTCCATCGCCTGGTATCGCCAGCGCGACCTCGCCAAGCGAACGCCCGATGGCCCCGGCGATCGGCTCGATTCGATCGTCCAGGTCAAATCGAACGGCGATATCGTGCTTTACTCGGACAAGCTCGCCGCATGGGGCCGTACATCGGAAAGCAGTGGGCATATCGGGTGCCTCGGCAAGCCGGACATGGCCGGCGCGCGAGTTGCTGCTCTGACCGACGAATTCGACGCCGATCCACTCAAGCTCAACGTCGCCAACGGGACGATCGTGTTCGAGCGCCCTAGCCTGGAGCGGACCTCGGCCTGGCATCTGCGCGCGCACCGGCGCGAAGACCGGATGACGAAGATCGCGGTGGCGACGTGCGATCCGACGGCGACATGCCCGAAATTCGATGCCTTTCTCGCGAAGGTCCAGCCCGATCCCGAGATGCGCGGCTTCCTCGACGTGTGGTCGGGCTACAGCGCGCTTGGCCTCGCCGATGCGCAGAAGATGGTGATCTTTTACGGCGAGGGCTCGAACGGCAAGGGCGTGTGGGTCAACACGATCGCCAACATCCTTGCCGATTACAGCTGGGCGACGGGCATCGAGACATTCATCGACCAGGGCCGTTACCGCAAGGGATCGGACGCTTCGCCCGACCTCGCGGCGCTGGCGGGGCGGCGCATGGTCTATGCCAACGAGGCCGAGGAAAATTCGAAGTTCAGCGACGGGCTGATCAAGGAATTGACCAGCGACGAACCGAAGGGCGGGGTGCGCGAGCTGATGAAGCCGCCATTCACCCTGCAGATTACGTTCAACAATACGATCAGCACCAACACGCTGCCCCGGATCGGCACCGATCACGGCATCCAGCGCCGTGTCCAGGTGGTGCCATGGGAAGTGGTGATTACGGGGGCCGATGTCGATCCTCGGCTTAAGGACAAGCTCAAGGATGAGATGAGCGGGATCCTCAACCGGATGCTGCGCGGCGCGCTCGCCTATCTCGACGACGGCCTGCCCATGCCGCAGGCGATCAAGGACGCCACGGCCGAATATCAGCAGGAAAATGATATGCTCGGCATGTTTCTGAAGCTTTGCGTGGCGCGCGTGCCAGGCGAGGTGGTCGGGGCTCGCCCGCTGTGGCGCGTGTTCGCGGCGTGGCAGACCTGGGCGGGGCAGCTGCCGCAATCCGGCAAGCCCTGGTCTGAAAAGCACCTCAATGCCCAGCTGACGAAGAAGAAGTTCAAGTCGGCGAAATCGAGCACCATGAAGTGGCAGGACATCGCGCTGCGCTTCGAGGCGGACGACTTTGCCGAGCACGACAGCGACGGCAAGGTCTTGCGCGCTCGCGAAAACGACTTGCCACGCCCTCGCGAGTTTGCCGGCGAAATAGGGCTCGACGGCAAGCCAGCGTCCTCTCCCTCCGCTCCACCCTTGACCGACGATGACGATGACCTTCCAATATAATCCTCCCAACGTCCCACATCGGGGAGCATCACATTTTGCGACTTTTGGCGGATTTCCAGCAGTGAGGGAGCTTGCGGGAGCTTGGGAGCGATATCGGGGACCGTCTCCGTAACATGCGGGCGCAGGCAGGCGCACAAGGCAGATCGCACATTTCACTCCCATGCTCCCGTTTTCAGGCTAAACCTTTATGAACTCTATTAATAATCCTCCCAAACCATCCTCCCAACTTAGGGAAGTTGGGAGTGAAACCTTTTGGACCTTCGCTGCGGTCGAAGAGCGGCTTGTTGAAGCGGTGCTGGCTTGGTGGCATTGCGAGCCGGGGCGGTGGCCGTGGGCTGCAGACGGGCCGTGGTCGTTGGGCGGGACCGAATTGTACGGCCCCGATGTCGACAAGGACGCACCGGTGCGGCGCGCGCCATTGACCCGCGACGAGATCGCCGAGCGCGACGAGGCGTGCGCGTGGATCGAAAGCGTGGCGGAAGGCGATCGGCGGATCGTGGTGCTCGGCGCGATGCAGCTCGCCGCCGGTGCGACTCGGATCAGCTGGAAGCGGCTGCGGACCAAGCTCGAGGCCGGGCCGGGGATGGTCGCAGGCGCGCCGCGGATCGGCGAGCGCGGGCTCGGACAGCGCTATTCGAGGGCGTTGAGCATGATCGCACAGAAGCTCAACGCCGCCGCGCGCTGACGCCCCGACTGGCGCGTGGGCTGTCAAGCTGCTTTGTTTCCCAAGCACCAAATAAAGGCTGTTCGCCAAGCACCCCATGATGGGCCATACGGGACATAGGTTGGGGCGAAGCTGCGACGACGGCGGACGCCGAAGCTTCTGCCCCGACCAACTCACAACAGGATGCGCACGATGCCCTCGATGCCGCCGACGCTGGGCGGGCGGCCACGGATCGAACGGCGGCGCGAGCAGGACAAGGGGCGGCGCGAGGCCAAGCCCTGGCGCTCGTGGTACCAGCTCAAGGCATGGCGGGTGCGACGGGTCGAGCAACTGGCCAAGCAACCATTGTGCGAGCGTCATTTGGCGAGGGGCGAGGTGGTCGAGGCGACGGTGGCTAACCATCGCGTGCCGCATCGCGGGGACTGGGAGCTGTTCATCCGCGGCGAGCTCGAAAGCGCGTGCGCGCCCTGCCACGATAGCGAAATCCAGCGCGAGGAGCGGAACCGGGGCTGAGAGGGGGGGGAGGTCAAAAGTCTCCTGCCCTCAACTCCGCGCACCGCCCCCCAATGAACAAAAAGCGGGCGCGGAATTTGGCGAACTTTTTTTTGAGCGCGGACGGGTTGTTGCGACCCGGCGTTTGAGCGCTGCCCGGCATGTCCGGGCGGCAACGGCGGACCTGTCGGTCGGCCTGGCGGCGGGCGCGATGGGTGCCCGCCGCCCTTCTTTTTGAGAGGCGAGGAGCATGGGCCGGAACGCAAAGCCGGCGGCGGTCAAGGAAGCCCAGGGAAACCCCGGGCGCCGGCCGATCGCCAAGGACGGCGCGGCGCCGAGTGCGAGCGCGCTGGCCGCGCCGAAGAATCTGCGCGGCAAGCCGCGGCAGGTGTGGGAGCGACTGGCGCCGCAGCTACGAGCCGCCCGGCTGTTGCGCGAGACCGACCTTCCGGCATTCCGGCGCTACTGCAATTTTCTCGCCAAATGGGAAGACGTCGAGCCACTGCTCAAGGCGTCGGCGATCATCAACACGACGAGCAGCGCCCACGTCGAGAATATGGAGCGGATCAGCAAAGCGATCATGGCCGCGATCATGCTCGACAAGCGGCTGACCGAGATCGAGGACCGGTTCGGGATGAACCCGGCGGGGCGCCAGCGGCTGATGATGCAGCAGGCGACGATGGGGGCGCAACAAGGCTTGCCATTCGAACAGGACGCCAAGCCCGACGGGCCGCGTGCCCCGCGGTCCACCCTGGTCTTCGACGA
>CAXSCF010000047.1:7483-17869 GCA_964235815.1 uncultured Sphingomicrobium sp.
CGCCGCCGCCGACCGAGGATGTCCTGCCGACGTCGCCGGTCGGAATGCTCAACTGACCGAATGCCGGTTCATGGCGAGCGGTCGAACGACGGCCGCTTCTGGTACGATGCGACGACCGCGGACAAAGCCGTCGGCTTCTTTCCGCACTACCTGCGGCTGACGACGGGGGAATGGGCGGGCAAGCCGTTCGTGCTCGAGCCGTGGGAGGCCAACGACATCATCCGCCCGGCGTTCGGGTGGAAGCGCGACGACGGGACCAGGCGGTATCGCCGGGTGATCGTGTTCGTGCCGCGCAAGAACGGCAAGACCGAGCTTGCCGCCGGAGTCGGCCAGTTGCTGCTGGTCGCCGACGGCGAGCCCGGCGCCGAAGTCTATTCGATCGCCACGAACCGCGATCAAGCGCGGATCGTGTTCGACAAAGCAGGGGCGATGGTCGCTTACTCGCCCGCGCTGTCGGCGCACGTCGAAGTGTTTAAGACCTCGCTTTACTGCCCGGCGCTGATGAGCAGCTTCAAGCCGCTCACCGGCAAGGCGGAGGGCAAGCACGGGCTCAACCCGCATGGCGTGATCGGCGACGAAGTCCACGAGTGGGCCAATGGCGAACTGTACACCTTCGTTCACCAAGGCTCGGCATCGCGTCGGCAGCCGCTGGAATTCCTGATTTCGACCGCCGGCAAGCGGGCGGGGTTTGGGTGGGAATTGTGGGACTATTGCCAGAAAGTGCTGGCGGGGGAGATCGACGATCCCGAGACCCTGATCGTGATCTATGCCGCGGGGGACGACGACGACTGGACCGATCCCAAGGTGTGGGCGAAGGCCAATCCGAACCTCGGCGTCAGCGTCAAGCTCGACTATCTGAGGGCAGAATGCGAGCGGGCACAGGAAAGCCCGCGGCTCGAGAATGATTTTCGGCGCTATCATCTCAACCAGTGGACCGAGCAACTGGTGCGCTGGCTGCCGATGGACAAGTGGGGCCCGGTGTCGGCGCGGTGGGCCGAGGCGAGCTTCGAGGCCGAGCTCGAAGGTCAGGATTGCTTCGTCGGGGTCGACCTGGCGCAAACCCGCGACCTTGCGGGCTATTGCATGTGGTTTCCGCCGACCGACACTCGGCCGCAGTGGCGCAAGCTGACGCGGCCGTTCGTACCGGCGGACACCATTCCCGAACGCGTCCGGGAGTCGCGGGCGCCGTACGACCAGTGGGTTCGGATCGGGGCGATGACCGCGACCCCGGGCAACGTCTGCGATTTCGCGTTCATCGAAGCCTCGATGGTGCGCGACGCGGCACGGTTCAGGATCCGCAAGATCGGGCTCGACAAGGCCCAGGGCGTTCAGTTCGGCATCGCGCTGATGGATCACGGGCTCGAGGTCGAGTTCGTGCGGCAGGGGTTCCTGTCCTTGAGCGGACCTTCGAAGGAACTCGAGCGCCTGGTGATGTCGCGTATGGTCGATCACGGCGGGCATCCGGTGGCGCGATGGTGCGCATCGAATGTCGGAATTTCGACCGATCCCGCGGGCAACATCAAACCCGACCGGCTTAAATCAACGGAGAAAATCGACATGATCGCAGCCGACGTGGACGCGCTCGCGGTCGCGCTGGCGGAGCAGGCTACGGGCGTCAGCGATGACGACTGGATCGCGAGCATGAAGCCGGTAGCTGCATGAACTGGTTGACGCGGGCGTTTTCGTGGTCGCCGGACGAAAGCCCGGCGACCGAGCGGAAGGCGACCTGGTCGCTTGACAGCGGCCGCCCGGGTTCATCGGACCGCGACAATTTCGTCACCAATCGGATGACGGTTGCCGAGCATGACGACGGCCGCGCTTATGGAGCGCTGGCGTCGCTCGGGCTGTCGGCCACGTGGGCATGCGTGACGCTGATCGCGGGGACGATCGGGTCGCTGCCGCTGATGATGTATCGTCGGGCGCCCGACGGCGGTCGCCTGGTAGCGCGCGATCACCCGCTTTACGGGGTGCTTCACGACGATCCCAATGCCGATCAGACGGCGGTCGATTTCCTCGAATATCTCGCGGCGTCGATCGAGCTCCACGGCAACGGCTTCGCGCCGATCGATCGGGCAGGTAGTGGGCGGATCATCTCGTTGACGCCGGTGCGCCCCGACACGATGAACGTCAGGCGGACGAACGACGGCGAACTGATTTATCGCTGGTCCGATGGAGGTGTCACCGAAGTGCGGCAGTCCGAGATGCTTCACGTGCGGGGACCGGGTGGAGGTCCGATGGGCGGTGCGTCGCCGCTGGCATTGTGCCGCGGAGCCTTTCAATCCGCGCTCGCCGCGGAGCGCGCCGCGGCGGCGACGTTCCGTAACGGGGCGCGGCCGTCGGGCGTGCTGAGCATGGAGACGCGTTTCGACACGCCCGAAAAGCGCCAGACAATGCAGGATTATATCGGCGAGAGTTTCGTCGGATCGGTCAATGCCGGGCGCCCGATGCTGCTCGATGGCGGGCTCAAATGGGAGCAGATGTCGATCAATCCGGTCGATGCCCAGATGCTCGAAAGCCGCCGCTTCAGCGGCGAGGAAGTGTGCCGTATCTTCGGCATCCCGCCGGGCATGGTCGGGTTCGGCGACAAGGCGTCGAATTGGGGGACGGGCAAGGAAGTCGACGTGCTCGGTTTCCAGAAATTCACGCTGCGTCGTCGCCTCAAGCGGATCGAGGCGGCGATGATGAAGCAGCTGCTGACCGCTCCCGAGCGCGCGCTGGGGCTGAGCATCGAGTTCAACCTGGAGGGCCTGCTGCGCGGCGACAGCGCGGGGCGGGCCGATTTCTATGGCAAGATGACCGCACTGGGGGCGATGACCATCAACGAAGTCAGGGCGCTGGAGAATTTGCCGCCGGTTCCCGGAGGGAATGTCCCGCGGATGCAGATGCAGAACGTGCCGATCACCGATCCCGGCGCGCCGGCAGCGCTGCCCTCGGCATGAGGAATGAGCAATGAATGATCGCCTAGAGTTTAAGTTTGCCGCCGACGGGATGGATGCGAAAACTGGCGAATTCGCTGGTTACGGATCGATCTTTGGAAACCTCGATACACACGGTGACGTCATGTCCCCGGGCGCTTTCAGCGAAACGCTTGCCCAATGGAAGTCGCGAGGTTCTCTGCCCTCGATGAAGTTGATGCATGGCACTGCCGTCAAGATGTTCACGGGCACCGACCTGCCGATCGGCAAGTGGCGCGAGATGCGGGAAGATGATCGCGGCCTTTACGTCGAGGGCAAGCTATCGGGTCTGGACACCGACCAAGGGCGCTTCAACTTTTCGTTGATGAAAGACGGCGCGCTCAACGCGCTGTCCATCGGCTACAAAGCGATTCGTTTTACTCGAAATCCTTTACCAGGTGTGACGCGGAGTCTTCAGGCCGTGCAACTCATCGAAGTGTCACTGGTCCCGCAGGGATCGAACGACGAGAGCCTGATTACCGATATAAAATCATGGGCGGAGGGCAAACAGCCCACTGCCAGAGAGTTTGAGGAATTTCTGCGGGATGCAGCGGGTTTCTCGAAAGCCAAAGCGGTCGCGATCGCGACCAAGGCAGCGCCACATCTTCGGGGGGATCCCGACGGCGAGGCGGACAGCTCGGCAGCATTCGCGGCCAAGTTGATCGGAGCCCTCCAGGGCTGATTTCTCGAAAGGACGGAACATGTCGGAAGAAAAGACCGTCGACCAGCTGGTCGGCGAAGTGAAGGCGCTTGTCGAAACCAAGCACGACGCGGTCAAGGCCATCGCCGAAGACGCGTTGGGCAAGGTCAAGGCGGGGGAGACGCTCAGCCAGTCGGCCAAGGACAAGGCCGATGAGGCGATCACCGGATTGACCGAGGTCAAGGCGACGCTGACCGAGCTCGAGCAGAAGCTGGCGCGGCGCGGCAGCGACGATCGCGACGAGGTCAAGAGCGCGGGGCAGCTGTTCGTCGACAGCGATGAGTTCAAGGCGTTCGCCGGTCAGACGCGTCCGCGCGGCAGCGTTACGATCGAGGTGAAGGACATCACCTCGCTCAGCACCGATGCGCCGGGTTCGGCGGGTGCGCTCGTGGTACCGCAGCGGGCGTCGATGGTACCGCTTCCGCAGCGTCGGATGACGATCCGTGCCTTGCTTGCGTCGGGTTCGATGGCCGGCAATTCGATCGAATATGAACGCGAGAAGCTGTTCACCAATTCGGCGGCGTCGGTCGCCGAAGGGGCGCTCAAGCCGCAGTCGGAACTCCAGTTCGAAGATGCCACGGCCACCGCGCGAACGATTGCGCATTGGATGCGGACCTCCAACCAGATCCTGGCCGACGCGCCGGCGCTGCGCTCGATCAGCGACCAGCGTCTTCGTTATGGTCTGGCGCTGGCCGAGGAATCACAATTGCTCAATGGTTCGGGCACGGGGCAGAGCCTGCTCGGGCTGATCACGGCGGCGACGGCGTATGCGGCGGCGGGATCGCTCGTCGCGGCCAATCCGATCGAGGTGGTGCGCCTGATGATCCTGCAGGTCGCGCTGGCCGAATATCCCGCCAACGGCATCGTGCTCAACCCGATCGACATGGCGGCCATCGAAATGAGCAAGGATGGGCAAGGCCGCTACATCGTCGGGGATCCGCAGGGAACGATGCAGAAGCGGCTGTGGGGCATGCCCGTCGTCGAGACGCAGGCGGTCGGGGTCGACAAGGGGCTGGTCGGGGCATTCGATCTGGCGGCGCAGATATTCGATCGCCAGGACGCCACGGTCGACGTGTCGACCGAGGACCAGGACAACTTCATCCGCAACAAGGTGACGATCCGCGCCGAAGAGCGTCTGGCGCTGGCGATCTATCGACCGCAGGCGCTGGTCTACGGCGACCTCGGACGGGTCGCCTAACAGCCGAGCGAACGGCGAGCCGGTGAGACGAACCTCACCGGCTCGCTTCTTGCTCCACCGCCTGATGATCCGGCGGTGCAGCAAGAAGCGAGGAGTTCGATATGCCAAAGGTAAAGGTCAAATTGTTGCGTCCGCTCGACGGTCGCAAGGAAGGCAGCGTCGCGTCGTTCGACGCGGGCGAAGCGGCGCAGCTGGCGGGGTTTGGTGCGGTGCAGATCCTTGGGCCGGCGAAGGAGCCCCGAGCAAGGGCCCTGCGTGCCGCACCGCAGGACGTGCAGCGCACCAAGCGCGCGCCGCGCGTGGTCAACAAGATGGATCCCGCGCTGGTCAATAAGGCGGGCTGATTTCGATGGTGCGGCGGGGGAGGGATGAAGCGTGATCGACCTTGCCCGCGCCAAGGCGCACCTCAAGATCGAAGTCGACGAGAATGACGAAGACGAGCTCGTCGCGGCGTATCTCGCGGCGGCGGTGGGGCACGTCGAAGGTGCGACAGGCCATTTGCTCGCGCCGCGCCAAGTCGTCCAGCGGGTCGCCTCGGCGCGCGTGGCCGGGACTATACCGCTGTTTTCTTCGCCGGTGCACGATGTCGTCGCGGTGCAGTTCGTCGGGAGCGACGGGGTGGTGGCCGCGCTGGGCGACTTTCGCCTGGTCGAGGGGGTAGGCGGCGCCCTGTTGCCCGCGCTGGGCGGCGGATGGCCGCCGGTTGCCGAAGGATATCCCGCGGCACTAACGATCACGTACATGGCGGGTTATGAAGAGGGCGAAGCGCCTGCCGCGCTCGAGCAGGCGGTGCTGTTGCTGGTCGGTCATTTTCATCGCAACCGTGAAGCGGTGGTGACGGGCACGATTGCAACGAGCTTGCCGATGTCGGTCGATGTGCTGATCGCGCGGTATCGGCCGATCGGAATCGCGTGATGGGCAGTGCGCTGATCGACCCGGGCGGGATGCGTCACCGGGTGGCGATCATTCGTGCGGGACCTTCCGCCGCGAATAGTTGGAATGAAGCTGTGCCCGGGCCCCCTGTCGAAACCGTGCGCTGGGCAAGCGTCACGCCGGTTCCGGGAACCGAGCGCTTCGCCAATGCAGAAAATGCGGCGAGCGCGCCAATGCGATTCGTGTTTCGATGGAAAAAGAGGTTGGTCCAAGTCACCGATCGGCTTCGCCACGACGGACGCATATTTGAAATCCAGTCAGTGACAGAGATCGGTTTCCGCGAAGGCTGGGAGGTTCTGGCCACGGGCCGAGGAGAATGACGATGATGGTCAAGACAATCAGCCGCCACCAGAACGCCATCGGCGACAGCTTCGTGAAAAATCCCGGCAAGATCTACGACGCCGGCGACCAGGCGAAGATGCTGTTGGAAGAGGGTCTGGTGGAAGTCGCCCCGACCAAAACGCCCGGCACAACGGGCGACTGATGGCGGGCGGCCGATCGGAGCTGCTTGGCATGAAGGCTTGTCGCGAAGCGCTGGCCGAGCTCGACCGCTTGACCCAGCGTAACGTCGGCAAGCGCGCGTTGCGTGCACCCGCCGAGGTGATCGCGGGGCGGGTCAAGGCCAATGCACCGGTCAGCAGCCGACCGGGAAACAAGACACCGGGATCGCTCCGTGCATCGGTCGAGGTAAAGTCGCCGACGAGCAGCAAGGGACGGGCGCGGATCACGATCGTGGCCGACGATGTCGCCGCCGTACCGATGGAATTTGGGCGCACGGGGCAGCCCGCGCGGCCGTTCTTCCGGCCCGCGGTCGACAGCGCCAGCGATGCCGCTGGCGAGGCCATGGCGGGGCGATCAAGCAGGAAGTCGACGCTGCAGTAGGGCGCGCCGCGGCCAAGGCGGCAAGGGCGAAATGATGGAAATGGGCGAGGCGATGATTGCGCGGCTCAAGGCCGACTCCGCAGTGACCGCGCGCTGCGCGGGCCGGGTGCATTGGCTGATCCGTCCGCAGGCCGAGCCGTTGCCGGCAATCGTCTTGCAGATCGTCAGCGAAGACCATCCGCAACATCTCGACGGTTTCGAGGACATGGCGACGGCGCGGGTCCAGGTCGATTGCATGGCGATGACCTATTCGGCGGCGCGGCTGCTGGCCAAGGCGGCGCAGGCGGCGCTGATTGACGAAAAGACGGTGGTCGATCCGACCGGTCCCGACGTGATCTTCTGGCGTTCCGACGTCGAAGGGCCGCGCGACCTGGGCGAGGACGGCAGCGAGGGTTTCGTGCACCGCGCGAGCAGCGATCTCATCATTCGATACGGAACACAGGCTTAAGGGCAGGAGGAAACAATGGACGATCAAAAGGCGGGCACCGGGCACCGCGGTCAATTCTGGCTGAACACCGGCGCCGCGCTGACGCGGCTTAACCAGGCAAAGAAGATCAAGCTTCCCACGTCCGAGCGAGGCGAGGTGTCGACCACGCATCTCGATTCCGACGCCGAGGAATTTGCTCCGACGCTGCCCGATTTCGGCGAGTTCGACGTAGTGTTCAATCACCGCGACGGGTCCGACACCGATCTTGCGCTTGCCGCGGCTGCCGCCAGCCCCGATGCCCGAGCCTTCAAAATCGTCGTTCCGATCCGCGGCGCTCCGGCGGGCAATTACACGGGTACGGCTTTCCTGAAGAAGTATGAGCTCCCCGAGCTCGAATATAATTCAGTGCAGGAATCGACCGCGACGTTCCGCATGAGCGGGCCGTTGACCCGGGCGGCGGCCGCCTGATGGCGAACGCCGTGTTCGGCGAGGCGCGCCTGTCGACGGCCGACGGACGTGATCTGACGCTGCGGTACGACTTCAACGCCTTGTGCGAGATCGAGGAGGCGGCGGGAGCCTCGTTTGGCGAGGTCAATCAGAAGATGCTCGAAGGCCGCGCGGGGCTGAAGCTGATCCGCGCCGCGCTGTTCGGTGGCCTTCGCGCGCATCACCCCGAGCTGACGCTCGGCGATGCCGGCGACTTGCTGCTGAGCGACGGCAACACCACCTCGCTGGCGATGCAGCAGGCGATGACTGCGATGTCGGCGGGCAGCGGCGCAAACCCTCCGAAGGGGGCGGGCAGGAACAGCGGACCGCCCCGTGGGACTGGGACGCGCTCCTCGCGGTCTGGTGCGAAACCGGGTTAAATCCCGACAGCTTCTGGCGCCAGTCCCCGCGCAGCTTCGCATCGGTGATGCGGGGCTGCGGCAAGGGCAATGACGAAGCCGTCCTGGCCAATGCCTGGACGGGCGAACTCATGGCGCGGCAGCCGCAGCTGAAGCCGCTTGACGATTATCTGCGGCCGCAACGCCACCACATCGATCTCGACGATGCCGATGCACTCGGCGCGGGTCTCGATCGCCTGGTGGCGATCCATCATGCCGCGGCGCCCGACGATCAACACAAGTTGGAGGACTAAAATATGCCGGGAGCAAAAGGCGTCCAGCTCGGGTTCCTGAAATATGTCCTCGGATTCGATTCGCTGTCGTTCAAGAAGGGCATCACCGCGGCGGACGCGGATCTGGCGCGGCTGCAACGCGGGTTCGCCGCGCAGGGCAAGAAGTTCTCGTCGCTCGGCAAGACGATCTCGCTCGGGTTCACGGCGCCATTCGCGGCGCTCGCCGCCAAGGGGATCGAGGAGGCGCAGCAAACCGCGGCGGCGATGGCGCAGGTGACGGCGGCATTGTCCAGCATGGGCCCGGTCGCGGGGCGGACTGCGGGCCAATTGGCGGCGGCGGCCAATGCATTCGAGGGCACGAGCCTGTTCGAGGCCGATGCGATCCTCAAGGAGGTGACCGCCAATCTTCTCACGTTCGGGAATATCTCGGGCAAGGCGTTTGATCAGGCGCAGCAGGCGGCACTCGATCTGTCGGCTCGCCTCGGCACCGACCTCCAGTCGTCGGCGATCCTCGTCGGCAAGGCGCTCAACGATCCGGTCAAGGGCATGGCCGCGCTCGGCCGCGCCGGGATCCAATTCTCGGTCGACCAGAAAGCAGCGATCCAGGCGCTGGTCGAGACGGGCAATGTCGCCGGGGCGCAGGCGATCATTCTGGGGGAATTCCAGAAGCAATTCGGCGGTGCCGCTGCCGCCGCGCAAAATGCCGATCCGTTCAACAAGATGCGCGACGCCTTTAACAATATGGCGGAGACGATCGGGACTGCTTTGCTGCCGCTGATCCCGCCCTTGACCAATGCCGTGGTCAGCGTCGCCAATGCCTTTACCTCGCTGTCGCCGCAGACCCAGAAGTGGCTGATCATTGCCGCGGGGACGGTGGCGGTGCTTGGCCCGGTGCTGGTTGCACTGGGCAGCCTGGTCACGGTGATCGGGGCGATCGGCCCGCTGGTCGCGGGGCTGGCGACGGGCTTCGGTGTGCTCAAGACTGCGTTCGTTATCGCGCGGGTTGCAGCGCTGGCCACGCTGCCGGCGTTGCTGCCGTTCATCGTCCCGCTTGGCGCGATCGCGCTGGCGGTCGGGGCGGTCTATCTGGCGTGGAAGAACTGGGACAAGATCAAGGCGATCGTCGTCGGGCTGTATAATTCGGTCAAGACGTACATGCTCGACAAGCTCAATGCGGTATGGGACGGGGTCAAGGCCAAGGTCGCGGCGGTCGGAGACTATTTCCACAATCTGTGGGACCGCGTGGTCGGCCATTCGTACATTCCCGACATGGTCGATGCGATTGGCCAGCACATGGCACGGCTCGATGCCGAGATGGTCAAGCCGGTTAAGGCTGCCACCGACGCGGCGGCGAACAGTTTTCGCGACTTGCAGGGACGGGTGCGGTCGCTGCTCGAGCGACTGTTCCCGGAGCAGGCGCGGACCAATGCCTTTAACCGAGACCTCGCCGACCTCACGGCATATGCCGAGCAGGCGCACTTGCCGGTCGAACAGCTCGCGGCGGCGATGGCGCGGCTCAAGGCCGAATATGCCACCGGGCTTTCGCCGGCCAATGATAATACTGCCGCCAATGGGGTGGTGAGCGCGGCGAGCGACGCGGGGGATGCGGTCGACGGCCTGGCCGAGACGGCGAAGAAATCGACCGCGCAGGTGATCGAAAGTTTCGGGCAGATGGCGACCCAAACGATCGGGTCGGTGCGCGACATGGTGGCCAGCTTCAAGTCGGGGGACATCCTCGGCGGAATCCAGACCTTGCTCAACACCGTCGTCAACGTGATCGGTGCGCTGGGGCAGATCGGCGTTAAGTTCGGTAGCCGTTCGGGTGCCGCATATGGTGGCGTGAGCGGCGATTTTGCCAATTTCGGCGGCGCGCGGGCCGGGGGTGGGCCCGTGGTGCCCGGCAAGACCTATCTCGTCGGTGAGCGTGGGCCCGAGTTCATCACCGCCAATCGCTCGGGCTTCGTCCATCCCAACGGGAGTGGCGGAGGCATCCGCGTCCAGGTCGTCAAGGGCGACCTGTTCGACGTGATCATCGATCAGCGCGCAAGCAATGTCGCGGCGCCGATGGCGGGGCGGGCGGCGGTGATGGGCGCGCAGGGCGGGGTTCAGGCGATATCCCGCCGTGGTGCGCGGATGCTTCCGCGATGACGCGTTCTGGTGCGCGCGGCCAACAGC
>CAXSCF010000048.1:0-17550 GCA_964235815.1 uncultured Sphingomicrobium sp.
CACGCCGTGAGGGCCGAATTCGGACGCGAGGTTGCGCGCGAGCTGGAAATCGGCGGCCTTGGAGATGTTGTAGGCGCCGATCGTCGCCGATCCGGTCAGCCCGCCGACCGACGAGATGATGATGATCGAGCCGTCGCGGCGCTCGAGCATGGCGGGCGCGACCATGTTGATCAGCCAGTGATTGGCGATGACGTTGTTGTCGAGGATCTTGCGAAACTGATCGTCGCTGATCCCCGCCATCGGGCCGTAATAAGGGTTCGACGCGGCGTTGCAGACGAGCACGTCGACCTGACCGAACTGGCGCATGGTTTCGTCGACGAGATGCTGAAGCGCGTCCTTGGACGAGATGCTCGCGGCGATCGCGACGGCGGCGCCGGGGCGGTCGGCGTTGATGCTCGCGGCGACTTCGTCGCACACGTCCTGGTTGCGGCTCGAGATGACGACGCGCGCGCCCTGCTCGGCCAGCGCCTCGGCGATTGCCTTGCCGATGCCGCGCGACGACCCGGTGACGATCGCTACTTTGCCGGTCAGGTCGAAAAGGTTTTTCATGACGGCGCGTGCTTGGCAAATTCGATGCGCGCGATCGAGCGGTTGTGGACTTCGTCGGGGCCGTCGGCGAGGCGCAGGGTGCGAATGCCCGCCCAGCTCGATGCGAGGGCGAAGTCCTGGCTGACCCCGGCGCCGCCGTGGGCCTGGATCGCGTCGTCGATGATCGACAGCGCCATGCGCGGCGCCTTGACCTTGATCATCGCGATTTCGGCGGCGGCGGCCTTGTTGCCCGCTTTGTCCATGCGATCGGCGGCGAGGAGGCACAGGAGGCGGGTCGAATCGATCTCGATCCGCGCTTCGGCGATGCGTTGTTCCCACACGCTTTGTTCGGACAATTTCTTGCCGAACGCGACGCGGCTCTGGAGCCGGCGGGCCATCGCGCCGAGCGCCTCCTCGGCGGCGCCGATGGTGCGCATGCAATAGTGAATCCGGCCCGGTCCAAGCCGCCCTTGCGCGATTTCGAACCCCCGGCCCTCGCCGAGCAGCAGGTTCGAGGCGGGGACGCGGACGTCCTTGAGGCTGATTTCCATGTGGCCGTGGGGCGCGTCGTCATAGCCGTAGACGGTCAGCGCGCGCTCGACCGTGACCCCGGCGGCGTCGAGCGGCATGAGGATCATCGACTGCTGCTGGTGGCGGCGGGCCTCGGTATCGGTCTTGCCCATCAATATGGCGATTTTGCAGCGCGGGTCGCCAGCCCCCGACGACCACCATTTGCGGCCGTTGATGACATAGTCGTCGCCGTCTTTGGTGATGCGGCATTCGATGTTGGTCGCGTCGCTGCTCGCCACCCCGGGTTCGGTCATGAGAAAGGCCGAGCGGATCTCGCCGCGCATCAGGAGCGCGAGCCATTGCTCCTTTTGCTCGCGGGTGCCGTAGCGATGGAGGACTTCCATATTGCCGGTGTCGGGGGCCGAGCAGTTGAACACTTCGGACGACCACAGGATGCGGCCCATTTCCTCGGCGCAAATGGCATATTCGAGGTTGGTCAGCTGTTCGCCTTCGAAGGCGAAGCTTTCGTCGACATGCTGCAAGGCGCCGCCGGGGGGCATGAACAAATTCCACAGGCCCGCCGCGCGCGCCTTGGGCTTGAGGTCCTCGATCAGCTTGAGCGGCTGCCAGCGATCACCGGTTTTGATCTCGTTGTAGTAATCGGCGACTCGCGGGCGGACGTGGGTTTCGATAAACTCGCGCACCCGGTCGCGGAAGAAAGACTGGCGTTCCGTAAGGTCAAAATCCACGCACCCGCTCCCGCTTGCCTAATGGCGCCGTCTGGTTCCAATTGGGGCTAGGACGCTCCACCGCGAAGGGCAAGATTGATGGCCGATCTCGACACATTCCGCAGCGAGACGAGGGCGTGGCTCGAGGCCAATTGCCCGCCCGAGATGCGGGCCCCGATGCGGACCGAAAAGGACGCCTGCTGGGGCGGGCGCAAGTTCGTGTTCCAGTCGCCGGCGCAGAAACAGTGGCTCGATGTCATGGCGGCGCGGGGGTGGACGGTGCCCGACTGGCCCCAGGAATATGGCGGCGGCGGGCTGAGCGCGGCCGAGGCCAAGGTGCTCAAGGAGGAAATGGCGGTGATCGGCGCGCGGTCGCCGCTGATGAGCTTCGGGATTTCGATGCTCGGGCCGGCGCTGCTCAAGTTCGGCACCGGGGACCAGAAGACGCATTATCTGGGCCAGATCGCGCGCGGCGAAATCCGCTGGTGCCAGGGCTATTCGGAGCCCGGCGCGGGGAGCGACCTCGCGGGCTTGCAGACCAAGGCCGAGGATGCGGGCGATCACTACATCGTCAACGGGCAAAAGGTGTGGACGAGCTATGCCGACGAGGCCGACTGGATCTTCTGCCTGGTGCGGACCTCGACCGAGAGCAAGCACCAGGGGATCAGCTTCCTGTTGTTCGATATGGCGAGCCCCGGGGTTTCGACCAAGCCGATCCTGCTGATCAGCGGCAATTCGCCGTTTTGCGAGACCTTTTTCGACGACGTGAAGGTGCCCAGGGACCAGATCGTCGGCGAAGTGAACCGCGGCTGGGACGTCGCCAAATATCTGCTCGGGCACGAGCGCGAGATGATCAGCGGGATGGGGCTTGGCGGCGAACGCAGATCGCTAGGAGTGGCGGTGGGCGAGATCGAGGATCCGCTGCTCCGCGCCGAGATCGCGATGTTCGACGTCGACGCGCTGGCCTTTGCGGCGATGAGCGAGCGCTTCATCGACCAGTTGAAGGCGGGCGAAGCGCATCCGGCGTTTCCAAGCGTGATGAAATACGCCGGCACCGAGCTCAACAAGCGCCGCCACGAGCTGATCATGGCGGCGGGGGGATCCGAGGCGCTCGAGTGGGACAGCGCTGGCTCGGCGGGCGGCAAGGCACCGCGCGACTGGCTCCGCACCAAGGCCAATTCGATCGAGGGCGGGACAAGCGAGGTCCAGCTCGGGATCGTCGCCAAGCATATCTTGCGGTTGCCGGGGGCGTAGACATCGCACTCCCCCTCTCGTCCCGCCGCTGCGCGGCTCCTTCCTCTCCCCTGAAGGGGAGAGGATTTCTTCTCCCTCTCCCCTTCAGGGGAGAGGGCCGGGGAGAGGGGGAATACGATGCGTGATCAGCGCTTGATCGGCTTCGCGAAGCAAATGCGCCGCGCGCCCTCCCCTTTCGAACAGAAAATGTGGCTGGCATTGCGCGCCAAACGCTTTGCCTACGCCAAAGTTCGCCGCCAAGTCGTCATCGACCGCTACATTGTCGATTTGGCCTGTCGCCTGCCGATCAAGTTGATTGTGGAGATCGACGGCGAAAGTCATGCGATGCAGGCCCACTATGACGCCCAACGAACGCAGTTCCTCGAGCATCTCGGCTACCGCGTGCTGCGGTTCACCAATGCCCAGGTCGCCGGGAATTTCGAAGGAGTGATGATGAGCATCCGGAATATACTCCCCCTCTCCCCGCTCGCTGCGCGAGTCGCCCTCTCCCCTGAAGGGGAGAGGAAGCTGTGATGACCCTCACCGACGACCGACGGATGCTGCAGGACAGCGTCGCGCCGTTCATGGCGAGCGAGGGGGCGATCAGGGCGCAGCTGCGGCATTGGCGCGACAGCGGGTGCGAGGATGGCTTTGGGCACGGGCTGTGGAAGCAGTTCGCCGAGCTTGGGCTGACCGGGATCCTGATCCCCGAGGCCGAAGGCGGTGCCGGGCTGGGGATGGTCGAGGCGGGCATCGTGCTCGAGGAGGTCGGCCGCAACCTCACCCCCTCGCCGTTCCTGACGACCGCGGTGGCGGCGGTACGCGCACTCGAGGGGGCGCAGGCGCAGCGCTGGTTTCCGGGGATCGTCGCCGGCGAAACCGTCGCGGCACTGGCGATCGACGAGGGCCGGCGTCATGACCCGGCGCGAACCGCGTTCGAGGCCAAAAGGTCGGGCAACGGCTTTACGCTGAATGGGACCAAGCAGTTCGTCGTCCACGGCGCGAGCGCCGACGTGCTGCTGGTCGCGGCGCGCACCGCCGGCGCGGCGGGCGAGCAGGATGGAATCACCTTGTTCGCGGTCGAGCGCGATGCGGCCGGGCTGACCATCGACAATCTGGCGATGGTCGATGCGTCGAAGGCGGCGCGGCTGACGTTCGAAGCGGTCAGCGTCGACGCCGACGCGGTGATCGGCGAGGTCGACGGCGGATGGGCGCCGTTGTCGCGCGCGCTCAATGCCGGGCGCGCGGGCGCCGCGGCCGAGCTTGTCGGGGTAGCCGCGGGGGCCAGCGCGATGACGCTCGATTACCTCAAGCAGCGCAAGCAGTTCGGCAAGTATATTGGCGAATATCAAGCGCTTCAGCACCGCGCGGCGCACCTTTATGGCGAGATCGAGATTGCCCGCGCGGTAACACTCAAAGCCGCCCAATTGATCGACGCGGGCGATCCGCGCGCCGATTTGATGGTTTCGGTCGCCAAGGCCAAAGCGGCACGGGTGTCGGCGCTCGCGGTGCAGGAAGGGGTGCAGATGCACGGCGGGATCGGGATGACCGACGAGCATGACATCGGCCTGTACATGAAGCGCGAGGCGGTGCTCGGTTCTTTGTTCGGCAGCGCGACCTTCCACGCCAATGAAGTGGCGCGGATGTCGGGCTATTGATGCGCGGACCCGATCAGGCGGCGCGATTGATCAGGAAGTTGATCCGCGCCGCCGCGATCGGCTTGGCGCGGTCGCGTTGCCAGGCAAGCACTTCGACATTGGCGATGCGCTTGCCGAGCCGTTCGATGACCGCCGCGGCATAAGTGTCGCCAAGCGCTTCGGCCCCACCGCGC
Source organism: uncultured Sphingomicrobium sp. (assembly GCA_964235815.1). Lineage (GTDB taxonomy): Bacteria > Pseudomonadota > Alphaproteobacteria > Sphingomonadales > Sphingomonadaceae > Sphingomicrobium. Next base: position 4,831 of record CAXSCF010000048.1, read on the forward strand.
AGATAATCGACCGTGATCGTGATCGGCTTGATCGTCGCTTGCATGTCCTCAAGCGCCGAGCGCAGCGCGGTGAACGCCGCAAATTCGAGCAGCCCCGCGATCGCGCCGCCGTGAAGGAAGCCGGGGCGACCCAGCACATCATCGCTGAACGGCATGACCACCTGCGCGCCGTCACCATCCTCGACCAGGCGCAGGTCGAGCAGGCGGGCATAAGGAGGAAGATCGGTCATGGCGCTGCCCTAGCGCCAAGCGCGGCGCGGGTCAGCCCCCGCCCGGCTAGCCGCGCGACTTGTAGCCGCAAAGAATTCCCAGGGTGAAGGTCGCGAACAAGGCAAGCCGGACCTTGCCGTCGGGATCCGACCAGCCAAAATAGGTTGCGCCAAACCCGAACAGTCCCATGAACAAGAGCGTGGCCAAGGCGACCATGGCGAATCCCATTGCTGCACCGGCCCTCCGCCGGCTTCGCCAATGTCGCGCGAAAGGGTGAAAAAGGCGTAAAGCTTGCCGCGCCGCGCGGGCTTCGTCATAGGGTCCGCGAACCGCTCCCTCAAAAGGCCAAGCAGCGATGAAAGCCCGCGTGTTCGTCACCCTCAAGCCCGGCGTGCTCGACCCGCAAGGCCGCGCCATCCACAATGCGCTCGAAGGACTCGGCTTTGCCGGGGTCGATGAGGTGCGTGTCGGCAAGATGATCGAACTCGACCTCGCCGAAGCGACCAGCGACAGCGAGATCGAGCAGATGTGTCGAAAATTGCTGGCCAATACGGTGATCGAGAATTTCACGATCGAAAAGGTCGGCTGACGTGCGGGCGGCGGTGATCGTCTTTCCCGGGTCGAATTGCGACCGCGACCTTGCCGTCGCCATCCGCGATGTGAGCGGACGCGCGCCAACGATGGTCTGGCATGGCGATGCCGAGCTTCCCGCCGGGATCGACCTGATCGCCATCCCGGGGGGATTTTCCTATGGCGACTATCTCCGCTCGGGGGCGATGGCGGCGCGGTCGCGCGTGATGCGCAGCGTGGTCGAAGCGGCCGGGAAGGGCATGCCGGTGATCGGCATCTGCAACGGGTTCCAGGTGCTGACCGAGGCGGGACTGCTGCCCGGCGCCCTGATGCGCAACGCCGGGCTGTCGTTCGTCTGCCGCCCGGTCGCGCTCGCGGTCGAAAACAATCGGTCGATCGTCACCCGCGGCTATGTTGAAGGCGAGACGATCACCCTTCCGGTCGCGCACCACGACGGCAATTTTCAGGCCGATGCGGCAACGCTCGAGCGGATCGAGGGCGAGGGCCGCGTCGCATTTCGCTATGCGGAAAAGGTCAACGGATCGGCCAACGCCATCGCCGGGCTGCTCAACAACGCCGGCAATGTGCTCGGCATGATGCCCCATCCCGAACGTGCCACGGAAACCGCGCATGGCAACCGCGACGGTCGGCGGCTGTTCGAAGGCCTATTCGAAGCCGTCGCCTGAACGCAGCATTTGGGTCCAGTCCGGTGGCTTTGGCGAGAACGACTTTGACCGCTCACGCCAAGCCCGGCCATCGAGCGCAGGGGAGCGTCGGTGGAGTTGGCAAACGATCTGGCTCGCTGGTGCGGCGATGGTTGCGGAAAGGTCGCCAAGTCCGACAAATTTGCTAAAGGCGAGCCACGCGCCCGTAGCTCAGCTGGATAGAGCACGAGACTTCTAATCTTGAGGCCGCTGGTTCGAATCCAGCCGGGCGCGCCATTCCCGTACGGTGGTTGGGCCAGTTCGCGACGGCCGGTCCAAGGGGCGCTAGTCGGCGCTCATGCCTCGACTGTCGAGCGCCAGCAGATCGGATGGGACATCGATGTCGAAGACGGCGGCGGCGAGGGTCGTCTCGATGATCGTCATTCCCGGGATCGACAGGAGCAAGGACCGCGCGCCACGATCGCCGCGAAGCGTTCGCAGGAGCGGAAACGAGGCCGAGGCAATCGCCACCGGATGCGCCGGAAGACCGTTGAACCTTGCCACCGCGGCGGGCGCGCCCGCCTTTACGGCGTCGAGCACTTCACGAGCAAGCGCGGGCGAAACGCCGGGCATGTCGCCAAGAAAGATGGCCACGGCGGTGGTCGATGCCGGGAGCGAGGCAATTCCGCAGCGCAAGCTTGCCGCAATCCCCTCGGTCCATTCATCGCACATGACGGTGCCGACGAACGAGGGCAAGCGCGCTTCGATCGTGGGCGCGCCGCAGCCGAGCACGACGGTGACGCCATCGACGCCACTATCGATGGCCGCGGCGACACTCCATTCGATGAGCGGCCGTCCGCGCCAGTTGGCCAACAGCTTGTCGCCACCAAAACGACGCCCCGCACCCGCCGCGAGCACAAGCGCGTGCTCTTGGCTCACGGACCTGCGCGCCGATGCGCGATGACTTCGGCCAGTGCCGACACGGCCACTTCCCACGGGCTTCGCGCGCGGATCGGCAGCCCGAGCGGCATGTGGACGCGCGCAATGTCGCTGTCCGTGAATCCCGCGGCGACCAAGCGATGCGTCCGGTCATCAATCCGCCGGCGGGCGCCCATGACCCCGATGTAGCCGGCCTTGGACCGAAGCAGTTGATTGAGCGCCTCCTCGTCGAGATCGGTATCGTGGGTCGCCACGATCGCTGCCGTCCAGGCGTCGGGCGCGGGATGCTCGATCGCCGCGGCCAGGCCGCGCCGATCGACCGACAGGCCGAACGGCGGCGGGCGGTCGCTGGCGAAGGGCGCAAGCAAGCGCGTGTCGAATCCGGTCATGCGGCCAAGCGCCGCCGCGGCGATGGCGAACGGATCGTTCCCGATCACCAGCAGCCGCCAGACAGGATCGTAGCGCACATCGGCGATCGATGAATCCTCCTCGACGGTCCGGTCGAAGTCGCTGCGGCATGAGCGGTGGACGCCGTCGGAGCGCCAGCGCGCCGGCAATCGCGCCTCGGTCAGCCTGTGCAACTCGCCGATCGCGGGATCGGTCGGTTCGATCCGCTCGACCAGAACATCGATTCGTCCGCCACACGGAAGCCGCATGTCGATATACGGGCTGCCATGACCGTAAATCAGGTGACGCGGATCGCCGGTTTCGATCACGGCCCGCGCGTTGAGCGCGACATCGTCCTCGATGCACCCACCCGAGAGAAAGCCCCAGAAGCGATTGCCCACCACGATCATCTGCGAACCCACGGGACGGGGTCCCCCGTCGGCCGCGACGATCGTCGCGAGAGCGGCACGAAGCCCTTTTTCACGACATTCGAACAGCTTGGGGCGGACGTCATCGACGAGCCCGTCGTCGAACCAGTCGCTCATCGCTCGTCCAAACCTGTCGGGCCGAGGGGGCAAAGGCCCTGCCCGCGCCCAACGCCGATCATCGTCAGGTCAGCGCCGGCAAACGGCCGATGAGCTTGTCGAGCGTGACCGGATAGTCGCGAACGCGGATGCCGGTGGCGTTATAGGTGGCGTTGGCAATCGCCGCGCCGACCCCGCACAGCCCGAGTTCGCCGACGCCCTTGGCCTTCATCGGCGACGATTTGTCGTCGGGCCCGTCGAGGAAGATCACCTCCTGGTGCGGGATGTCGGCGTGGACCGGAACTTCGTAGCTGGCGAGGTCGTGATTGACGAAGAAGCCGAACCTTTTGTCGACCACCAATTCCTCCATCAACGCCGCGCCGACCCCCATCGTCATGGCCCCGATGACCTGGCTGCGCGCGGTCTTGGGATTGAGGATGCGGCCGGCGGAGCACACCGCCAGCATCCGCCGCACCTTGGTCATTCCGGTAAAGGCATTGACCCCGACCTCGACGAAGTGACCCGCAAAGGTCGACTGCTGATATTGCTTGTCGAGCTTGTCATATTCCATGTGATCCTCGGCCATGAGGTCGCCATCACGGGCCGCTGCGGCGAGGGGAACGCTGTTGCCCGCGGATCGCACCATGCCATCGGAGAACAGGATCGTGGCCGGGTCGAAGCCGAGCTTGATGGCGATCGCCTGACGGAGCTTGACGCAGGCGGCATAGACCCCCGCGGTCGAGCTGTTGCCCCCCCATTGTCCGCCCGACCCCGACGAAACGGGAAAGTCCGAATCGCCGAGCCTTACCCGCACCCGGTCGAGCGGAAGCCCCATCATTTCGGCGGCGGTCTGGCCAATGATGGTGTAGGAGCCGGTTCCGATGTCGGTCATGTCGGTTTCGACCGTGACGATCCCGTCGCGGCCCAGCCGCACGCGCGCCGCCGACTTGGCGTTCATGTTGTTGCGGAAGCCCGCGGCGACCCCCATTCCAACCAGCCATTGGCCGTCGCGGACCGCGCCCGGACGCTTGCGCCGGTCCCAGCCGAAGCGCGCCGCGCCGGTGCGCAGGCATTCGATCAGCTTGCGGTCGGAAAAAGGTCGCTCGGGCTTTTCGGGATCGACCTGCGTGTCATTGAGGATGCGGAACGCGATCGGGTCCATGCCGAGCTTTTCGGCCATCTCGTCGATCGCGATCTCGAGCGCCATCAGGCCCGGCGCTTCGCCCGGCGCGCGCATCGCATTGCCTTCGGGAAGATCGAGCACGGCAAGCCGCATCGCGGTCATCCGGTTCGCCCCGGCGTAGAGCAGCTTGGTCTGGTTCACCGCGGTTTCCGGCTGCCCGCCGGGAAGATCCCCCGACACGCTCTCATGCGCGATGGCCGTGATCCGCCCGCTGCGATCGGCGCCGATGCGGATACGCTGGATGGTCGCCGGACGGTGCGTGGTGTTGTTGATCATCATCGGTCGCTGCAGCGTCACCTTGACCGGTCGCCTGGCCGCCTTCGATCCCAGCGCGGCCATGATCGCGTCGGCGCGGACGAACAGCTTGCCGCCGAAACCGCCGCCGACATAGGGCGAATCCAAACGCACCTTGTCCTTGGCGATGCCAAGCGTCTTGGCGACGTCGCCGCGGCCCCAGGCGACCATCTGATTCGACGTCCACACCGTCAGCTTGTCGCCTTGCCACGACGCGATCGTGGCGTGCGGCTCCATCATCGCATGGCTCTCGTCGGGCGTGGTGTAGCTTTGGTCGAGCGTGACCGGCGCCGCTTTATACGCTCCGTCGAAGTCACCGACGCGATCGATCTTGGGGGCCTTGCTGCCTTCGCCCGAGTCTCCGCCGGTGAGGGGCGCGTTTTTGGCTTCCTTCGCCAAGTCGAACCGCCCGTCCTGCCGCGCATAATCGACATGGACCATCCCCGCGGCGGCACGCGCCTGTTCGAAGGTCGAGGCGACGACAACCGCCACCGCCTGGTGATAATGCTCGATCATCGGTCCGCCGAACAAAGAGGCGGTGTTGAAGTCTCCCTTGGTCAATCTGGGCATATCGAGCGTCGTGACGACGGCCAGCACCCCTGGTGCGGCCTTGGCATCGGCGGTGTCGATCCGGTTGATTCGGCCCTTCGCGATGCCGCTGCCGACGACATAGCCATAGGCCTGGTTGGGCGCGACATTGTGGCGCTCATAAGCGTAGGGCGCTTGACCGGTCGTCTTGAGCGCCCCGTCGATCCGGTCGTGCGGCTGGCCGACAACGCGTTGGCGGTCGATCGGGTTGGGCCCCGCTGGCGTGTCGAACTTCATGACCGTGCCTCCGCCATCACCGCCGCCAGCGTCCGTTCGACCAGCGGCACCTTATAGGCATTGTCGGTCGTCGGGCGCGCCGCCGCGAGCAATTGCGCCGCCACGGCGCGCGGACCGTGAGGCAATGCGCCTTCAGCCGACTCGATCCGCCACGGCTTCGGTGCAATGCCGCCGATGGCGACTCGACCGCCCTTTCGCCCGATCACCGCCGCGACCGAAACCAGCGCGAAGGCATAGGAATTGCGATCGCGAACCTTGTGGTAGATGTGCTTGCCCTTGAGCGGTTTGGGCAGAGTCACCGCGGTGATCAGTTCACCCGACGAGAGGACATTTTCGATCTGGGGCGTAGTGCCCGGAAGAGTGTGGAACAGCGCGATCGGAATGGCCCGCGCGCTCCCGTCCGGACTGACGGTCTCGATCGTGGCATCGAGCACGCGCATCGCCACCGCCATGTCGCCCGGATAGGTCGCGATGCACTGATCGCTGGTCCCGACTATTCCGAGTTGCCGGCTGAACCCGCCGATCGCGGCGCACCCCGACCCGGGGCGGCGCTTGTTGCACGGTTGATTGGTGTCGTAGAAATAGGGGCAGCGCGTGCGCTGCAGCAGATTGCCCGCGGTCGTCGCCTTGTTGCGCAGCTGCCCCGATGCTCCCGCGAGGATCGCCCGGCTGAGCACGCCATAATCGCGGCGTACGCGCGGATCGGCGGCAAGATCGGTATTGGTCACCAGCGCGCCGATCCGGAGCCCGCCGTCGGCCGCCTTGCCGATCCGATCGAGGCCAAGGTCGCCGACATCGACCAAGTGGGTCGGGGTTTCGATCTCGAGCTTCATCAGGTCGAGCAAATTGGTCCCGCCGGCGATGAACTTCGCGCCCGGTGTCGCGGCGACCGCCGCCGCGGCTTCGGCCGGGGTGGCGGCACGGTGATAGGTAAACGGCCTCATGCCTGCCCTCCCGACACTTCGAGCATCGCGTCGGAGATATTCGAATAGGCCCCGCAGCGACAGATATTGCCGCTCATCCGCTCGCGCATTTCGGTCGCGCTTGGCGATGGATGTTCGGTCAGGCTGTTCGAGACATGGCTGGGAATGCCGGCCCGGATTTCATCGAGCACCGCAACCGCCGAGCAGATTTGCCCCGGAGTGCAATAGCCGCACTGAAAGCCATCATGCTTGATGAAGGCGGCCTGCATCGGATGGAGCCGGTCGGGCGTGCCAAGTCCCTCGATCGTGGTCACCTTGTCGCCGTGGTGCATCACCGCGAGGCTGAGGCAGCTGTTGATCCGCCGGCCGTTGACCAGCACCGTGCACGCCCCGCACTGGCCGTGATCGCAGCCCTTCTTGGTCCCCGTCAGCCGCAGGGTCTCGCGTAGCGCGTCGAGCAGGGTGGTGCGGGTGTCGACCTGAAGCGCGCGGGACTGGCCGTTGATCTCGATCGTCACGGGCATCACGCTCGGCGCCATTTGCGCCCGTCGCGGTTGCGCGCCGGCCGACGGTACCGCCGAAGCGGCGGTCACCGCCGCCGAACTGGCAAGCATGCCGCGACGTGACATTTCAAGCTTGGTCATCAGCCGATCGCCTCCCATTACGACATTGCAGCCACGCAAATCGACAACGCTGGACAGGGCCGGCCAGTTCAGCGCCGCCAATCTTTTACCCTTTGCAGCCTGCATTCAATCACAAAGTTTGATGGGTCCGCCATTGAACGACAAGATCGGCGAGGCGCCGAGCGAGCCATCGACCGCGACCCGAATGGCAGGATGGGCACGACCGTCGGCATGGGCTAGGAATGCGTCGCGGCGTCCCGAACGGGCGCCAAGGAGCGAGGCACCGATGATTCCGCGCGAATTGCTTGGCACGGCCCGGGTGCCGGGCGGCGAGGAAGAGCTCAAGCTGGTCCGGCGCGGCGCCGATTTCATGATCGTGCTCGACCGCAACGAGCTGATGTCGAGCCGGATGAGCGGGTCCGAGGAAGCGCTCGCCGAGATGACCATCGCGCGGCTCGGCGACCGCCCGGCGCCGCGGCTGCTGATTGGCGGCTATGGCATGGGGTTCACCTTGCGCGCCGCGCTGGCGGCGCTTCGGACGGATGCCAAAATCACGGTCGCCGAGCTTGTGCCCGAGATCGTCGAATGGGCGCGCGGCCCGATGGCGGCGATGACCGGCAACTGCCTCGACGATCCCCGGCTGTTCGTCGACATCGCCGACGTCGGGGTGCTGATCGGGGAGGCGCAGGGATATTATGACGCGATCCTGCTCGACGTCGACAATGGCCCCGACGGACTGACCCGCAAGGCCAATAACGGGCTCTATAATCGCAAGGGGCTGACGGCGGCGAAGACCGCGCTCAAGCCCGGCGGCGTGCTCGCGATCTGGTCGGCGGCACCGGACGAAAAGTTCAAGAAGTCCCTTGGCGATGCGGGCTTCATCGTCGACGAGGTCGCGGTCCGCGCGCGCCAGAATGGCAAGGGCGCCAAGCACGTCATCTGGTTCGCGACGCGCCGCTAGGACAGGATCAGATCAGTTTGCCGGGGTTGAACAGGCCGCCGGGGTCGAGCCCGGCCTTGATCGCGCGCAAGGTCGCGACGCGCTGCGGGTCGAGCCGCGCCAACTCGTCGCGCTTCATCTGACCGATGCCATGTTCGGCGCTGATCGAACCGCCGGCCGCGGTGACCAGGTCGTGGACGAGCCGCGCTACCGCATCGCCTTCGCGCGCAAGCCAGTCGGGCGCGGCGCGCGTTCCGGCGCGCACATGGAAATGGATATTGCCGTCGCCAAGGTGCCCGAAGCCCGAAGCGCGGGAGCCGGGAAAGGCCGCCTCTACCGTGACCGAGGCACTGGCAAGAAACGCCGGCATGGCGTCGACCGCGACCGAGATGTCGTGCTGCGTGGCGGGGCCGAAGGCGGCGCGTTCGGAGTCCGACAGACTATCGCGGAGACGCCACATCGCATTGGCCTGCGCTTCGTTGGCGGCGATCGCGGCATCGTCGATCAGGCCTCGCTCGATCATCGGTTCGAGCAATGCGGCAAGATCGACCGGATCGGGTCCATCGGCGGTCGCCTCGACCAACGCATACCAGGGATGGCGAGCGGCGAGCGGCGAGCGCGTTCCCGCAACATGATCGAGCACGGCGCCAAGCGATATATCGGGAAGGATTTCGAACCCCTCGACACGGTCGGTGGCCGCTTCGAGCGCGCGCAGCACGGCGAGCGCGGCGGCCGGGCTGGCCAGCCCGAGCCACGCCACGCTGCGCGAGACGACCGCCGGGACGAGCGTCAGACGGGCGGCGGTGACGATGCCAAGCGTGCCCTCGGCGCCGATCAGAAGCTGGTCGATGCTGTAGCCGCGATTATCCTTCTTGAGCCCGGTCAGGCCGTGATGGATGGTGCCGTCGGGAAGCACCGCCTCGACCCCCTCGACCAAGCGGCGCATCGGGCCGAAGCGAAGCACCTGGGTTCCGCCGGCGTTGGTCGAGACCAGCCCGCCGATCGTCGCGCTGCCCTTGGCGCCGAGCGTCAGCGGGAAACGCTGGCCGGTCGCGGCGGCGGCTTGATGAAAAGGCTCGAGGATCACCCCGGCCTCGGCAATGGCATAGCCCGTTTCGATCGCCCGGACGGCATTGAGCCGGCGCAGCGACACAATCAGGGCGCGTCCGTCGGCAGGTGGCGTCGCACCGCCGACCATCGAGCTGTTGCCCCCCTGCGGCGTGAGCGCGACCCCGCCGTCGCGGGCAAGACCGACGATTGCCGCGACGGCATCGACCGAGTCCGGCTGAAGCAACGCCGGCGACGCGCCATGCCAGCGTCCGCGCCAATCGGTCAGCCACGGCGCGATATCGGCCGGGTCGGTCACCGCAGTTTTCGGCCCAAAGCAAGCGCGAAGTTGTGCGACAAGGTGCGCCTGGGCAGGGGTCATGGGCTCGCTGTGCCTTGCCGCCGCGCTGCCGGCAAGGCTAAGGACGCGGCATGAGCCCGACCATCACGATCGTCGTTGCGCGCGCCATCAATGGAGTCATCGGGCGCGACAACCGCTTGCCGTGGCACATTCCGGGCGACCTCAAGCGCTTCAAGGCGCTGACGATGGGCAGCGTCATGGTGATGGGGCGGAAAACCTTTGACGGCCTGCCCGGGCTGCTTCCGGGCCGGCGTCACGTGGTCATGACGCGCGACCCGCAGTGGCGCGCCGAAGGAGCCGAAGTTGCGCATGATGCCGAGGCCGCATTGGCGCTGGCCGAAAATATGCCGGTGTCGGTCATTGGCGGCGCCGCGATCTTCGCCTTGTTCGAGCCGCTGGCCGACCGGATCGAGCTGACGGAAGTGCTCGCCGAGGTCGATGGTGACGTGACCATGCCCGACCTTCGGTCGGGCGAGCGCTGGCAAGAAGTCGCGCATGAGGATCACGAGGCGATCGGCACCACCCCCGCGTGGCGCACGATCAGCCTCGTTCGCGCCTAGCGTTGGCTTGTCCCGATCCGGTCGCGGGGTGGGCGTCGAGGATGGCATCGATCGCGGCGGCGACCTGATCGACCGACAGCATCCCGTCGACCCGCCGCATCAATCCCTTTTCCTCGTACAAGGGCAGGATGGGCGCGGTCTTGGCGCGATATTCGGCCATCCGGGTGCGCACCGTGGTTTCATTGTCGTCGGGGCGGCGCTTGAATTCGGTCCCGCCGCAGGCGTCACACACGCCGGCGACGGCGGGCATGTGAAAGCTGTCGTGATAGGGCGCGCCGCAGTTGGCGCAGGTGAAGCGACCGGTGATGCGATCGACCAGAGCCTCCTCGTCGACCACCAGTTCAATCACATGGTCGAGCTTGCGGCCGCGCTCGCCGAGCAGGATCTCGAGCGCGTCGGCCTGATGCTCGGTTCGCGGGAAGCCGTCGAAGATCGCGCCATGCGCCGCGGCGGTGTCGAGCCGCTCGCCGATCAATGCCGAGACGATCGCATCCGACACGAGTTCGCCAGCCTCCATCACGGCCTTGGCCTTGACCCCGACCGGAGTGCCCTTGGCGACCGCTTCGCGCAGCATGTCCCCGGTCGATAACTGAACCATTCCGCGTCGCGCCTGGAGCCGCTGCGCCTGGGTCCCCTTGCCCGCGCCGGGGGGTCCGAGAAGAATGATGTCCAAGGTTCAAAAAACTCCCGTTCGCCCGGTGCTTGTCGAAGGGCTGTACCGAACGACTTATCCATAAGGACCATGCTTCGACAAGCATGGTCCTCATCAAAAGGGGAATTACTTGCGACGACCGCCCTTGAGCTTCGCCTTCTTGATCAGGTCGCCATATTGATGCGCGATCAAGTGACTCTGGATCTGGCTGACGGTGTCCATCGTCACGTTGACGACGATCAGCAGGCTGGTTCCGCCCAGATAAAAGGGCACGCCCGCCTGACTGAACAACACTTCGGGGATGAGGCAGATGAGGACGAGGTAAGCGGCGCCGATCACGGTAATGCGGTTGAGCAGATAATCGAAATAATTTTCGGTCGCCTTGCCCGGGCGGATGCCGGGGATGAAGCCGCCGTGGCGCTTCAATTGCTCGGCGGTCTCTTCGCTGTTGAACTGCACCGCGGTGTAGAAGAAGCAGAAGAATACGATCCCGCCGCCGTAGAGCAGGAGATAGACCGGCGAGCCATGCTGAAGGTAGGTCGACAGCGTGATCAGCCATTCGCTGGAGGCGCCGCTCGACGCGCTTTTGCTCGCGCCCGCCATCTGCAGGACGGTCAGCGGCATCAGCAGTAGCGACGAGGCGAAGATCGGCGGGATCACGCCCGCGGTGTTGAGCTTGATCGGAAGGTGGCTGCGTTCCTGCTGCATCGCGCCGCGCGCGGTCTGGCGCTTGGGGTATTGCACCAGGACGCGGCGCTGGGCGCGCTCCATGAAGCAGATGAACAGCACCAGGAATGCGACCGCGACAATGATCGTCACGACCAGCAAGCTGTCGAGCGTGCCCGACCGTCCGCCTTCGAACAATTGCGCCAGCGTGCGCGGCAGCGAGGCGACGATGCCCGCCATGATGATCAGGCTGACGCCGTTGCCGATGCCGCGACTGGTGATCTGTTCACCGATCCACATCAGGAACAAGGTGCCGCCGACCAGGCTGATCGTGGCCGAAACGCGGAACAGCATGCCGGGTTCGACCACGGCGGCGATGCCCTGGCTCGCGCCGAGGCTTTCGAGCCCGACGGCGATGAGATAGCCCTGCACGGTGGTCAGCGCGACGGTCAGATAGCGGGTGTACTGGTTGAGCTTCTTGCGCCCGACCTCGCCTTCCTTCTTGAGCGCCTGCCATGCCGGGTAGAGGGTCGAGCCGAGCTGAACCACGATCGAGGCGGTGATGTATGGCATCACGCCAAGCGCAATGACCGACATGCGGCTCAGCGACCCGCCCGAGAAAGTGTTGAAGAAGTCGAGGACGCCGCCCTGCTGGGTCTGGAACAGCGACGCCATCGAGCGCGGGTCGATCCCCGGGATCGGGACGAAGGACAGCAAGCGGAACAGGATCAGCGCGCCGAGCGTGAACCACAGGCGCTTCTTGAGTTCGGTCGCCTTGCCGAAGCTGGAAAGGCTGATGTTGGCGGCCAGTTGCTCGGCTGCGGATGCCATCGAAAATCCCTGTGATAAAGGTCAGGCGGCGACGGGTCTGAGCCCCTCGCCGCCCGATATAGTCATTGAGGCGTCAGTGCGAAGCCCCCACGCAAGGAATGGCCTAAGCCTTCTTTGCGGTGTTGGGGTTGTTCGCGACCTTTTCGGCCTTGTCGGCGATGCGGGCGAGGCGCGCCTTGCCCTTTTTCAGCGCGGCCTTTTCAGCGGCGGTCACGACCTCGAGGACCTCGACCTTGCCGCCAGCCTTTTCGACCGCTTCGATCGCGCCCTTCGACGCCCCGGCGACCGAGAAACTGACGTTGGCGGTGAGGACACCCTTGCCGAGCAAGCGAACCCCGTCACGACCCCCGCGCGCGAGGCCGGCGGCCTTGAGCGCGGCGTGGTCGAGCGTGCCCGTGCCTTCGAGTGCGCCGGCGTCGATCATCTTCTGGATCGCGCCCAGATTCACTTCAGCGAAGTCCTTGGCGAAGATGTTGTTGAAGCCGCGCTTCGGCAGCCGCATGTGGAGCGGCATCTGGCCGCCTTCGAAGCCCTTGATCGA
>CAXSCF010000049.1:0-17393 GCA_964235815.1 uncultured Sphingomicrobium sp.
GGCGCCGGCGGTGATCCGGTACAGCGGCGGCTGGGCGAGGAACAAATGGCCGCGTCGGACCAGCTCCGGCATTTCCTGAAAGAAGAAGGTCATCAGCAAGGTCGCGATATGCGCGCCGTCGACGTCGGCATCGGTCATGATGATGATCCGCTCGTAACGCAGCGCCGCCTCGTCGAACCGGTCACGAATGCCGCAGCCCAATGCGAGTTGAAGGTCGGCAATCTCGGCATTGGCGCGGATCTTGTCGGCGGTGGCGGAGGCGACGTTGAGGATCTTGCCGCGGATCGGCAGGATCGCCTGGGTCTTGCGGTTGCGCGCCTGCTTGGCGGAGCCGCCCGCGCTGTCGCCTTCAACGATGAACAATTCGGTGCCGACGGCATCGTCATTGGCGCAGTCGGTGAGCTTGCCGGGGAGGCGCAGCTTGCGCGCCGAGGTCGCGGTCTTGCGCTTGACCTCGCGCTCGGCGCGGCGCTTCAACCTTTCGTCCATGCGCTCGAGGATCGCGCCCAAGAGCGCGCGCCCGCGGTCCATATTGTCGGCGAGATAATGATCGAAATGATCGCGCACCGCGGCCTCGACGAAGCGCGCCGCTTCCAGCGAGGTCAGCCGGTCCTTTGTCTGGCTTTGGAAATGCGGATTGCGGATGAACACCGACAGCATCAGCTCGACCCCGTTGAATACGTCGTCGGCGGTGATCTCCTTGGCCTTTTTCTGGCCGGTCAATTCGCCGAACGCGCGAATTCCCTTGGTCAGCGCGGCGCGCAGCCCGGCTTCATGCGTGCCGCCGTCGGGCGTGGGAATGGTATTGCAATAGTATGATTCGGCGCTGCCTTCGCTCCACACCGGCCACGCGACGGCCCATTCGGCCGAGCCTTGGGCGTCGGGGAAGTCCTGCTTGCCGGCAAAGGCGGGCGAGGTGACGCACTCGCGGCCTTCGAGTTGTTCGGCGAGGTGGTCGGCAAGGCCATTGGTGAACTGGAAAGTGGCGTTTTCCGGCGCGTCGGGGGCGGCGAGGCCGGGGTCGCAGCGCCAGCGGATCTCGACCCCGGCGAAGAGGTAGGCCTTGGAGCGAGCGAGCTTGTAGAGCCGGGCCGGGTCAAAGGCGGCGTCGGGGCCGAAAATGCCGGGATCGGGGACGAACGACACGGTGGTGCCACGCCGGTTGGGGGCGGCGCCGACCTCCTCGAGCTTCGAGGTCGCGACGCCCTTCGAGAAGCGCTGGCGATACAGCTTCTTGTCGCGCGCGACTTCGACGATCGTCTCGGTCGACAGGGCATTGACGACACTGACCCCGACGCCGTGGAGCCCGCCGCTGGTCGCATAGGCCTTCCCTTCGAACTTGCCGCCCGAGTGGAGCATGGTCATGATCACCTCGAGCGCCGACTTGCCGGGATATTTGGGGTGGTCGTCGACGGGCATGCCGCGGCCATTGTCGGTGACGGTAAGACGATTGCCGATTTCGAGAGTGACCTCGATCCGCGTCGCATGGCCGGCGACCGCTTCGTCCATGCTGTTGTCGATGACTTCGGCGGCGAGGTGGTGGAGCGCGCGCGCGTCGGTGCCGCCAATATACATGCCGGGACGGCGGCGCACGGGCTCGAGTCCCTCGAGCACCTCGATCGAGCTGGCGTCGTAATCGGATGAGGGAGCGGCAGCGCCGGAAGCGAACAGGTCGGACATTGCGTGAACGTATACGGCGGCGGATTCGCTTGTGCCAAGTCATTGCGTGTCCCGGAACGAGGCAACCGTCGCAAATGCGCCTGGTATTTCCGCTTTGCGCGCGCCTCACCGCTCGCTATGCACATGTTTAATTCTTGTTAATCAGGGGGGGCGTTAATGTTCAAATATCTTTCGATTGCCTTGTTGCTGGCCGTGCCGCAGGTGGCCTCGGCACAAACGGTGACCTTTGAGGGGCAACCCAATACGGTCTATAATTCGCCTATTACGCGCGATGGTTTCGTCATCGGCAATCCCGAAGGCCAGGAACAGCATTTTCATGAGATCGCCAGCACCGGGTTCGGCTTGGCGAGCAATGGCACCGGCGTGTTGCTAAACGATCGCGACACCCAGATTTTCGTGGCGGCGCTCAACGGCGGTCTATTCAACCTTGCGTCGTTCGACATCGCGGCCGCCTTCAATAACAGTCCGGGAACGAGCTTCACGGCAACGGGTTTCCTCGGCGGCGGCACGGTCGGCACGATCAGCGGTAGTCTGGGCGAATTCGCCACCTTCGCCGGCTTTGGCACCAGCACCGACCGAGTCGTGTTCAACGGTTCGGGGGGCGGCGGCGGCTTCGAGCTCGACAATTTGAAGTTCAGCGCGGTGAGCGGGGTTCCTGAGCCTGCCACTTGGGCCATGATGCTGCTCGGCTTCGGCGCCGTCGGTGCATCGATGCGTCGCCGCCGGATGGTCGCGCTGACCGGGCAACTCGCCTAATACGATTGCGCATGGGCTGAATTGGTCAAGGCGCGCGCACCAGTGAGAATGCGAGAAGGCCCGGAGTGAACAACTCCGGGCCTTCGTCGATTGGGGCCATTGGCTATCGTTCGTCGTCATATCAAACGGTCGCGGCGACGACACCTGCCGTGCCGCTCGCGATCCGGATGTCGCGCCTAGCGGACGCGCGGGCCGCCGAACGGGAGGGGCGGGGGCGGACGGCGGTCGCGGCGGGGGAGCTGGGCCTGGTAGGCGACCCCGCAGTGATCGACACAATAAGGATAGCCGGGATTGGCCTCGCGGCCGCAAAAGTGGAAGTCGGATTCGCCCGGGTGTCCCATTGGCCAGCGGCAGATGCGGTCGTTGAGGTCAAGCAGCCCAGTCTTGTCCTTGACCTCTACCGACGGTTTGGCCGGGACGAGGCGGCGCGGAGGAGCAGGCGGGATCGGCGCCTGAGTGTCGCCCGGACCTTGGCGGATGAAGCCACCAGGCCCGACCGAGCGATATTGGATCGTGTTGCCTTCCTTGGCCGCGACGCCCGACGGCCGGTGAACCGGGGCGACGGGCATGTCGGCATCTGGGGCGGCTTCCTTGACCGGGCGCGCGGGGACCAGGCGCGGTCCAGGGTCGGGCGCAGGCGCCTTCGGTGCCGTCGCTGCGGGAGCAGCAGCCTTCGGCGCGGCGGGCTTGGCCACGGCGGCGGGCCTGGCTGGAGCAGGGGGCTTGGCGGGTTTGGCCTTTTCCTCGGCGGCCTTGACGGGCGACGGACGCGATTCGAGACCAAGGCGATGCGCCTTGCCGATCACCGCGTTGCGGCTCACCCCGCCCAAATCTTCGGCGATCTGGCTCGCGGTCGACCCTTCGGCCCACATCGCCTTCAATCGATCGATGCGCTCGTCGGTCCAACTCATGAAAATATACACTCCATCGCGGTTGCGGGTCGCCGCCGGTGCCGATAGGCGATTGTCGCGTGAACAACCAGACTCCATCGTGGATCCGCGCCGAACCCGGCCAGCCGACGCTCGTCGGCGTCAATTGGGCTGGCCTCAAGACCCTTTATATCAAGGAGGTCAGGCGGTTCTTCAAGGTGCAGATGCAAACCGTGTGGGCGCCGGCGGTCAATGCCTTGCTGCTTCTGACCATTTTCACCGTCGCGCAGGGGCGCGGCGGGATGCGCGTGATGGGCGTGCCGTTCGCCGACTTCATCGCCCCCGGGCTGATCGTCAGCGCGATGCTCCAGAACAGCTTCGCCAATTCGTCGTTCGCCTTGCTGGTCGGCAAGATGCAGGGGACGATCGTCGATTATCTGATGCCGCCATTGTCGACCGGCGAGCTGATGGGCGGGATCGTCGCCGCGGCGGTCACGCGCGCCTTTCTGGTCGGGGCGGCGGTGTGGGCGGCGATGAGCCTGTGGCCGGGGATTTCGGTAACGATGCACCATCCGCTCGCTGCCTTGTGGTTCGGGCTGATGGGGGCGACGATGCTTGGGCTGCTCGGTCTGCTGACCTCGATCTGGGCGGACAAGTTCGACCAGTCGGCGATGGTCACCAATTTCGTCGTCCTGCCGCTGTCACTGCTGTCGGGGACGGTCTATTCGGTCCATCAGCTGAGCCCCGCTTTCCAGGCGATCAGCCACGCCAACCCCTTCTTCTACGTCATCTCCGGGTTTCGCTACGGCTTCCTCGGCATCAGTGATTCGCCGTTGCTTATCGGCGCGATTGGCTTGTTTCTGCTGAATGCCGGGCTGTACGCGGCCTCTTACATGCTCATCCGCTCAGGCTGGAAGATCAAGAATTGAACTCGGCCCGTACGTGATCACCAAGTCGGCCCGATGATCAGCGAAAGGGTAGAAAGCATCGTTCGGTATCCTTTTGGACAGATGCTTTTTAAAATCAGCTCAAGGTTGCGGCGTCGCGTCAAGTTGTCGGCGGAGCGCCGCTGATCGGCACGATGATCCGCCATTATAGAATTCGGCCTCGGTTGACAGATTCAGCCCGTTGTAGCGGGTTAATTGACCATCGCGAACGTGCGCCTGACCTTCATGATAAGTCACGCCATTCGTGTCCCGGATCGCGGATTTAATTTGGATATAGGCTTCGCCCGGATGGGTACAAACGACCGACAGTCGATAGACCGTCCTGGGGTCCGACAGATCGCGCAACAATCGCGCGGCGCCGTTCCCGGCGATGGGCCTGTTGTTCATCGAAATTTCGGCGACCACCGTATAGTCGCGCTGCATGGTCCAGGTCGCGTCGATGACGAAGGTAGGGCAATTGAATGTCATTCTGGACGACCGGCTTGTGGTCGCCACTGGATCGTAGGAGCTGACGACCAACTGCTGGTCGGCCAAAAGTCCAACCATCAGAGCAAGAATGAAAGTCATGATTTCTTCTCCTAAAGCGAACAACTATTCCTATCTTCATATCGATCAGTCTGATCATGTACTCGAGTACGGTGATCGGCGTTCGTGTACATATACGACAGCATGTTGCTGTCGCTGCTGTCGGGGACGGTCTATTCGGTCCATCAGCGGAGCCCCGCCTTCCAGGCGATCAGCCACGCCAACCCATTGTTCTATATCATTTAAAGTTTTCGCTACGGCTATTTGCGATCAGTGATTCGCCGGTGCTGGTCGGGGCGATCGGGCTAGTCCTTCTCAACGCCGCGCTGCGGGCCGTATGCTACGGACTGTTGCGCACCGGCTGGAAGATCAAGAATTGAATTCGGTCGCAAAGCTGGGACTCATTCAGGCATCACTTGGAATTGGTCCTTGCCGTGATGATTAAAGTCGATGCTAGACGCTAGCTGTCATGTTCGAGCCCGTGTTCAGCGGAACCAAAATCCCTCGATGCTGGATGGCTCAGGTCGGTTGTAAATCTTCAGTTTGTTCCCACGAAAATAGGCTGAAGCTGACCAATAACGAACCTCACCGGATATTGGCTTCTCACCCCAGCCGATCCTGAGAATGATCCAGCCAGGGTCGCCGCACAGGACCTGAAAGCGATAGACTGCCCTTTCGTGCGAAATGTCATTCACCAACTGCGCCGTATCTTCCCCTGCGATCGGACGGGCATTGATCATAATAATGCCCCGCCGCGCCAGCGGACGGCCCCCGCCGTATCCTGAGACTTCAAGCCTGTTTGGGCCGCAACTGGCTTTAACAGATTGCACCCAAGGAGATGCCGGACGCGGATGTTTTGATATTACTGAGGGCAAAGAGCCGAGCAGTAACAAATAGAGAATTGAGACCATCTGTCATTGCTCCTTACTGAAGTGAGCAAGCGGGCTTCCTGTGGTTTTGTCGGTGTTGTCGTTGTCTATGAGGGCATGTCCAGATGAGAACCGGCGTAGAAAATGCGGTCGCGTCGTCAGATGGCAACATGCTATTCCTCCTCCTCCGCGCGATCGCGCGGTGAACTCAGGATTCGGCTTGAGAACAAGAGCTTACGTCAGTCGCCTTGTCAACTCCCGTCCGTCTTGCTGAATTGCCGATAACGGTCGCGTTCAGCAACTGAACAAACACGGCGCGGCATATGCATGGCATCACAGCTCGAAAGGAGAGCCGATGCGCATGTTTCTGATCCCTGCCGCCGTCCTTGCCTCGACGATCGCCGCCGCCGCTCCGGCCGCTGCCCAATTGGCACCGAACGGCAATGCCTATGGCTACAACAACCACGGCCAGGGTCGTCGTCTCGAAGCTCGCGTGATGCAGTTGCGTCGTCAGATCGAGCAACTCGACCGCCGCAACATCCTCGGCAACCGCGAAGCGCGGCGGCTCGATGGCGAGGCGCGCAACCTCGAGTTTCGCGTTCGCCAGTTGAGCTACAATGGGGTGGACCCGCGCGAGCGCTTCATGGTCGAGCGCCAGATCGCCCAGCTCGAGCAGCGGATCCGTTACGAGGCGACCGACGGCAATCGACGGCCGGGTTATGGCGGTAACTATGGTGATGGTCGCCAAGGCGATGGCCAAAGTTACAATTCCTATGATCGTGACCGCGACGGGCGGGACGATCGCAACGAAGACGATCGCGGCCGCAAACACGACCGGGGCGATCGCGACGACGACTGAACGGTCCGAGTCATCGATTGTAAGAGGGGCGGCTCGGTGATGGGCCGCCCCTTTCATTTGCCCCGCGCGGCCGGCGGAGATATAGCGCGCCGTGGCGGCCCGGGGTCGCCATTTGCTTTTCACGCCGACCCACAGGAGCCCTTCATGGCCATCACGCCGCTCATGCCCGTTTACCCGCGTTGCGACGTGCGACCGGTGAGGGGCGAGGGGGTGTATCTCTATGGTGAAAATGGCGAACAATATCTCGATTTCGCCAGCGGCATCGCGGTCAATCTGCTCGGTCACAACCATCCGCATTTAACCAAGGCGATCCAGGCGCAGGCCGAAACCCTGATCCACGTGTCCAACCTCTACGGATCGCCGCAAGGGGAGAAGTTCGCGCAGCGGCTGGTCGATCTGACCTTCGCCGACACGGTGTTCTTCACCAATTCGGGCGCCGAAGCAGTCGAATGCGCGATCAAGACCGCGCGCCGCTATCATCATGCCAAGGGCAATGCCGAAAAGCATGTCCTGATCAGCTTCACCAACGCCTTTCACGGACGCACGATGGCGACGATCAGCGCCACCAATCAGGAGAAATTGCGCGATGGGTTCGCGCCCCTGCTTCCCGGCTTCACCGTGGTGGAGTTCGACGATCTCGATGCGGCGAAGGCGGCGATCGACGAACATACGGCGGGGTTTCTGGTCGAGCCGATCCAGGGCGAGGGCGGGGTCCGCCCGGCGTCGCAGCAATTCATGACCGGGCTGCGCGCGCTGTGCGACGAGCATGATCTGATGCTGGTGCTCGACGAAGTGCAATGCGGCGTGGCGCGCACCGGGGCGCTTTATGCGCATGAGCATTATGGCATCACCCCCGACATCATGGCCTCGGCCAAGGGGATTGGCGGGGGCTTCCCGCTTGGTGCCTGCCTTGCCACCGAAAAGGCCGCTTCGGGCATGGTCGTCGGGACCCACGGATCGACCTATGGCGGCAATCCGTTCGCGATGGCGGCGGGCCAGGCGGTGTTCGACGTCGTCGCCAATGACCAATTCCTTGCTCACGTGCGCCAAATGGGCGAGCGCCTTCGCGCCGCGCTCGAGCAGATGATCCCCAATCACGACGAACTGTTCGACAGTGTGCGCGGCATGGGATTGATGCTCGGGATCAAGATGAAGACCGACAGTCGTGCGTTCGTCGGCTATCTGCGGACCCGCGGCATCCTCACGGTCGCGGCGGGAGACAATGTCGTGCGCGTTTTGCCTCCGCTCACGATCGAGGAAGCGCATATCGGCGAGTTTATCGAAGGCCTGTCCGCTGCCGCAGCCGATTACGACATCCCGGCCGCAGCATGACGGTTCGGCGGTTCCTCAGCTTGAGCGATGTCGGCGCCGAGGGGGTTGCCGAAATCCTTGGCGAAGCCATGTCGCGCAAGGAGGCGCGCGCCGGCTGGCCCAAAGGCAGAATCGACGCCGACGCGCCGCTAGCCGGCCACACACTGGCGTTGATCTTCGAAAAGAATAGCACCCGCACACGCGTCAGTTTTGACATGGCGATGCGGCAATTGGGCGGATCATCCTTGATCCTTGATGGTGCCTCGTCGCAGCTTGGGCGCGGGGAGCCGATTGGCGACACCGCACGCGTGCTGTCGCGCTACGTCGACGCGATCATGATTCGCACCGACGACCACGCCAAGGCCGAAGCGCTGGCCGATTACGCCACCGTGCCCGTGATCAACGGACTGACCGATCTGTCGCATCCGTGCCAGATCCTTGCGGACATGCAGACCGTGATCGAACGTCGCGCCAAGCTGGCGGGGAGCAAATGGGCGTGGATCGGCGATGGCAACAACGTCTGTAATTCCCTGATCGAAGCTGCGGCGCTGATGCAATTCTCGCTTGCGGTAGCGACCCCGAACGGGTTCGAACCCGACGTGGGAATGCAGGCGCTGGCGAGCACGCGCGAGGAAATTTACTTCAGCGCTGACCCTAAGGAGGTGATCGCCGGCGCCGAAGTCGTCGTGACCGACACCTGGACCTCAATGGGGCACACCGATGAGGAGTATCGGCGCGAGGCGTTCGCACATTATCAGATCGACGACCCGCTCATGGCGCTCGCCGCGCCGGGCGCGACCTTCCTTCATTGCCTTCCCGCGCATCGCGGCGAGGAAGTCAGTGCAAGCGTTATCGACGGCCCGCAATCGGCGGTCTGGGACGAGGCCGAAAATCGCCTGCACGCGCAAAAGGCGCTGTTGCTGTGGGCAATGGGCAAGCTTTAGGAGCAACCGGCGCCCGAACCGGACCGGGCCGTCAAGCTTGTGTTTGTGGAGGAGCGCAACCATTTGGTCGCGATGACCAGAACCGAACTTAAGCTCGACGTGACCATGGGTGCGACGATCAATGCGCGGCATGCGCGCGGTCGCGCCGCTCGGCTCGGCCCGACGCTTGACCGCATTCTCGCCAATCATTCCTACCCGCCGGTACTCGAGACTCTTCTCGCCGAAGCGCTGGTGCTGACTGCCTTGCTCGGATCGCTGCTCAAGGATGCCGGTGGGCAACTGACCATTCAGGCGCAGACCGAGCGCGGCGCGGTCGATCTGATGGTGTGCGATTACAAAGGCGGCGAGCTGCGCGGCTATATCCGTCACGATCCTGATCGGCTGGCCGAACTGGGTCCGCACCCGACCCTGTTCGCCTTGTTCGGCAAAGGGTATCTCGCGATCACCTTCGACCAGCCTGCGACCGAGGAGCGCTATCAGGGGATCGTTCCGCTGGAGGGCGAGGGGCTGGCACAGGCGGCGCAAAGCTATTTCGCCCAGTCCGAGCAAATTCCCTCGATCGTCCGCCTCGCCGTGCGCAAGGACGATGCCGGATGGGTCGGTGGCGGGATCATGTTTCAGCATCTGCCTGAGGGCGAGGAAGGCCGCGAGCGGCTTCACACCCGGCTTGATCATCCCGAATGGCCGCACGTCGCGGTGCTGGCGGGATCGGTCAAACCCGACGAATTGACCGACCGCACGCTCGCGCTCGATGACCTGTTGTGGCGACTGTTCCACGAAGAAGAAGAAGTGCGTACGCTTGAGCCGGTGGGTCTTTCGATGGGATGCCGCTGCAGCCCAGATTACATCGCCTCGGTCCTGTCCCGTTTTCCCGCCGAGGAGCAACGGCACATGGCGGGCGAGGATGGGATGGTCCGCATCGATTGCGAATTCTGCGCGACCAGTTTTCCGATCAACTTGGCCGAAATTGTCTCCTGGACCTAGCAATTTTGCGGAAATTCGCGTACTTGGCGCGGATGGTCGGGAAGGCAATCAGGATGCTGAAGATCGGCCTCACTGGTCTGGTGATGGCGACCGCGGTCGGGGCGAAAGCGCCAGGTTCGCCGCGTCCAGCGCGCGGTGGATTGTGGGAAGTGGCGCATTCGGCCAAGGGTTTGCCCGAACAAAGCCTGTGCGTCGCCGATCCGATCATGCTGGGTCAATGGGAGCAGCGCGAATCGCATTGCAGCCGCGTGGTCCTGGCCAATGAGGCCGATCATATCCTGATCAACTATTCGTGCAGCGATGGAGGGTTCGGGCGGTCTGATATCACCGTCCTTACCCCACGGACCCTTCGCATCGCGACGCAGGGGATCGCTGCGGGAGCACCATTTAATTATGTGCTCCATGCGCGCCGCGTCGGCAATTGCATGATGCGTTAATCTTAAATTTAGCAGCGCGGGTTTACGAAGGAGGCGTACCGGATGCGGTGCGCTTCTTCCCTGTGGGCTCCCGCCTCAACTGGGCCGTCCAGCCAGCATGGCTTGGGCGGCCCGTTCTTTTCGTTTTCCTGGCGCGGGCGCGGCGGCTATGTGCGGCGCCATGTTATCGTTCATTGCCAAGGCCACATTCGGCGGGTTGACCATTGCACTCGTCGCGACCATCGCCCGGCGCTATCCCGGATGGGGCGGATTGCTCGCCGCGCTGCCACTGACTTCGATCCTCGCGCTGACCCTGTTGTGGATCGACACGCGCGAGCCCGGGCCGGTCGCAGCGCTGGCGAGCAGCATCCTGTGGTTCATCCTCCCTTCGCTCCCCCTGTTCGTCGCGCTGCCAGCAATGCTGCGCGGGGGCATGGGCTATTGGCTGGCGATGGGGATATGCGTGGTGGTCACGCTGGCGCTCTACGCCCTGACCTTCTGGGCGCTGCCGCGATTCGAGGTCAAGCTGTGAAGCAAGCCGTGGTGTTGCTCTCCGGCGGGCTCGATTCGATGGTTTGCGCGGCGCTGGCGCGCGAAGCGGGCTTCGCTGTTCTGGCGCTGACGATCGACTATCACCAGCGTCACCGGGTCGAACTGGAGGCCGCGACTTTGATCGCGACTCGCCTCGCCGACCGGCACATCATCCTGCCGCTTGACCTCGGCGCGTTCGGCGGTTCGTCGCTTACCGACGACAGCATCGCGGTTGGCAAGCAAGGCGTCGGCGCGGGCATTCCGCTGACCTATGTTCCCGCGCGCAACACGGTCTTCCTGAGTCTCGCTTTGGCCTGGGCCGAGGCGGCGGGGTCGAGCGACCTGTTCGTCGGGGTCAATGCGCTCGATTATTCGGGCTATCCCGATTGCCGACCGGCGTTCATCGCGGCCTTTGAAGCGCTTGCCAATCAGGCGACTCGAGCCGGCGTCGAGGGGGCCGGGTTCACGATTCACGCTCCGCTCCAGCACATGACCAAGGCCGACATTGCACGCGAGGCGGACCGGCTCGGTCTCGACGTGGGGATCAGCCATAGCTGCTACGATCCCGCTGCCGATGGTGGTGCATGCGGGCTGTGCGATGCATGCCGGCTACGGGCCAGGGGTTTTCAAGAGGCGGGCTTGCCTGACCCAACGCGCTACGCGGCTGCAAGATGAGTTATGCGGTAAAGGAGTGCTTCCTGACGCTGCAGGGCGAAGGCGTTCAATCGGGCAGTCGGGCTGTGTTCCTGCGCTTTGCCGGATGCAATTTGTGGTCGGGGCGCGAAGCCGATCGAGGCAGCGCCGTGTGCCAGTTCTGCGATACCGACTTCGTTGGCACCGACGGGGTCGGGGGCGGCAAGTTCGCCAATGCGGACGACCTCGCCGCTCACGTCGCGACGCTATGGGGCGAAGGTCGGGAACGGCGGCTGGTCGTGGTGACAGGGGGCGAGCCGATGCTTCAACTCGATCGGGACCTGGTCGATTCGCTTCATGCCGCGGGCTTTCGAATCGCGGTCGAAAGCAATGGCACGATTGCCGCGACGCCAGGCATCGACTGGCTGTGCATCAGTCCAAAGGCGGGAAGCACCGTCATCCAGCAAGCGGGCGACGAGCTCAAGCTGGTCTGGCCCCAGACGGAAATCGACCTGGACGCCTTGGAAGCGTGGAATTTTGCCCACTTCCTCATCCAGCCGATGGATTGCGCGGATCGCGACGGGGCCCTGGCGGCGGCCATCGCCGTGGTCATGGAGCGCCCGCATTGGCGGCTGACGCTGCAGGCGCATAAGACCATCGGTCTGCGTTGAGGCGCGACCGCGGCCCCACGACGGCAAGTATGAAAAAGGGGCCGTCGGCGAACCGGCGACCCCTTTTTGCATTTGTCCCGCTGCGCCCTAAGGCCCCGCGGAGGCCATTACATGGCGTTGTTGGTCATCATGTTGTTGGACATGCTGTTGTTCGACATGGCGTTGTTCGACATGTTGCTGTCCATCGACATGTTGGCGTCCGACGACATGTTGGCGTCCATGCCATTGGCGGCATCAACGGCCATCGAGTCGTTGGCGACAACGTTTTCGGTGGTCAGGGTCTCATCGACGTTCATCGTATTTTCGGCAGCATCATTCTTGCTGCAAGCCGAAACAGCCAGGGCCGCAGCAGCGACCAGGATAAGAGCACGCATTCTAAACTCCCTTGAAAAATCAGACTTGCTTGCGAGTGTGCCCCCGCTCTACAAATCGCGCGTACGATAGGCGGTATAGGCCCGGCGCTCAAGCACCTTGTGCATTTGTCGACAAATCCCTGAGAAATCGGGGCAAATTGGCGGCTAATGCGGCATCCAGCGGCGCCAGTTGAGAGCCTTGGCCGAGCGCGGCGAGGCTCGTCACGCCAAATTCGCTTATTCCGCACGGCACGATCCCGGCGAAGTGGCCAAGGTCGGGGGCGACGTTGATGGCGAACCCGTGCATCGTCACCCAGCGCCGGACGCGCACCCCGATTGCGCCAATCTTCGCCTCTGCCGCGCCTTCTCCGGTCCAGATCCCGATTCGCCCCGGCGCTCGCCTGGCGGAAACGCCGACTTCGCCCAGCGCAGCGATCATCCACCCTTCGAGCGCATCGACGAAGCGACGGATGTCCTTCCCGCGCCGCTCGAGATCAAGCATTAAATATCCGACCCGCTGGCCCGGGCCGTGATAGGTGTAGCGTCCGCCGCGTCCGGCCTGATAGACGGGGAAACCGAGCGGGTTGAACAGTTCGGCGGGGTCGGCGCTGGTCCCGGCGGTGAACAAGGGCGGATGCTCGAGCAGCCAGATCAGTTCGCGCGCTTCGCCGACGCGCACCGCCGCCGCGCGCGCCTCCATCTCGGCCAGAGCGTCCGGGTAAGGCGTCAGACCCGCGCTTACCCTCCACTCAATGTCTTCGGGGATTGCCATGGTCGAAGCTGTGGCGGCTCGAGGCACGGCCGGCAAGGCGGATTGCCAGTCGCGAGGCGGGTGCCTAGGGTCGCTGCATTGGTTCAAGGGGGTCACGTGGCGCACAGATTATCGATCGGAACGGCCTGGGCGCAAGCCGCCGAGGGAGTGCGACGCGAGCGCCGGCTGCTTGCGCCGGTGGTGCTCGGGCTGATCCTGTTGCCGTCGGTGGTGAGCGCGATGATCCAGCCGCCGGCGCCACCCGGAACTACGGCTCCGCCGGGCTGGTGGATGCTCGGCACGTTCGCCGTTCTTCTGGTGACGATCGTCGGGCAGTTGGCGGTGGTCCTGCTGGTCAACGGGTGGCGTGGCCGGGTTGGCGAGGCGATTGCGCGCTCGGGTCGGCGACTGCCGCACTTGCTCGTCGCCGCGCTGATCGTTGCACTGCCACTGGTGGTCGCTTTGGGGCTGCTGAGCCTCGCTACCGGTGGCGTTCGAGCGACATCGCCGCAACAACTGGGAAGCGGCGGTGCCTTGGCGGCATTGCTGTTCATGGCATTGGTCATCGTCATTGCCGTGCGCCTGTTGCCGATGGTGGCGATTGCGGCGACCGGCGAGGATGGTCCGATCGCCTTGCTGCGGCGCACCTGGCGGGCGACGCAGGGCAATTTCTGGAGGCTGTTCGGCTTTTTCCTGTTGTGGGTCGTCGCCTTCGTCATCGTTCGCCTGGCCGTCGGAGCGGTGCTTGGAACGCTCGTCACTTTGCTGGTCGGGAAACCCGAGCCGTGGAGCGTATCGCTGTTGCTGATCGCTGGCATCACCGGGCTGATCCAGGCGTTGTTCGTCACGGTCTACACCGCAATGGTGGCGCGGATTGCCGTTCAACTCGAGGGTGCGCCCAGCAGCGGAATGTGAGGCGCCGCATCGATCGGCAGGATCCCCGCGAGGCGTGGGTCGATGAACAGTTCGACCTTGCGCTCGACCGCGACAAACCCCGCGCGGCGATAGGCGGGGAGCGCGGCGGGGTGATCGAGGCTGCAAGTATGGACGTGAACGCGCCGGGTATCCCCGCCCCAGGCGCGGGTGACGGCTTCGGCGAGTAGCCAGCGACCGTGACCTTGCCCGGCACAAGCCGGCACCAGCCCGACAAAGGCCAGTTCGCATGAACCCGCCACGCGCCGGTCGAGTTCGAGCATTCCGACGGCGCTCTCCCCATCGCGCACTTCGAACAGGTCGACGGCGGGATGATCGATGATCGCACGCAGGGCGCCGTCGCGCATGATCAACCGCGAGAACCAGAGCCACGGAGCGCCGACCGCGCGAAACAGGCTGCGGTAGGCGTCGGGCGTTGGACGGATCGGCGCCAGCACGAGGGGCGACGGGACGATGAGGCGATCGATCGGCGCGCTTCTCATCTCGAGGTAAGTGACGACAGCCGCGAGTTGGCCGGCGGGGACGTCGATCAGGCTCACGCCCAGCGCGCCAGCGGCGGGAGGCTCATCAGGATGGCGTCGATATTGCCCCCGGTCTTGAGGCCGAACAGCGTACCGCGGTCGTAGAGCAGGTTGAACTCGACGTAGCGGCCGCGGAATTCGAGCAGGGCTTGGCGGTCGCCGTCGGTGAAGGGGTCGTGCATGCGTTGGCGGACGAGCGCCGGGAAGATGTCGAGAAACGCCTCGCCGACATCGCGGGTGAAGGCGAAGTCGTCGTCGAAGTCGCCCTCGAGGCGGTCGAAGAAAATCCCGCCGACGCCGCGCGCGCGCTGGCGATGCGGGATCCAGAAATAGTCCTCGGCCCATTGCGAGAAGCGCTCGTAATAGGCCGGGTCATGGGCGTCGCACGCGGCGCGCAGGCGGTCATGGAAAGCGTTGGTATCCCTGGCATAGGGCAGCGCCGGATTAAGGTCGGCCCCGCCGCCGAACCAGCGCCGGGTCGTGGTCAGGAAGCGGCAGTTCATGTGGACCGCGGGAACGTGCGGATTGGCCATGTGCGCGACCAGGCTGATCCCCGTGGCGAAGAAGCGAGGGTCCTTTTCGGCGCCGGGGATCGATGGAGCGAACTCAGGGCTGAAGCGGCCGTGGACGGTCGAGACGTTGACCCCGACCTTTTCGAACACTCGTCCGTTCATCTGACCGCGGACGCCGCCGCCGCCGTGGCTGCCATCGGCTTCGTCGCGATCCCACGGGGTGTAGACGAAGCTGGCGTCGCTCTCGACCTCGCGCTCGATCGCCTCGAATTCGACGCAGATGCGGGTGCGGAGCGATTCGAACCAGCTCCGCGCCGCCTGTTGCTGATCGTCGAGCGGGGTCATGCGGCGGCGATGGCGGGGCATGGCGCGGGGGTCAAGCCGCGCCGCGTCGCGAGCGCGACAAAGGACATCAAGGTCATGTTGCGCCTAACGGCAAGTTGATGAACTTGATGGCGCGGCGCGGATCCACGTCCTTTGCATCCTTTGGCGCTTTCGTGGCTTGGCGATGCGCGCCGAGGAGACGGTCCAGCCATGAAGACAGCCAAACAGGTTATTTCCTATATAGCAAGCGAACTCTTTTGGATGGCAATCGGTCAAGCAGGGAGGGCGGCGGTCTGGCGCAGGGCTTCGCCGAGCGCGAGGGCAGCGGAAGTGGCGAGGTTGAACGAGCGGACCTGGGGGCGGAGGGGGATTTTGAGCGCGGCATCGGCGGCGGCGGCGATGGTAGCGGGAACCCCGGCGCTCTCCATGCCGAACAAAAGGATGTCGTCGCTGGCGAAGGAAAAGTCGTAGAGGCCGGTATTGGCCTTGGTGGTCATCAGGATGAGGCGGGCGGGGCCGGTGGTGGCGCGGAACGCATCGAAGCCGGGGTGCCGCGTCACCGCCACATGGTCGATATAGTCCATCGCGGTGCGGCGGACGCGCTTGTCGTCCCAAGCGAAACCCATCGGCTCGATCAGGTCGAGCGCGACCCCGAAGCAGGCGCACAGCCGCATCACGGCGCCGACATTGCCGGCGATTTCGGGTTGAAAGAGCGCGATCCGCATGACGCCTGCGATAGGCCGGGCGGGGCGGCGCGCACAAGCGCGGCAATTTCGCCATTTGCATCGCGGGAGGGAGGCGCTATCAGGCGCGCCAATCGCTCCGGGGGCCGGGAAGTCGACCGTCTGCAAGACGGTCGAACCGGACGCTCGGGGGCGATGCGGTTTTCAATTAATGTCCGTCCGGGCATTTCGCGCACAAACTGGTGCAAGGGTGAGCATGGCCACGCTGGAAGAACTTCAAGTCGAACATGGCGCCGAAGACGGCGTCCGGCGCCGCGACTTCATCAACATCGCCGCGGTCAGCTTTGCCGGGGTTGGCGCCGCCGCAGTCGCCATTCCGCTGATCCGCCAGATGTCGCCTTCGGCCGACGTGTTGGCGCTGGCCTCGACCGAAGTCGATATTTCCAAGATCGCCACCGGGCAGGCGATCAAGACCGTGTGGCGCAAGCAGCCGGTGTTCGTCCGCAACCTGACCCCGGCCGAGATCAAGGCCGCCAATGCCGTCGACGTGGGATCGCTGCGCGATCCGCAGACACTGGCCGAGCGGACCAAGCCGGGCAAGACCAACTGGCTGATCACGATGGGGGTGTGCACCCACCTCGGCTGTATCCCGCTCGGCACCGGCGAGGGCGAGAATCGCGGGCCGTTCGGGGGGTATTTCTGCCCGTGCCACGGATCGGCCTATGACACCGCGGCGCGCATCCGGCAGGGGCCGGCACCGCTCAACCTGCAAGTGCCCGACTATGAATTCACGTCCCCCACTGTCGTGACCATCGGCTAAGGAAAGACGACGCCATGAGCTTTGCCTGGGCCAAGCCCTATCAACCCAAGTCCGACCTGGCGCGCTGGTTCGACGACCGGCTGCCGCTGCCGCGCCTGGTCTATGGCGCCGTCGGCGGGGGCTATCCGGTTCCGCGCAACCTCAACTATTTCTGGAATTTCGGAGTCCTGTCGGGAATTTTCCTGACCATCCAGATCATCACCGGGATCGTCCTGGCGATGCATTTTTATGCCTCGGTCGATGGCGCCTTCAATTCGGTCGAGCACATCATGCGCGACGTCAACGCCGGGTGGATGCTGCGTTATGCCCACGCCAATGGCGCGAGTTTCTTCTTCATCGCGGTCTATATCCACATTTTCCGCGGGCTTTATTTCGGCAGTTACAAGGCGCCGCGCGAGCTCATCTGGATGCTCGGGCTGGTGATTTATCTGCTGATGATGGCAACTGCCTTCATGGGCTACGTCCTGCCGTGGGGGCAGATGAGCTATTGGGGCGCGCAGG
>CAXSCF010000050.1:0-16157 GCA_964235815.1 uncultured Sphingomicrobium sp.
GCAGGTCAACCCGCCGTCGCAATTCCTGTCGCAGCAGGGCGGGGCGAGCCCGATCACGCGGATCGAGCCGGCGCCGGGGCAGCTGCGGATCGTCCAGCCGCAGGAAGAAGGCGACCCGCCGGTCGTCCGCACGCTGCGGTATGAGGGTCAGCCGCGGATCGTGCCGAGCCTTCTTCCCGCTGCAGTCGGGCCCGACATGGCCGCGATCGACCTGGTCTATCCGTTCGACCTCGCACCCGGCGAACGGCGCCGGATCGTCCTCACGCTGACCGACGGCGACGCTATCCCGCCGCCACGCGAGCGCGCCGGGGCGGAGACGCTTGCGCATTGGCGCGACGTGCTCGGCCGCGTGACGCTGACCGTGCCGCCGGCCAAGCAGGCGTTTGCCGACACGGTCGCGTCGACATTTAGCCAGGTGCTGACGAGCCGCGACGGTCCCATGCTCAAGCCCGGGACGCGGAGTTACAACCGCGCCTGGATCCGCGACGGGGCGATGATGTCCGAGGCGTTGCTCAGGATGGGCCGCGCCGACGTCGCGCGCGATTTCGCTAATTATTATCGCGGGCATTTGTTCGCCACGGGCAAGGTGCCGTGCTGCGTCGATTTCCGCGGCGCCGACCCGGTTCCCGAAAATGACAGCCAGGGCGAATATATTTTCCTCGTTAGCCAGCTGTACCGCTTCACCGGCGACCGCGCCGCGCTGACGCGCGACTGGCCG
Source organism: uncultured Sphingomicrobium sp. (assembly GCA_964235815.1). Lineage (GTDB taxonomy): Bacteria > Pseudomonadota > Alphaproteobacteria > Sphingomonadales > Sphingomonadaceae > Sphingomicrobium. The sequence continues at coordinate 719 of CAXSCF010000050.1, forward strand.
TCGGTGCTTGGCGCGGTGAGCTATATGGACAAGTTGCGACGCTCCGAGCGCACCGCTGCCAACCGCCAGCCGGGCAAAAGGATGCTGTACGGGCTGATGCCGCCGTCGATCAGCCACGAAGGCTATTCGGCCAAGCCGCAATACAGCCTGTGGGACGACTTCTGGGCGTTGCGTGGCTATGACGACGCTGCCGAGATCGCCGCCACGCTCGGCAAGCCCGAGGCCGTTGAACTCAAGCGGTCGCGCGACGAGTTTTCGACCGACCTCCATGCCGCGATCCTCGCCGCGCGTGATCGTTGGAAGATCGCCTTCATCCCCGGTGCGACCAGCCTGGGGGACTTCGACGCCACCTCGACGACGGTCGCGCTCGATCCGGGCAACCAGCAGGCGAAGCTCGACGCGAAGATGCTCGAGGCGACCTTCGAACGTTACTGGACCGAGTTCCGCGCGCGCGCCGCGAGGCAGAAGGCGTGGAAGGATTATACGCCTTACGAAACGCGGGTGATCGGCAGCTTCGTGCGCCTGGGGTGGCGCGAGCGGATCGACCCATTGATCGACTTCTTCATGAAGGACCGCCGCCCCGCGGGGTGGAACCAATGGGCCGAAGTGGTCGGCCGCGACCCGCGCGAAATTCGCTTCGTCGGCGACATGCCCCACGCCTGGGTCGCGTCGGACTTTGTCCGCGGCGCGCTCGACATGTTCGCGTGGGACCGTCGCGACGACCATGCGCTGGTGCTAGGCGGGGGGTTGTCGAGCGACTGGCTGGCCGCGCAGGGATCGGCGATCCGCGGGCTCGCCACCCCCTACGGCAGCCTCGATTTCGCGATGCACGGCTCCCCGCAGAGGCTCCACGCGACCATATCCGGAAGCGCCCTCCCACCGGGCGGATTTGCCCTTGCCTGGCCTTTTTCTTCGTCCCCGCCAGCAGTGACGGTCAATGGCCGCCCGGCGCAGTGGCGCGGGCGGACATTGATCATCCCGGCCACCGGCAACCCCATCTCGATCGACGCCGGCGCATGATCGGCCAGCTGAGGGCGAGGCCGCGCCGGGGACGGCAATTCGGGCGCGATGACGTCGTGACGCCCGCGGCAAGCTTCGCTATGGAACGCGTCATTCGCGCCTGTGGCGGACCGCCGCGCGTGACCCTCCCCCCCGATCTCGGCGTTTATCGCCGGGACCCTGCGTACCGCGACGCGGCGCATGACGATTGGCTGCTCGCCCACCGGCGATCGCCCCAACACAAGGACGACCAATGACCCGTTTCCCCGACAATTTCCTGTGGGGCGCGGCCACCGCCGCTTATCAGATCGAAGGTTCGCCGCTTGCCGACGGGGCGGGAGCGAGCATCTGGCAGCGCTTCAGCCATGATCCGCGATTGATGGCGACCAAGGGCGACACCGGTGACGTCGCCTGCGATCATTACAACCGCATGGAAAGCGACGTCGCGCTGATGAAGTCGCTTGGACTTCAGGCTTACCGCTTCTCGATCGCGTGGGGGCGGGTGCTTCCCGAAGGGACCGGACGGATCAACGAAGCCGGGCTGGCCTTCTACGAGCGGCTCGTCGACACGCTCCTCGCCAATGGCATCGAGCCGTTGTGCACGCTGTATCATTGGGACATGCCCGCCGCGCTCGACGACCGCGGCGGCTGGCTCAACCGCGACAGCGCCGACTGGTTCGCCGATTATGCGCGGGTCATGTTCAATCGGCTCGACGGACGGGTCAAGAAGTGGGTCACCCTCAATGAACCGTGGGTGGTGACCGACGGTGGTTACCTCCACGGCGCGCTGGCGCCTGGCCACAAGAACATGTTCGAGGCCCCGATCGCGAGCCACAATCTGATGCGCGCGCATGGCGCGGCGGTCGCCGTCTATCGCGAAGTTGGCGCGCACGATATCGGGCTGGTGGTCAATATTGAGCCCAAATACCCCGCCAGCGACCGTGCCGAGGACATCGCCGCCATGCGCCGCGCCGACGCCTACATGAACCGCCAATATCTCGACCCCGCGCTCAAGGGGGAATATCCCGCCGAGCTGAAGGAGATTTTCGGCGAAGCCTGGCCCGATTGGCCGGTCGAGGACATGGTCGCAATCCAGCAACCGGTCGATTTCATCGGCATCAATTATTACACCCGCAACGTCGTTTGCCACGACGAAACCCATTGGCCGCTCAAGGCGAGCATGGTGAAGCAAATCGGCAAAACCTACACCGAAACCGGGTGGGAAGTGCATGCCCCCGCGCTGATTGACCTGCTGAACTGGTTCAAGCAGCGCTATGGCGATATTCCCTTGTATATCACCGAAAATGGCGCCGCTTTCTACGATCCCCCCGTCGCCGCCGCAGATGGCGTCCACGATCCGCTGCGCGTGGCCTATCTCAAGAGCCACATCGCCGCGGTTGGCGAGGCGATTGGCGCCGGCATAGATGTGCGTGGCTATATGCTGTGGTCGCTGTTCGACAATCTGGAATGGTCGCTCGGCTATGCCAAAAGGTTCGGCATCGTCCATGTCGATTTCGTCAGCCAAACTCGAACGCCCAAGGACAGCGCGAAGCTTTACACTCGGGTCATTGCCAGCAATGGCAAGCGGATCGAATAGGCCAGTGCTTGGCGGCGCGGAACCGGTCGCCTGCACTGGCCAGCGCAGGTTCACGGGCGGACCGGTCAATGAGTTTTTTTGCGAGGATCGAACGATGCGGGGGACGGTGATGGGCGTGACGGCGGGATTGGCCGCGATGCTGACGGCGAGCGCCGGTGCCCAGTCGCTTGCCCCCGCTGCGCATGCCGGTGGCGACGCTCTCTTCATCAGTCCGATGGGCGAACCGTTTCGCGGCCCGACGGGTGCAACCGGCGTGCGCGCGTGGTTCGATGGTGCCGACGCCAATCACGACGGGGCGCTGTCGCTTGCTGAAATGCGCGCCGACGCCGACCGCTTCTTCCTCATTCTGAACACGGTTCGCGACCGAGAGATCGATCCCGGCGAACTGCGGGTCTATGAAGAACAAATCGCACCCGAGATTCGCGTCGGAGTCGGCGGACTTGGCATCACCAGCGGCTGGGCGCCCAAGCGTCGCAGCGGGCTGTCGAGCGATTTTTCGAAGACGGGCACGGTCGATGCCCCGCTCGAGCGCGACACCGTGCGGCGCGGCGCCGGGCTTTATGGAGTTCTCGCCGTCCCCAATCCGGTCGCCTCAGCCGACACCAACCTCAACCGCGGGATCAGCGCGGAAGAGTTCGGTCGCGCGGCGCGCGATCGCTTCATGCTGCTCGACGGCAATCATGACGGCTTGATTCGGTTCGACGAACTGCCGGCGCTGCCTTCACGACAGATGCGCAGGACCCGCTGAAGGCGGCCATGCTGCTGAGCGCTAGGGCGTCGTGCGCCTAGCGCGTGTCGCCATCGCCCGAGCGGCGCGTATCGCCGTCTCCGCTTCCGGTGCGTTTGGTTTCGTCCATCGGACCGATGTCGCCATCGTCGCCAGCGCCTTGATCGGCATCGTCGTCACGCGGGCGTTCGCTCATGCTCGTCATGGTCGGTCTCCTTTGCTCGATCCTGGCATTTTCTCACACAAGGGCTGCGCTGGGTAGCGCGCAATTCGTCGGTCAGCCCCGCCGCAAGATAATCCTGATCGGGGTTGCCGCTGAGGTTCTTGAATGGCAGCACGGCGATGGTCTGAGCAGCCGGAACGAAGCCTGCGCCGCGCCAGTGGCGCCATGCGGCCAAGCCAGCCCCACTGGCCGCAAGCGTCCCCGCGCCGGCCCCCACCAATATCTGCCGCCGCGACGCGCGTGGCTCGGTTTGCGTACGAAGGGGCTGGGGTTGCGCTGGCCCGACAGTCTGGCCTGCCGTTATCGCGATGGCCCGTAGAATCGCGGTCACTTCGGGCGCATCGGCTTTGCCTGTCCAGCGCGCGATATCGATCACCTGATATTGGCGAAAGCCAAGTGGCGGTTTGCTGCCGTCGATCGAAAGCGGCACCAGCCGACGGCGATCGCGTCCTTGCGCGGCTTTGTCACGGACCCAGTCCGACTCGACCGCGCTTTGTGACCATAAGACGATCACGACGTCGGCGGAATCGAGTGCATTGCGGATCGAACTGGCGAATTTCGCACCGCCTTCGATCAACGCATCCCACCACACGATATGTCCTGCGCGTTCAAGTCGGCTGGCAAGCTGTTCGGCGATCGCGCGGTCGGCGCGAGAGTAACTCAGGAACAGCGTCAGAGGCTGACTGCGCGCAAAAGGAGGCGGGTCGCTTGTCATAGGCGGATGGCCCTGCTCAAGGTCTGCGCGCACGCGTAGCGCTTTGCCGTGATGGTGAACAGTGTCGGGCCGCGACTTGCCCTCGTTTCTTGCGCTGCTAGGCTCGCACCGCGCCGCCGTGTCCGGCGGCGCCGGTGGTGCGTCCTGGGCTCCAGCCGAGGTGGCGAGCAATGATCAAGGCGGCCGACGAGGAAGGCGATGACGCTTGGGCCGCTGACCCGGTTCCCGGCTATGCACCGCCCAAGGTCCCGCTTGGGCTCAAGCTGGGGGTCACCGGGCACCGCCTTGAGCTGATCGGCGATCAACAGGAGAGAATCGAGCTTGCTTTGGGGGCCCTGTTCGATGCGTTGTGCGCTACGCTTGATCGATTGGGGACTGACCACGCATCCTTGTTCGCGTCCGACGCCGCGCAGATCCAGCTCGTCTCGCCACTCGCCGAGGGCGCCGACCAGATTGCGGCACGAGTCGCGCTCGGTCGTGGTTGCGAGATCGAAGCCGTGCTTCCCTTCGCGCGATCGACCTATGAACAGGACTTCACCAGTGGCACGGCGCGGGCGGCCTTTCGCGGCCTGCTTGGCGAGGCGCGCTCGATACTCGAATTGCCAGGCAGGCGAACCGCGCCGCTCGCGGCTTACGTCATGGCCGGGCGCGCGACCATCGCGCATTGCGACCTGTTGATCGCGGTATGGGACGGAGAGCCGCCGCGCGGTCGTGGTGGGACCGGCGAGGTCGTGGAGATTGCCTTGCTCGAGGGCACGCCGATCGTCCACGTGCCGATCGATCCTGCGCGGCCCGTACGCTTGTTGTGGAGTGGGTTTGATCCACACGTCTCGACCACGCGCGAGAATAGCCATGCCGCCGCAGTCCCATATTCGAAGGACGCCTTGACCGCCTTGATCGATGCGATCCTGCTCCCGCCAAGCGATCCACGCGAGCGCGCCTTCATTCATGCATATTACGCCGAGCGCGAGCGGCGTTTGAACGGACGCATCGAATATCCGCTGCTCCTGGCCTTGACCGGGGTGAGCCGGTTGCGCCGCACCAGCGTACGCGCCCGGCCAATGCAGGAGGCGCTGGCCGGCGAATGGCAGGGGTTTCGTGCGGCGTGCGGCGAGCCACATGGCATGGCGATCGCGATCGACCCGTTGCAGCGCGCCTATTGCTGGAGTGACCAACTCGCCCGGCACTTCGCGCAAACCTATCGCAGCGGTCACATTTTCAACTTCATCGTGGGGGCGGTCGCGGTACTGACCGCCCTCGCCGGGCTGGTCATTCCGCAAGGAAAATTATGGCTCGCCGGTGCTGAGCTGGCGATGATCGCGGCAGTGATCGTCAACACGCAGGTTGGCGTGCGGCACGCCTGGCACCGACGCTGGCTCGATTATCGTCAGCTCGCCGAGCGGTTGCGGCCGATGCGCAGCTTGAAGTTGCTGGGGGTCGCCGCCCCCCGCAGCGACTCGCATGGGCGGCGCGACCAACTTCGCTGGACCGAATGGTATGCTGTCGGGATGTGGCGCGCGATGGGTAGCCCCAACGGCTCGATCGGCGACCCCGCACGGCTCGTCACCGCACTGACCGAGCAGGAGTTGGCCCCGCAGATAGCCTATCATCGCCGCGCCGCGCAGCTTGCCGAGCAACTCGACCATCGTCTGCACCTGATCGGGCTGGCCCTGTTCTGCGCCACGGTGCTCGGCTGCCTCGTCCTGATCGGCGGCTATTACCTTGCTCCGGCGTGGGTCGGGACGCATTCGAAGCTGTTCGTGATCGTGTCGGCCGGGCTGCCCGCTGTCGGTACCGCGATCTTCGGCATCCGCGTTCAGGGCGACTTTGCCGGCACCGCCCAGCGCTCCCTGTCGACCGCGGCCAAGCTTGAGGCGACCGCAGGCGAAGCGACCAGCGCGACCGAATTGCCGCGCGCCGCCGACCTGTTCGAGGAGGCCGCGCGTGCCATGCTCGCCGATCTGGGCGAGTGGCAGCTCGCGCATCAACAGCGCGAGCTGGTCATTCCCGGTTAGGCCGCGGCCTGGTCGAGCCGTTCGGCCGCTTCGATCCAGCGGGCTTCGGCGGCATCCAGATCGGCGGCAACCTTGGCGCGCCGGTTGGCGAGTTCGCTCATCGGCAACGCGGCGAGTTCGGGGGCGGCGCTCGACGGGTCGAACATTGCCTGATCGAGCGCCGAACATTGTTCTGCCAGACGCGCACTCGCAGCTTCGGCCTCGGCGGCCTTTTTCTTGAGTGCCGTGGCCGCATCGCGCGCCTTGGCCGCGGCCTTGCCCTTTGGCTTCGTGCCCACGTCCTTGCTGGCCTTGGGCTGGTTCCGGCCAAGGATGAAGTCGATATAGTCGTCGATGCTGCCGGCGTAATCGACCGCCTTGCCGTCATCGACCAGCACCAGCCGGTCGGCGGTCAATTCGACCATATGGCGATCATGGCTGACAAGGATGACGGCGCCGTCATAGCCGTTGAGCGCTTGGACCAGCGCTTCGCGGCTGTCGACGTCGAGATGGTTGGTCGGCTCGTCGAGGATCAGGAGGTGGGGGGCATCACGCGTGATCAGCGCGAGGGCGAGCCGCGCGCGCTCGCCGCCGGAAAGCTTGTCGACCCGGGTCATCGCCTTGTCGCCTGAAAATCCGAACCGGCCGAGCTGGGCGCGGACCGCGGCGGGGGTCATGCCCTTCATCTCGCGGCTCATGTGCTGCAGCGGGGTGTCGTCGCCGTGGAGTTCCTCGACCTGATATTGGGTGAAATAGCCTACCTTCATCTTGCTCGAGGCATGCATTTCGCCGGCCATCGGCGCGAGCTGCGCGGCGAGCAGGCGGGCCAGCGTGGTCTTGCCATTGCCATTGCGCCCAAGCAACGCGATCCGGTCGTCGGGATCGATCCGCAAGTTGAGCTTGCTGAGGATGGGCGTTCCTTCGGTATAGCCGACCGCGGCGAAATCGAGCGTGATCAACGGTGGGCGCAATTCGCTCGGGTTGGGAAAATCGAAGCTTAGCGACGGATCGTCGGCGAGCGCCGCGATCGGCTGCATCTTGGCCAGCATCTTGGCGCGCGACTGAGCCTGCTTGGCGGTCGAGGCGCGCGCCGAGTTGCGCGCGATATAATCCTGGAGTCGCGCGCGCTGGGCATCCTGGCTGGCGGCCGCGGCGGCCAATTGCGCGGCGCGTTCGGCGCGCTGGCGCTCGAAACTGTCATAGCCGCCGGTGTAGAGCGTCACCTTGCCGCCTTCGAGGTGGAGGATGACGTCGACGACATTGTTGAGCAAATCGCGCTCGTGGCTGATCACGACCAATGTGCCGGGGTAATTCTTCAAATAATTCTCGAGCCACAGTGTCGCTTCGAGGTCGAGATGGTTCGACGGTTCGTCGAGCAACAGAACGTCGGGTTCGGAGAACAGCAAGGCGCCGAGCGCGACGCGCATCTTCCACCCGCCCGAGTAACTGTCGATCGGCTGGGCCTGCATGTCCTCGTCGAAGCCGAGTCCGAGCAAAATCCGCGACGCCTTGGCCGGCGCGCCCCACGCGTCGATCGCGAGCAGGCGTTCGTGGAGGTCGCCCAGGCGGTCGGGATCGACGCAATGGTCGGCCTCGTCCATCAGCAATGCGCGCTCCTTGTCGGCGGCAAGCACCGTTTCGAACGGGCTCGCGGTGCCGTTGGGAGCCTCCTGCGCGATGTAGCCGAGCCGCGTCTTCTTCGGCATCTCGATCTCGCCGCCGTCGGGGTCGAGTTGGCCGATCATGACCTTCATCAAGGTCGACTTGCCGGCGCCATTGCGGCCGATCAGCCCGACCCGCGCGCCGGGCGGGATCGCCGCGGTGGCGCGGTCGAGGATCGTGCGTCCGCCGAGGCGCACCGTGATAGCGTTGATATTCAGCATGGAGGGGCGCCTAGCAGCCAATTGGGGCAAACCCAAGACAAGCCTCAGTCGCCGCTCACCGCCCCGATTTCGATTACTTCCTCATCGCCACCAAAATCGGCGAAGTCGCCCGCTGACAATCCCAGCATCGCGCGGGCGAGCGGGGAAGAGAAAGCGATCCTGCCGTGGGCAGGGTCGGCTTCGTCGTGGCCCGTGATGGTCATCACCTGCTTCGTGCCGCGCAGGGAAAAGGTCACGGTGGTGCCAATGCCGACCGCCCCGGGACTCGGCGAAGGGGCGGGAATCGCGCTCGAGTGACGCTGGCGCCAATAGCGCAGGTCGCGCTTGAGCGCCTTGAGCTGGTCATCGCTGCCACCCGCGTCGAGTGCGCTTTCCAATTCCGCGACATGCGACCCAATCTGTGCTCTTCCGGCCCGCGTGACATAATTGGGACCGGGCGGGATCGGCAGCTCGAACTTGGGCTCGAGATGTTCTTCGTCGCTTTCGCGGCGGAAGGCGACGCTCACGACTTTGGGCTTCGGCGCCGGATTTGATCAAGCGCTATCCCGGCCAGATTTTGCGTCCGCTTGATACGCCTGAACCGCAGCCGCTCGAAGCGCGTCGTGAGGTCGGCGAAGCGTGCCGCCAATTCGGGGGCAAGGCGATGACGGGCGGCGCCGCGGGCCTGATCGATCACACTCGCGCTATCGCCAAGCACAACCACGTCGCGCTCGCCCGCCGCGCTGGCGACGTCCAGGGCGTGAAGCAAGGCCAGCCATTCGGCATCGCCGCTCGACCCTTCGGCGCAATCGGGGCGCAAATCGGCTTTGCCGCGAACCACCACGGCGAGGCTGATCACGCCGGGATTCGGGCGACAACCGCCGTCGAAATAAACCTTGGTCAGCGCGCGAGCGACCAGGCGAGGACGAACGTCCCGTCGCTGCGCAGGCGCCGCGCGGCGTGCTCGTCGATCAGTCCGCACTCGCCGGCACCGATCTCCCCGACCGCGACATCGATCGGCAGCAATTGCACGTCGCTGATCCCTTGCGGGAGCACCGGCGGCTCGCCGACGCACCACGCCACTCCGAAGTGCGGTCCGCCGACGAGCAGCATGCTGCTTTCGCCCACGTGCGAATCGAGCCGGTGCGAATGGGGTCGGGCGTGAACCACATCGCGCGATTGCTCGAGATGCAATTCGCGCGGCCGGCCATAATCGAACAAGCGATAGGTCAAATCGACCGCTTGCTGAATTTCCATGACGGTGAGCCCGGGTCCAAGGGCGTGGATCGTGCCGGCTTCGTTGTACAGAAAGTCGCCGACCCTGGGCTTGCGCCAGTCCATCAAACCGACAATCGAACCATCCTTGGCGGCGGCGATGACCTCGTCCGCGCTTGCCTCCCGCACCGTCCCGATCCCGAGTTCGGCATCCGCTTCGGCGGCGAGGATGATCCAGCATTCGTCCTTGCCGCGCGGATATCCGCGCGCCTGCGCCGTGATATCGTCGGGATGGACCTGGATCGACAGGCGTTCGGTGGTGAACAAATATTTGCACATCACATCGAGGTCATGGGTCGCCGGCGGCTCGAACCAGATCTCGCCGATTTGGCGTTGCTCATCGACATGAAAGCGCGCGTCGATCCCGACCCGGCCCCACGGTTTGTCGACGATTTTGGTCGCGAGTTTTACGGCACCGGCCATGTTCAATCCATTGCCTTGAGCAAATCCTTGAACGGCAGGAAAGCAAAGCCGACCGAACTGTCCGAAATGCCGTACGGCATGAACAATTGGTCGCCCACCTTCAGGCCGCCACAGGTGTAAACGACGTTGGGCACGTATCCGTTGCGGTCGTCATTTTCGGCTTGCAGGATGGGATGCCGCGTGCGCCCCAAAATCTTCGACGGATCGTCCCGGTCGAGCAGCACGGCACCGATCGAATATTGGCGGATCGCCCCGACGCCGTGGGTCAGCAACAGCCAGCCTTCGTCAATCTCGATCGGCGCGCCGCAATTGCCGATCTGGACCAGCTCCCACGGATATTTCGGCTTCATCAGCAAGTCGCCGCCGTTCCAGCATTCGAGCGAGTCCGACGTGAGCAGAAACAAATTCTGTCCATCCTGGCGCCCGACCATCATGTAACGGCCACCAATTTTGCGCGGAAACAACGCCATCCCCTTGTTGCGCGCCGCATCGCCTTCCATCCCGCTCAGACGGAAACTGCGAAAATCATTCGTGCGCAGCAATTCGGAACGGATGTCGCGCCCGGAATAAGCGGTGTACGTTCCGATATATTCTTTCGACCCGTCATCGTGCGTGAAATGCGTCAGCCGCAAATCCTCGAGTCCGCCGGCCTGCGCCGGCGTAACCGGAAAGATGACCGTCCCCGAAAGAGTGCTGTTTTCGTCGCGCAGCACTTCGACCGGGCCGTCTTCGTACAGGCCGTCGACATCGGGCGCATCGGCGGCGGTCGCGAACGGGGGCTCGGGCGCAAGTTCGAATGAGCCGTCGGGCGAAACCAGTCCTTCGCGGAAGGCGATCGAGCTGATGTGGCCTTCGCCGACCGCACGCAGCGACATCACCACCCGGCACGTGTGCTGATCGAGCCCGCTCTGATCGGGGTGAGGAACGATGCTAGGATTCATCAGCGCCGCCGCGGCATAGCTATATTCGTGGCAGAAATAAGCGCCGATGAGCTGCTTGCGAGGGTCTTCGAGCCGTCCCAGTCCGAGGTCGAGCAGCTCGCACACTTGTCGAAACCGGCGCAGAAACATCGCCCGTGCCTGCCAATGGCGCGATTCAAAGTCGCGCATCACCAACCGCAGCTGACTTTGCGTTTCCCTTTCGCTCAATCCCAGCACGGCGTCGACCAGCCGCTCGGAGCGGCCTGGGGCGATCGCTGTCCCTTGCCATGCGAGGTGAAAGGGACGGAGCACGACTCGCGAAGGATCGGCCTTCAAGCGAAGGGGGTGGAGCTTGGACAGGATCATTAGGCTCGGTGATCTAAGGGAAGGGTAGCCGCGCTTTTGCTGTGCTGCCCTGCGCCTGTCCAGTGCGTTGTGTTTCGAACACTTCGGCTATCGTCGCTGCCGCCAGTTGCAGCGCGAGGATCGACTCGGCGCCCTGGTTGCGGTTGATCCCGGTCGCCATCAATCCATCGAAGCAGCCTCCGGTGGCGACATCGGCGATCGGGATCCCGCTGTCATTGTCCCCGAAGAACCAACCAAAGGCGTCGCGCGCGACATCTTCCCAACGCTCGTCTCCGGTGATCAGGAACGCGGTAGCGGCAGCGTCGATCGTCGCCGCGGCTTCGAGGGGCTGCTGATCGAACGCCAACGGCAAGGCATAGGGCCGGCCGAACCCGTTCGAGCCGACCGGGCGGAACGAGCCGCGGGGCCCCGTCTGGACCCCGACAAGCCACTCGAGCGTCGACAGGCCGACCTCGATCATGCGTCGGTCATCGAGGATTTGCCCGCATTTGAGCAGCGCTTCGCACAGCCGGGCGTTGTCGTACGACAGATCGGCCTCGAACCACTCCCATCCTTCGCGCCGCGCCGTGCCGTACGCCGTCATGAGGCAGGCGCCAGCCGCGCGGATCATGGTCAGCGACAGTTGGTGTTCCGGCGCGCGCTTGAGCAGCGCATGCGCGCCAATCGCCGCGAACGCCCGAGCGCGGCACGCATCGAGGATGCCCATCGCTGTCCCGCTGACCTCGAACAAGGCTTGCGCCCATTCGCGAATGCCGCTCCACGGGGATTGCGCCGCGGTATACCCCAACGCCCACAGCGTGCGGCCATTGCTGTCCTCCGACCCGACGGGCTCGCACCACAGTCGCTCGAAGCTCATGAAATTGCGGAAGCGGCTGCGGTCGGGGTTCCAGCCGTGCTGGAGAAAGGCAGCGTAGGTCGAGGCTAACTCCGCCATCCTGCCGTCCGGCTCGACCTTCCCGCGGTGCACCGCAAGCAGCAAAGCGCGAGCATTGTCGTCGATGCAATAGCCGTGGCGGCGATCGGCGATGTTGTGGATCGCATGCTGGAGCATGCCTGTGCCATCGCTCATCCGCTCGACCGCGGTGAGGGGGAGTGTCGTCGTCCGCCGCTCGCCGCGATGACGCGTATGACGCGATCCGGCGGCGAGTGGCGCAAGCGCGCGCTCGACGATCCGCGGCCATAACATCGTCCGCCCGCGGCCATAAGCGCGGCGCGCCACCGCCGCACGGTGACGGTCGTCGTCGAGCAAGCCACCGATCGCTTCGGCCAACGCTGCCGGATCGGCCGGCGCGACGATCACGCCATGATCGTCGGCCAGCAATTCGCGCGCGTGGAGGTAGGGGGTGGATACGACCGGCTTGCCGACCGCAACCGCATAGGAAAGTGTTCCCGACGTGACCTGCGCCATGTTGAGATAGGGGGTAACGTAGATATCGCTCGCCTGAAGCATGTCGAGCAATTCTTCCTGCTCGACGAAGGCGTCGGTGAAGCGGATGTGGGCTGCGACGCCAAGTTCGGCCGCGCGCTCCATCAACGCTTCACGATAACGCTCGCCCTCGCGTCGGACGAGATTGGGATGCGTTGCCCCGACCACGGCATAAAGCGCATCGGGATGCGCCGCGACGATCGCCGGCATGGCCTCGATCATATGCTGGATGCCCTTGTCGGGGGCGAGCAGCCCGAAGGTCATCAAGACCCGGCGTCCCTGCCAGCCAAAACGCGCTTTCAAATCTTCCGGGTTGCGTTGCGGTCGATCGGGCACGCCATGCGGGATGATCGTAAAGCGATGCGGGGCGACGCCGTAGACCCGGCGCAGAATGTCGGCGCCGTGGCTGGCCATGACGATCAGATGATCGGCCCGTTCCAGCAGGCGTTCGAACACCGCGCGCTCGACCGGATTGGGCTTTTCGAGAACGGTGTGAAGCGTAACGATCACGGGCAGGCTGGTCGAATTGAGCAAATCGAGGATATAGGCTCCGGCCTCGCCGCCAAAGATTCCATATTCGTGCTGCAGCCAGATCGCGCCGGCGCCACTGGCTTCGATGCGCCCGGCGGCATCGCGATAATCGGCCAGCGTATCGAGCCGGATAGTGTGAATATCGTCGGGATAGGTCACGCCGGTGCTGTCGTCGATGGCGTAATGATCCAGGATCAGCGCCGGGTAACGAACGCGCAAGGCATCGGCGACATGGCTGGTAAAGGTCGCAAGCCCGCATTTGCGCGGCAACGCATTGCCAATCAGCGCGAGCCGACGAACCGGCGCGTGACGCGGCCCCGCCGAGATAGTCTCGTTGTCGGGTAAGGCAAGCAGATCAATCTCGAGCATTCAGGGACACCTTGATGAAACCGAGGACCGGAACGCAACATCGACCCTCGCCATTAACGCGGCAACGAGGTGCGAGTTTCCTTCTTAGCATACTTTTGCCGCACTGCAGCATCGGTTCGGCGCAATGCTAGGCCATCTCGCCCGCGGCAGCGCCGCTCGCCCATGCCCACTGGAAATTATAGCCGCCGAGCCAGCCGGTCACGTCCACTGCCTCGCCGATGACAAACAGGCCGGGGACGGATTTGGCGGCCATGGTTTGAGAGCTCAACTCGGCGGTCGAGATACCCCCGACGGTGACTTCGGCCTTGGCATAGCCTTCGCTGCCGTTGGGGGTGAAGCGCCAGCCGCGCAATTGCTGCTCCGCGGCCGTCAAGGCCCGGTCGGCGAATGCCCCGATCGGCCCGTCGAGCGCCAGTCGATCGCACAATGTTTCGGCGAGCCGCGCGGGCAGGACTTGTTCGACCAGTCGGCGCACGGCCTTGCGCGGGTCGGCGCGCTTGGCGGCGGTCAACCAGTTCGACGGCGCGTCGGGGACGAAATCGACGCTGACGGCTTCGCCATTGTGCCAATAGCTCGACACCTGGAGGATCGCAGGGCCCGACAGGCCGCGGTGCGTGAACAGCGCGGCTTCGCGGAATGGCGGGCCCTTGGCCGCGGTCGCCACGACCGGCGCGGCAACTCCCGACAGGGAACGGAACAGCACATCGTCCCCTGCCAAGGTGAGCGGAACCAGCGCCGGGCGCGGCTCGACGATCTTGAGTCCCCACGACCGTGCCAGATCATAAGCAAAGCTCGTCGCTCCCATCTTGGGGATCGACGGTCCTCCGGTGGCAAGGACGAGGCTCGACGCGGTTGCGGCGCGATCGCCGCAACGCACCGTGAAGCCCGATCCGCGCTCGACCAATGCCGTGTCGCCGAGCCACATTTCGACCCCGCCGGCGGCGCATTCGGCCCACAGCATCGCGACGATCTGCTTGGCCGATCCATCGCAAAACAATTGGCCAAGGGTTTTTTCGTGCCAGGCGATGCCGTGGCGCTCGACCAAATCGATGAAGTCGCGGGGGGAATAGCGCGCCAGTGCCGACTTCATGAAGTGCGGGTTGGCGGACAGATAGCGGTCGGGAGCGCTGTGCAAATTGGTGAAATTGCACCGCCCGCCGCCCGAAATGAGGATTTTCCTGCCCGGCTCGTCGGCATGATCGATCAGCAACACGCGGCGCCCGCGCCGGCCCGCGAGCAGCGCCGCCATCAGGCCCGCCGCGCCGGCACCAAGAATGATTACGTCGAACGGCTTCACGTTGATCGCCCAAGCGCTAGCGGGCCTTGCGGTCAAGGGGGCGGGGTGCTTTGAGCACGCGATGGACCGCGCCTTCTTTGCCCAGCTGTCGCGCGACGCTCGTGCCGCGATCGCCACCGAAATTGCCGCGGGGCTCAGCGCTGACAATAAGCTCGCCGAGGGCTATGACCCGGTGACCGAAGCCGACCGCGCCGCCGAGCGCGCCCTGCGTCGCGCGATCGAGACGGGTTATCCCGACCACGGCATCTGGGGCGAGGAATATGGCGCGACACGTCCCGGCGCGGCGGTCCGCTGGAGCCTCGATCCGGTCGATGGCACACGGGCGCTGGTGTGCGGCTTGCCCAGCTGGGCGGTGCTGGTCGGGTTGATCGTGGAGGGCGAGCATGTCGGCGGAATGATCGATCTGCCCGCGCTCGACGAAACGCTGGTCGCGCTCCATGGCCGGACGCTGCGCAACGGGGCCGACGTTCGGACGAGCGGTTGCGCATCGCTACGCGAAGCTCGGCTGTCCACCACGGACCCCTTTGTGTTCGAAAGCCCGGCTGCGTTCGAAAGGGTGCGTTGCGCGGCGCGGCTGACCCGTTTCGGGCTCGACGCACTGGCCTATGCGCGCGTCGCGACGGGGGACCTCGACCTGGTGATCGAAAGCGGGCTCAAGCCCCATGACTATGACGCGCTGGTCGCGGTAGTGCGCGGAGCGGGGGGCGTCATCGGC
>CAXSCF010000050.1:16167-16836 GCA_964235815.1 uncultured Sphingomicrobium sp.
GCAATTGGTCGGGCGGCGATGATCTCAGCGGCGGAGACGTCGTTGCAGCCTCGAGTCGCGACCTGTTCGACGCGGCCGTGGGCGTGCTCGCGGCGGCCTGAACCGACGATAAGGTCGCAAAGGTCATGGGGCGTATGCGAAACGTACCTCTCCGCTGCGAAGGACGAACGAAGCGCGCCCGGCGTCAGTCGGAATGGCGTCGCTTGAGTTCTTCGATCACCGCATCCCACGAGGAGTCGCTGGCCTGGAGCAGGACGGTGAGGTGGTAGACGAGGTCGGCGGTTTCCGCGGTCAATTCGGCCGCGTCGCCCGCGACCGCGGCAAGCGCGACCTCGACCCCCTCTTCGCCGACTTTCTGGGCAAGCCGCTTGGTCCCTTCGCCCATCAGGCGCGCGGTATAGCTGGTGGAGGGGTCGGCAACGGCGCGCTGCCGCACGGTCTGCGCCAGCGTGGCGATGAACCCGACCCCCGGCGCGCCATCGTCGCCGAAGCAAGTTTCGCGGCCGGTATGACAGGTCGGGCCGCGCGGGATCGCCAGCACAAGCAGGGCATCACGATCGCAGTCGAGGCGGATATCGACCAGATCGAGCAGATTGCCGCTGGTTGCGCCCTTGCGCCAGGGGCCGCCCCGCGATCGACTGTAGAAACTGACCAGGCGATCGGTGATCG
>CAXSCF010000051.1:0-15882 GCA_964235815.1 uncultured Sphingomicrobium sp.
TGAATTCGGTCTCGACCATGCCCGGCTCGATCGAGGTGACGCGCACCCCAGTGCCGGCCAGGTCGCAGCGCAAGTCGAGGCTGAACTGCCGGACGAATGCCTTTGACGCGGCGTAGACCGCACCGCCGCGATAGGGATAAGTGGCGGCCACCGACGACAGGTTGATCACTGCCCCCTTGGTTTCGATCAGGCGCGGCAACAATGCTCGGGTCAAGGCCACCAGCCCGGTGACATTGGTTTCGATGGTGTCGGTCAGCGCGCCAAGGTCGGCGTCCTGCAACGCGTCCATCGGCGGGGCGAGTCCGGCGTTGTTGACCAGCAGGTCGATCGCCGAGAACGTCGGCGGCAGATCGACCAGGACGGTGCCGATCGCCGCCTGATCGCGCATGTCGATGCTGATGGCGTGGCACGCGTCGCCAAGTTCTTCGCTCAATGCGGCGAGCCGTTCGGCGCGGCGGCCCGTCACGATCACCTGCCAGCCGTCGGCGACGAATTTGCGCGCCGCTGCGGCGCCGATGCCGGCGGTCGCGCCGGTGATGAAAGCCGTTTTCGTCATCAATCCCTCAGTCGTTCGAGCAGCCATTCGGTTGCGTTCGGCCAGTCGTCGATCCTCGCATGGGCGTGTTCGGCCGGGGGGATCGCCGAGGCCAGCCGCGGTTCGGCGATCATGTGCAGGCGAAACACTTCGGGTGCATGCTTGGCGACCAAGGCATGATGAACCGGCAGGTCATCGACGAAGGCGGTTCGCGTGGCGGAATGCCGCGCGATGATGGCGCGCGCGGGAACGCCCTTGCCGCCGCGGTTGGTGACCACTTCATGGGCAATGCCGTGCCTGGCCAATTGGTCGACCCGCCACGGATGCGCTTCGTCGCCCAAATTGGTCAGGATGACGATGTCGGCGATTTCGCCGATCCGTCCCAGTGCCTCCACCACGCCGGGGACGATCGTCTGGCGATCCATTTCGTTGCGAAAAAATTGGTCGAGCAGAGGCCACACGCGCTCCTCGGCGATGGACTCGCCGGTCGACTTGTCGGTCATCGCGCCACCGAACGTACCGCTTTCGAATGCGAAATCGATGCCGTGGGCTTCGTCGAGCCATGCGTCGAAATGCGTCACCATGTGGAGCAAGACTTCGTCGCAATCGGTAATCAGCAGCGGCCGGTTCATGCCTCGAGCACCCCGCGCGCCGCGACCAGCCCGGCCGGGGTCGATCCGATGTCCCCTGCCACTGCGATCAGGTCGGGTTCGTGGCTTTCGAGAAACGCGATCGTTGCCCCCAGGAGGCTCCGATCCCCGGCCAGCGCCCGCTGACGCAACTCGTCGACCTCAAGCCCGGTGAGGTCGAGGAAGCGACGCGCGCGGCGCTCGTCGGTCAACGTCGCGGCCATTGCCGCAAGCGCCAGCGCTTCGGCGTCATTTGTCGTCGGCGTCAACATCGCTTATCAGCCCGGTTGGTTTGTAAAGGATTGTGTCTCAGCGTGGCCAAGATACTCGTTGTCGAGGACAATGCGCTCAACATCAAGCTGTTCTGTGACTTGTTGATGGCGCACGGTCACGATGCGCAACCGGTGACCGACAGCCGTGATGCGCTCGCCGCGGCCCGAAGCTTCGCGCCCGACCTGATCATCACCGATATCCAGCTGCCGCATTTGTCGGGAATCGAGTTGATGCAATTGGTGCGCGCGGAAGAAGCGCTCGCTGACGTTCCAATCATGGCGGTAACGGCCTATGCCGCGCAAGGCGACGGTGAACGGATTCGCGCCGCGGGCGCGCAATCCTATGTCTCTAAACCTATATCGGTGGCGCGGTTTGTTGAGGCGGTCGAGCAATTGCTTGCAGCGGGGCGCCTGGACACGCAAAAGGCCGAGCCGATCGATCCGGGCTCGGCCGCGCAATAGGCAAATCTGAAGCGCACGACGCACCCGCGCGGGGCCGTGCGTCATCGCCCGGTAGATTACTTGATTTTGGCTTCCTTGAACTCGACATGCTTGCGCACGACGGGGTCATATTTGCGGAACGACATCTTTTCGGTCGTGTTGCGCGGATTCTTCTTGGTGACGTAGTAGAAGCCCGTGTCGGCAGTGCTGACGAGCTTGATCTTGACGGTTGCCGGCTTGGCCATCGCGACTATCCTGAATCTGGTAAAATCAAAAAGCGGCACATAGGTGCCGCTCGAAGGCGGGTCCATGACGGGGAGGGCGATTTTTGTCAAGCCGAGCGGGCGCTCAATTGCGGCCTGCGCCTTGACTGGCGGTTAACCAAATTGAGCGAATGTAAGGCGGTCAATGAAAGTGGAACGCCATGGCCAGCCCCGAGTCGCTTACACCCGTCCGTGTCCGCATTGGTGTCCAGATCGCCGAGATTGAAATTCGTGCGGCCAAGCTCAAGCCCGTCGATATATGTGCCCGCATGGCGGCGATCCGCTCGCTTGCGGCCGAACATGGGCTCGTCGCTCTCGAAGGGCTGGCCGATTATGGGGCCCACCGCGCTTTGATGCCGGGGCACCGTGAAGCGACCCGCGCCTGCCTGAGTCACATGGGCGAGGCGCTTCACAGCGATCGTGCGCAGGACCGCGAGTCGATTCTCGCCGCATTGGCGGTTCGGCTCCGTTAGGCAGCGATTCGCGCACTCAAGCATTGTCCGTGCAATGCGCGCTTTTTCCCAGCTTCTCGACGATCTCGTTTACACGCGCTCGCGCAATGGCAAGCTGCGGCTGATCGGAACCTATTTGAAGGAAACTTCCGATCCCGATCGCGGCCTCGCGCTGGCCGCGCTGACCGGCACGCTCGACATTCCGGCGGTCAAGCCGGCGGTCGTGCGCGCGCTCGCCGAACAGCGGATCGATCCGGTGCTGCTCAAAATGAGCCGCGACTATGTCGGCGACATGGCGGAAACGGTGTCGTTGCTGTGGCCCGCGCCCGAAGGCGAGCCGCCCGACATCGATGATGGCACGGTGCGCCTGTCGGACGCGGTTGGGCGATTGAAGGCAGCAACCCGGTCGGACGCGCCGCGCATCCTCGAGGCGCTGCTCGATCATCTCGATTCGGCGGGTCGCTTCGCGATTCTCAAGCTCGCCACGGGCGCGCTACGCGTCGGAATTTCGGCACGCTTGGCGAAGCAGGCGTTGGCCGACGCCTTCGGGCTCGACGTCGAAGCGGTCGAGGAGGTGTGGCACGGGCTTGCCTCTCCTTATTCCGAATTGTTCGACTGGGGCGAAGGTCGTGCCGCGGCGCCGATCGTGACCGACATTCCGGTGTTCCGGCCGTTCATGCTCGCCCACCCGATCGAGGAGACGCGCGTCGACCTCGCCGATTATGCCGCCGAGTGGAAGTGGGACGGGATTCGCATTCAATTGGTCCACGCCGGCGGCGACACCAGGCTCTACAGCCGCACCGGCGACGACATTTCGGGCAGCTTCCCCGAAGTGGCTTCGGCTTTTTCGACCCAGGGGGTGCTCGATGGCGAGTTGCTGGTCCGGGTTCAGGAAGCCGATCTCCGGACCCAGGGCGCCGATATGCATGGCGGCGCCGCGGCCAGTTTCAACGCGCTCCAGCAACGGCTCGGGCGCAAGAACGTCAGCATCAAGGTCCAAGGCGAATACCCGGCCTTCGTCCGCGTCTACGACATCTTGTTCGACGGCGACGAAGACCTGCGCGCACTGCCGTGGAGCGAACGCCGGGCGCGGCTCGAGACGTTTGTCGCGCAGCTCGATCCCAGCCGGTTCGATCTGTCGCAACTGATCGAGGCCAAGGATTTCGACGCACTCGCCATTGTTCGCGCCGGGGTGCGCGACGAAGGCGTTGAGGGGATGATGCTCAAGCGTCGCGATTCGCCTTACGTCGCCGGACGCAAGGCCGGGCTGTGGTACAAATGGAAACGGGATCCCCTGACCGCCGACTGTGTCATGATGTATGCCCAGCGTGGATCGGGAAAGCGGTCGAGCTTTTACAGTGATTTCACCTTTGGGGCATGGGGATCCGACGGCGACCTGCTGCCCGTGGGAAAGGCCTATTTCGGATTCACCGACGAAGAGCTCAAGATGCTCGACCGCTTCGTTCGCGCCAACACGCTGAATCGCTTCGGTCCGGTGCGCGAAGTCGAAAAGACGCTCGTCTTGGAAGTCGCGTTCGATTCAATTCACGCCAGCAAGCGCCACAAGTCGGGGCTCGCCATGCGCTTTCCGCGGATCAGCCGGATCCGCACCGACAAGCCGGCGCACGAGGCCGACCGGATTGAGGCGTTGCTGGCGATGGCGACCTAAAGCCGCTTGTCGAGCACCACGAATTCGAGATCGTCTCGCCGCGGCTTGCCGAATCGTCGATTGCCGTGAGGAAATGGGCGGCGTTCGCCGGTCAGGCCATAGCCGCGCCGCTCGTACCAGGCGATCAGCTCGCTGCGCTGCGCGATGACGGTCATCTCCACGCATTGTGCGCCAAAGGCCGCGGCATGATCCTCGGCGGCGGCGAGGATCAGGCGTCCCAGCCCGGCCGACTGGCGCCGCGGATCGACGGTCAGCAAGCCGAGATAAGCGAGACCGTGACCCTTGTCGGTCAAGGCGACGCACGCGCGCAATTCCTCACCATCGCGGAACACCAGAAGATGCTGCGCGGGATCGGCCAATGCGTCGGCCAGCGCCGCCTGATCGGTGCGCTGGCCATCGAGCAGATCGGCCTCGTGGCTCCAGCCAAGGCGGGCCGAATCGCCGCGATAGGCCGATTCGATCAGCGCATGGAGGTTCGGCAGGTCATGGTCGATTGCGCGTTCAAGATGCATGATCCGGGTCTGCCGCGCCTGCCGCTTCTTGTCACCCCGCGATGATGTGCGGCACGAACCGCGCGGTATCCGACGTAATCAGGCCGCCCTCCCGAATGCCGATCCCGGCGGGCTGTCCATCGATCACCCAACTGCCGATGACCGGCCGCTGCTCGCCTGTCCCGGGCAAGCGATAGAGCGCCTGATAGATATAGCCTTCGTCGCCATAGTCTCCTCCGGTTGCCGCGATCGGCCTGCCATCGACCATGATGTCGACATTCTGCCCTTCGCGCGACAGCATCGGCTTGCGCACATGGTCTTCGTCGAGGGGCGTCCGGCTCGCCGGCAGCAGATTGGGATGACCGGGGAACAGCTCCCATAGCAGCGGCAGGATGGCCTTGGTGTTCCACATCATTTTCCAAACCGGCTCGATCCACAAAGTGGTAGGAAAACTGTCGAGGATGTGCGGGGCAAAGTCTTCGCGCACCAACCACTCCCACGGATAGAGATGGTAGAGGGCGTCGATCTCGCGCCTCTCGAGGTCGACGAAGCGTTTGCCTACGGCGTCCCAGCCGATGTCGTCGATGACGATCATCTGGGTCGCTATCCCCGCCGCGGCGGCGGTGTCGGCCATGTAGGCGACATTGAGCATGTCCTCGCCGCTCGGGTCGCGCGCATGAGCGAGGTGAAGCATCGAGCTATGGGCCGGAGGGGCGATGTCGCGCCACCGTTCGACCAGCCGGTCGTGGAGCTGGTTAAATTGATCGAAGCCGGGGAAAACCTCTTCCTTCCAGTCCCATTGAACGACCGCCGCCTCAAGCAAGGATGTCGGGGTCTCGCAGTTGAACTCGAACAATTTTGGCGGCCCGTCACCATCATAGCCAAGGTCGAAGCGGCCATAATTTAGCGCTCTCGGCTCGGCCTGCCACGCGTCGCGGATCGCGGCGTGGAATGACGACGGGATATTAAAAGAACTCAGCAGGTCTCGGTCGATGATCGCGTCGCCCGCAATGATCAGCATTCGGTAAAGCTCGGTAGTGGCCTGCTCGATCGTCTTAATGTCGTGGGGAGAGAAGCGGTAGCAGGCGCTCTCGTCCCAATAAAGGCGCCCGTCGATGCTATGCCAGGTCAGGCCAAGCGCCTCGACCCGCGCCGGCCAGTCGGGGCGCGGCGCGACGGCCATTCGGTCCATCAGCTGCGGCCGGAGCCGTGAAAAGCGGCGCTGCGCCCGAAACCGCCGCGCGAGATGGTCGCTTCGCTCGCCCGGGCATAGCTCCGTCCGGGGCTGAGATTGCCGCCGATCACCCGTTCGCCGATTCGCGGTACGCGCTGGCCGCGCGCGAGCACCGACCACAGGAACACGCCGCCCAGCCCGCCGCCGTGCCCCCCGCCCCGCTCGCAATTGCGATCATCGACGCGCTTGCCTGCTTGGTCACGGCAAAGTTGCAAATCGGCCATGGCGCGATCGCCTTGATTGCATCCGGCCAACAACAGCGCTGCCAGCGAACTGGTGATCGGCAGAGTTGAACGCCCGAAACGCGCCACGGCCATTCCTTCATGAAAAACCCGGCCAGCCATAGGCCAGCCGGGAATATTCTTTGATCGTTAGGCGATTATTGCAACGGCGTCAGATTGACCGCGGCATATTTGCCGCGCCGGTCGACCTCAATCTCGAATTCGAAACGGTCGCCTTCGTTGATCGTCGGCAGGCCGGCACGTTCGACTGCCGAGATGTGGACGAAGGCATCGGGCTGGCCGTCGTCGCGACTGATGAAGCCGAAGCCCTTCATCGCATTGAAGAACTTGACCGTCCCCTGCGACTTTTCACCGGTCAGCTGACGCTGAGGACCCGAACGGTCGCCCGCACCCGCACCAAATCCGCCCGGAGCGCCATCGCGCGGGGCCGGGGCACCACTGCGAACAACTTCCATCGGCTCGCCATCAATCCGAAGATTGGTTGCCGATATCCGCCCACCACGATCGACCAGCGTGAACTCAAGCGGCTGGCCATCGGCCAAATCGGTCAGGCTCGCCTGTTCGACTGCGGAAATGTGCACGAAGACATCTTCGCCGGCGTCATCGCGGACGATGAAGCCGAACCCTTTTTGAGGGTTGAAGAACTTGACCACGCCCTTGCCTTCGCCAACGACCTGGGGAGGCATGCCGCCGCCTGCGCCGCCGCCCGGTCCGCCGCGAAATCCGCCGCCGCCGCCACCGCCGCCACCGCCGAAGCCGCCGCCGCCGCCGCCGCGACCACCGCCGCCGCCGCCACCGCCGCCGGCACCGCCGCCGTAGCCACCTCCGCCGCCACCGCCGCGATATCCGCCGCCGCCGCCGCCGGGTCCTCCGCCACCGCCACCACGATCACCGAAGCCGCCGCCACCGCCAGGACCGGCATTGAAGCCGCCGCCAAAGCCGCCACGATCCCCGAAGCCGCCGCCGCCGCCAAAATTGCTGCTATTGTCGTCGCCGCCGAAACCTTCGCGCTTATCGCGTCCGCGGCCACCCCGGTCGCCCTTACGCCCTCGATCGAAACCCATGAAATTCTAACTCTCTTGTGCCCCGAAAATCGATCGACGGTCACCCGGGGACGGCGTGCAACCAGTCATGACACGCGGAAACGACCGCGCGCACAGCGCGTCTCTTATCCGAAAAACGTCGTCGATCCTAGTGATTCGATCATGCAGGACTGGCCACTGCCCGCCCATCCGGCCTAGAGAAGGCAAAATCATCCGTCGTCACCGCCCGTTCAGCGCGACGACCGCACAGCGCGAGACCAGCATGGCCGTTCATTTTCACGAAGAAGATATCCCCTCGCTCGACCTGTTTGCGGCCGACCTGCCGATTGCGGTCGATACCGAAGCAATGGGGCTGATCCCCGGGCGCGATCGGCTCTGCCTGGTGCAGCTCGCCGATGGCCGCGGGGACGAGCATCTGGTGCGGTTCGGCCCCGACAGCGATTATGCCGCGCCCAATTTGAAGGCACTGCTGGGCGATCCCGGGCGGCTTAAGCTATACCATTTCGCACGCTTCGACGTCGCGATCATGCGCGCTTATCTCGACATCATCGCTGCCCCCTTGTTCTGCACCCGCACCGCATCGAAGCTCATTCGCACCTACACCGATCGCCACGGCCTTAAGGAACTGGTCAAGGAATTGCTCGGGCACGACATTTCGAAACAGCAGCAAACGAGTGACTGGGGCGCCCCCGAACTCAATGACGCGCAGCGCGATTATGCCGCCAGCGACGTGCGTTTTCTCCATCGCCTCAAGGACAAGCTCGAGGTGCGGTTGGCGCGGGAAGGCCGCACCGAATTGGCGCAGGCGTGCTTCGACTTCCTTCCCGCGCGCGCCTTGCTCGACCTTGCCGGCTGGGCAGAGACCGATATCTTCGCGCATGGATAAAGGAATTTGCCTTGTCCGATGCCGCTAGCAGGGATTTAGCGCTCAAACGGAGCTGGGCCGAACCGGGCAGCCGTCACGATCGGTTCGTGCGCGTCACCAAATTCGCGCTTCCGGTCCTGATCATCGCGCTGTTGGTGGTGCTTGCCGTGGCCCCGTTCGACAAGCGGGGCGACGCCAGCTTCATCCTCGACAAGAATAAGGTCAGTGCAGCGCGCGAACGCATGCGGGTCGAGGCGGCGCGCTACACCGGCAGCGACGACAAGGGCCAAAAATTCGCGATTGACGCCGATCGTGCGATCCAGCCGACCAGCGATCGTCCCGTCGTCGATATCGAAGGAATGCGCGCCCGGCTCGACCTTGAGCGCGGACCATTGTCGATCGTCGCGCAAAACGGCCATTACAATATCGACGAGCAAAAGATCGCGGTCGATGGACCGGTCAAGGTTTCGGGTCCCGATGGCTACCGCCTCCAAACGCGCGACGTTGGCATCGACCTCAAGAACCGCGACCTCGCGAGCCGTGGGTCGGTGGTCGGAGAGATGCGCCTTGGCCATTTCGAAGCCGGGCGGATGAGCGCCAATCTTGGCACGCGCGAAGTCGTGCTCGACAATGGCGTGCGCTTGAAAATCCGGCAGGGGGCGGTCAGATGACGGTGATGAACAGGATGATCGCCGCCACAGTCGTTCTCGCCGCGCTGCTTGGGGGTCCCGCGCTCGCGCAGCAAAGCGGCGCCGTGTCGGCGCTCAAGGGGCATGACAGCAACGCTCCGGTCGATGTCGATGCCAACCGGGTCGAGGTGCAGGAACGCGCCGACCGCGCGGTGTTCGTCGGCAATGTCAGGGCGCGGCAAGGCGAACTGACGCTCGATACCGCGCGGCTCACGCTCGCCTACACCTCGGGCAATGGCATCAAGATCAATCGCCTCGATGCCAGTGGCGGTGTGGTGGTGACGAGCCCCTCGGAAACCGCGCGCGGCAATTTCGCGGTGTACGACCTCGATGCCAAGTTGATCACCTTGGTCGGCGATGTCCGTCTCACGCGCCAGGGATCGACCATCAACGGGTCGCGCCTGCTGATCGACCTCAATACCGGCCGCGCGGTGATGGATGGGGGCGCTCCCGGCGTCGGCCAGTCGGGCGGGCGGGTCACCGGCCACTTTACCGTCCCCCAGAAACCGCGCGGATGAACGAGGCGCAGGTCATCGCGCGCCCGACGGCGCACGACGTCAGCCATGTGCGTGGGCTAGAAGTGCGCTCGATCGCAAAAAGCTACGACAAGCGCGCCGTTCTTCACGACGTCTCGTTGCGCGTCGAACGCGGCGAAGTGGTCGGCCTGCTCGGCCCGAATGGTGCCGGCAAGACGACCTGCTTTTATTCGGTGATGGGGCTGGTCAAGCCCGACGCCGGCCGAATATTTCTCGACGGGCGCGACATCACGCGCCTGCCAATGTATCGCCGCGCCATCCTTGGTCTCGGCTACTTGCCGCAGGAAACCTCGATTTTTCGTGGCCTTACGGTGGAACAGAACATCATCGCGGTGCTCGAAGTCAGCGAGCCCGACCGCGATGCGCGCGACGAGCGGCTCGAGAAATTGCTCGGCGAGTTCGGGTTGACCCATCTTCGCACCGCGCCGGCGATGGCGCTGTCGGGGGGCGAGCGTCGCCGCTGCGAGATTGCACGCGCGCTTGCCGCCGACCCTTCGATCATGCTGCTCGACGAGCCGTTTGCCGGGATCGATCCGATTTCGATCAGCGATATCCGCGACCTCGTCAAGGATTTGAAGCAACGCGATATCGGGGTCCTCATCACTGACCACAATGTCCGCGAAACGCTCGATATCGTCGATCGCGCTTGCATCATCTACGATGGCCAGGTGCTGTTCGAAGGCACTCCGCATGCGCTCGTCGCAGACGAGCAGGTCCGCCGACTGTACCTCGGCGAAAGCTTCGCTTTGTAACGCGAAGGATGTGACCATGGGGCTTGGCCCGCGCCTCGACGTCCGCGTTTCCCAATCGCTGGTGATGACTCAGCAGCTGCAGGCGGCGATCAAGCTGCTGGCGCTGTCCAACCTCGAGATCGAGGCGGTGATTGCCGAGGAACTGGCCAACAATCCGTTGCTGGAGGCGCGCCCGGCCGACGGCGGCGCGGCGGGTGAGGGGGTAATCCTGCGCACCGATCATGAAACCGGCGACGACGCACGTGATCCGACCGGCGCCGACGAACTGATCGGACGGCTCAACGGCGCCGACGACAGCCCGCTTGATGTCGATTGGCGCTCGGCGGCGCTCGATACCGACAGTTTCGCCGATGTCGGGGATGGCGGCGGGAGCGAAGAGGCGTTCGACTTCGACCGCCTCGAAGCATGCGAGACCGGACTATGCGAGCATTTGATGGCGCAATTGCATGGTGCTGGAGGACCGGTTGGCCGCACTGCGACCACGATCGTTCATGAGCTTGAAGAAACCGGCTACCTCGAAACCGACCTTGCGCTCCTCGCCGAAGCGAGCGGAGCGACCCTTCGCGAGGTCGCCGACGCGCTTACCCTGGTCCAGTCGCTCGATCCGCCCGGGATCGCCGCGCGCAGCCTGGAGGAATGCATCGCGCTCCAGGCGCGTGCCGCCGACCGCTACGACCCCGCAATGGCGCGGCTGATCGCCAACCTCGATCTTCTTGCCAAAGGGCGAATGGCCGACCTCAAGCGGATCTGCGCGGTCGATGACGAAGACCTCGCCGACATGGTCCGCGAACTTCGCAGCTACGACCCCAAGCCCGGCTGCCGCTTCGTCACGAAGGAGCCCGAAGCCATCGTCGCCGACGTCTTCGTTCGCCGGATCAAGGATGGCTGGTCGGTCGAACTCAACAATGCCGCCTTGCCCCGCGTCCTGCTCAATCGCCGCTATCATGCCGAACTCAAGGCGGGCGCAAAGGACAAGGCAGCCAAGGCGTGGCTCAATGACTGCGTCGCCAGCGCACACTGGCTGGTCAAGGCGCTAGACCAGCGCGCACGGACGATCGTCAAGGTCGCCAGCGAGATCGTTACTCAACAGGAGGCCTTCTTCACCAACGGGGTCGCAGCGCTCCGTCCCTTGACCCTGTCGAGGGTCGCCGAAGCGATCGAAATGCACGAATCGACCGTCAGCCGCGTCACTTCGAACAAATATCTCGCCTGCGACCGGGGCCTGTTCGAGCTCAAATATTTCTTTGGATCAGGCGTCACCAGCGACGGGGGCGAAGGCGCTGCGGCCGAGGCGGTCAAGGACGCCATCGCCAAGCTGATTGCCGCCGAAACCAACATACTGAGCGACGACACGCTGGTCGATCTGCTCAAAGCGCACGGCTTCGACCTCGCCCGTCGAACCGTCGCCAAATATCGCGAGGCAATCGGTCTCGGCTCCTCGATCCAGCGGCGTCGACAGCGCAAGATGACCGGCGGTTAAAGCCCCAGGCGCGCCCACACCGGGAGATGATCGCTTGCCTTGCGCGATGCGATGCTGACGTGCACTCCCGCCGCTTCGATCCTCACCGAACTGGTCACCATGATGCGGTCGAGCGCGGCCACCGGGCGCCGCGCGTGGAAACTATTGCCGGTCGGAGCAAAGCGGTAATCGTCGGCAAATTCGCCGAGGCACCCGCCCGCTGCCCGCCACTCGTTGGTATCCCCCATCAGCACGGTCGGCATCGCGCGGTGTCTCCGGTTGATGTGCTCGAGGATGCTGCGTACCTGGCGTCGGCGCCACAATCCGCTGAGGTCGAGGTGCATTCCGACGATGCGGACTTCCTGTCCGCGAACGAGCAGCTCGGCGAGCACCGCGCCGCGCGGCTCGAGCGTTGGCAGATGCAGCGCCTCGACCCCGGTCACCTCGATCTCGCGCTTCACCAATATGGCATTGCCATGCCAGCCGAGGTTGCGCGTATCGAGCCGCAACATGCTTTCGAGCTTCTCGCCGAACGGCACGGCGTGGGCAAAACGCGAATGACTGACCCCGAATTCGACCGGTTTGTACATCCCGTGGTCGTCGATCAGCCCGTGCGGCACCGCCGACGCCCTCGTCCCGAACCTCTTGTCCGCCTCCTGCAGCGCGACGATGTCGGCGTCGATCTCCTTTAGCACATTCAACACACGATCGGGCCGTCGCTTACGGTCGGTGCCCACGGCTTTGCGCATATTGTAGGAAGCGACGGTGATGGTGGGAGAGGTCACGCTTTCGCCAACCGCTGCCGCGCTGCCAAGTTCCTCAAACGTCGAGGTTGGCGACGGACAGCGCATTGTCCTGGATGAATTCGCGGCGCGGCTCGACGACGTCGCCCATCAGGCGGGTGAAGATTTCGTCGGCAATGTCGGCTTGCGGGACTTCGACGCGGAGCAGGCTGCGGTTGGCGGGGTCGAGCGTAGTCTCCCATAATTGCTCGGCGTTCATCTCGCCAAGCCCCTTGTAGCGCTGAATGCTCAGCCCCTTGCGACCCGCCACCAACACCGCCTCGAGAAGTTCGGATGGCCGCGTCACGGGAATCACCTTGCCCTTGGTCTCGGTGTCCTCGGCCACGCCCTCGTCGCCATCGGCCGTCGCATCGACCGGCGCGGCAACCTCGGCCGCGCCCTTGCGCATCGTCTTTAGGGTTGCCGGTTCGGCATAGGTCTCGGCCTGTTCCGCCGCCAGCGTGTGGAGCTTGCGCGCTTCGGCGCTGGCGAGGAAGGTCGGCTCGATGATGTGCGCGTCGGTCACCCCGCGCCACAGCCGCTTGAGCAGATAGCCCCCTTCGGCCGCGAGTTCGCCGGTCCAGCGCGCTTCCTCGTCGCCGCGGCCAAGCCACCCGCTGACCTTCTCGATCGCCGCACGGCGCTTGTCGGCGGGCAAATCGGGCGCCAGCGCCCCCGACAAGGCCAACGCCTCGAGCAAGGCATAATTATACTTCTTGGGCGCATAGGCCATCAGCGTGCGGACGCGGCGAGCATGCTCGACCAATTGGCGCAGATCGGCCCCCGAACGCGGCCCCTCGGCGGTCTCGAGCACCAGCCCCTCGAGCCCGGCACCGACCAGATATTCATCGAGCGCGGGGTCGTCCTTGAGATACACTTCGCTGCGTCCGCGCGCGACTTTGTAGAGCGGCGGCTGGGCGATGTAGAGGTGCCCCGCCTCGATCAGTTCGGGCATCTGGCGATAGAAAAAGGTCAGCAGCAGGGTGCGGATATGCGCCCCGTCGACGTCGGCGTCGGTCATGATGACGATCTTGTGATAGCGCAATTTCTCGAGGTTGAATTCCTCGCGCCCGATCGAGGTGCCGAGCGCCTGGATCATCGTCCCGATTTCCTTCGACCCGAGCATGCGGTCGAAGCGCGCCCGTTCGACGTTGAGAATCTTTCCCTTGAGCGGCAGGATCGCCTGGATATTGCGGTCGCGGCCCTGCTTGGCCGATCCGCCGGCGGAGTCTCCCTCGACCAGGAACAGTTCGCACTTGGTCGGGTCGCGTTCCTGGCAATCGGCGAGCTTGCCGGGCAGCGAGGCGATATCCATCACCCCCTTGCGCCGGGTCAGTTCGCGCGCACGGCGGGCGGCTTCGCGAGCGGCGGCAGCGTCGATGATCTTCGAAATGATCTGGCGCGCATTGGCCGGATTTTCCTCGAGCCACTCGGTCATCTTGTCGCTCATCAGGCTCTCGAGCGGCTGGCGCACCTCGCTGCTGACCAGCTTGTCCTTGGTCTGGGACGAGAATTTGGGATCGGCGAGCTTGACCGAGACGATCGCGGTCAGCCCCTCGCGCATGTCGTCCCCGGTCAGCGCGATCTTTTCCTTCTTCAGCACCCCCGATTTCTCGGCATAGCCATTGATGGTGCGGGTCAGCGCCGCGCGGAACGCCGCCATGTGGGTGCCGCCGTCGCGCTGCGGAATGTTGTTCGTGAACGGCAGGACATTCTCGTAATAGGAGTCGTTCCACTCGAGCGCGACATCGATCCCGATCCCGTCGCGCACCGCCGAAATCGCGATCGGCTCGGGCAGCAACGGCGTCTTGGCACGGTCGAGATATTTGACGAACGCCGCGATCCCGCCTTCATAATAGAGCTCATGCTCGACCCGCTCCTCGTGGCGCGCATCGGCCAGCAGGACGCGAACCCCAGAATTGAGGAACGCCAGCTCGCGATAGCGATGCTCAAGCTTCTCGAAATCGAATTCGATAATCTTGAAGGTCTGCGGGCTGGGCAGGAAAGTGACCTTGGTGCCCTTCTTGCCCGCCGGGGCGGGGCCGACGACCTTCAACGGCGCCACCGCGTCACCATAGGCAAAGCGCATGTAATGCTCCTCGCCGTCGCGCCAGATCGTCAGGTCGAGCCACTCGCTCAACGCGTTGACCACCGACACGCCGACCCCGTGCAACCCGCCCGACACCTTGTAGGCATTGTCATCGGAGGTGTTCTCGAACTTCCCCCCGGCGTGGAGCTGGGTCATGATGACTTCGGCCGCGCTGACCCCTTCCTCGGCGTGGATCCCGGTCGGGATGCCGCGGCCATTGTCCTCGACGGTGACCGACCCGTCGGGGTTGAGCTGGATCAGGATGCGGTCGCAATGCCCCGCCAGCGCCTCGTCGATGGCATTGTCGCTAACCTCGAACACCATGTGATGGAGCCCCGACCCGTCGTCGGTGTCGCCAATGTACATCCCCGGCCGCTTGCGCACCGCGTCGAGGCCCTTGAGGACCTTGATCTGGTCGGCGCCATAGTCATTCTGATTTTGCTCGGAGGACATGCAATGTTCGCTTCTTGAGAAAGGGTCGTGCGCGTCGTTAGTATCGGGCGATCGGGGCCGGGCTCTAGAAGGCCCAGAAAACGCGCATAATCATGTCCGGAAAGCTTAGGACAGGCGCCTGCGAAAGCCAAGCTTTTCGACGTTCCCGGCACCCTGCGGCGGACACCGGAAAAGGGCCGGGAAAGCGTCTGCTTGCCCGGCCCCCTCCTTATGCTCGATCAGCCCTGCGCGCGCTGCCCGCCGCCACCGCCGCCGCCACGACGACCGCCGCGCAAGGGACGGCCGGCGCCGCCACCGTCGGGCCGATGCGCCGGGTGAGCGCCGGCGCGTTGCGGATGACGCTGGGGCTGGCCATCGCGCGGTGCCCCGTCGCGGCGATCCCCCGTCGGCTGGATCGCGACGCGCGGCCCGGTCGGACGGCGATGCCCGCCATGACCCGCATCGCGGCGACCGCCGCCGCCATCGGGGCGACGCTCATCACGCGCCGACGGAGCAACCTTGAGTGCCTTCAACGCCTGGACCGCCGCGTTGAAGCCCTCGGGCAGCGGCGCGGTGGGCAGCTTCTGACGCGTGGTGCGCTCGATATCGCGAAGCTGGATCTTTTCGTCGGGCGAGCAGAACGCAATCGCGATGCCGTCGGCCCCGGCGCGCGCGGTGCGCCCGATGCGGTGGACATATTGCTCGGGAACATCGGGCAGGTCGAAGTTGCAGACGTGGCTGACGCCCGGGATGTCGATCCCGCGCGCGGCGATGTCGGTCGCGATCAGGACGGGCATCTGGCCCGACTTGAACTGCGCCAGCGCGCGTTCGCGCTGGGGCTGCGACTTGTTGCCGTGGATGGCGTTGGCGCCGATCCCCGCCGCGACCAGCTGGCGGACGATCTTGTCGGCGCCATGCTTGGTGCGGCTGAACACTAGCGCGCGTTCGATCTCGTTGGTCTGCAGGTACAGTGTCAGCAGCGCCGACTTTTTGGCTTGATTGACGAA
>CAXSCF010000052.1:0-15800 GCA_964235815.1 uncultured Sphingomicrobium sp.
GACGAAGCTCGACCCGTCGAACACGATCTCGTCCTGCCCGCCGACGCGGTTGACGTAGGCCAAGGGGAGCCCGGTTTCGGTCACTCGGGCGCGGGCGAGGCGAAGGCGTAGATCGTCCTTGTCGAGCTCGTAGGGGCTGCCGTTGGGAACGAGGAGGATCTCGGCGCCGGCCGCGGCAAGCGCGGCGGACACCGGCTGGAGCCAGATATCCTCGCAGATCGGGACCCCGAGCTTGATCCCGCGCCATGCGATCGGGCTCGGCAGGGGACCCGCGGCGAAGATGCGCTTTTCGTCGAAGGTGCCGTAGTTGGGCAGTTCGTGCTTGACGGTGCGGCCGATGACGACGCCGCCCTCGGCGAGGATCATGGCGTTGTAGACCGCGCCGTCGGCGGCGTGGAGCGAGCCGAACAACAGGGCCGGGCCACCGTCGGCGGTGGCGTCGACGAGGCGCTCGGCGGCCTCCATCGTGCGGCGGACGAACTCGGGCTTGAGCACGAGATCTTCGACTGGATAGCCGGGCAATTGCATTTCGGGGGTGACGACGAGGTCGGCGCCCTGCCCCGCCGCGGCGGCGCGCACGGCGAGAATCGCGGCGGCATTGTCGGCGAGGTCGCCGACGCGCTGGTTCATCTGCGCCAAGGCGATGCGGAGCGCAGCGGGGGCGGGTTTCTGGGTCACACCGCGGGCTTATGCGCGGGGGACGAGCGCCGCAACCTTGCCCTTGGCCGCCGCCACCGCTTAAGGGCGGCTGACCAGCGACCCCGGGGGAACCGATGAAATTGCTCGCCGCCAATTCGAACCTCCCGCTGGCCCGCGCGATCGCCGATTATCTCGGGATGCCGCTGACCAAGGTCAGCGTGCGGCGCTTCGCCGACGAGGAAGTGTTCGTCGAAATCCACGAGAATGTCCGCGGCGAGGATGTATTCGTGATCCAGTCGACGAGCTTTCCGACCAACGACAATTTGATGGAACTCTTGATCTGCATCGACGCGCTCAAACGCGCATCGGCCAAGCGGATCACCGCAGTCATCCCGTATTTCGGTTACGCGCGGCAGGACCGCAAACCCGGCCCGCGCACCCCGATCTCGGCCAAATTGGTCGCCAACATCATTACCACGGCGGGTGCCGACCGCGTGCTGACGATGGATTTGCATGCCGGTCAGATCCAGGGCTTCTTCGACATTCCGACAGACAATCTGTGGGCCGCGCCGGTCATGGCGGCGGATATCCAGGCGCGTTATGCGGGCAAGAAATTGATGGTCGTGTCGCCCGACGTCGGCGGCGTCGTGCGCGCCCGCAGCCTCGCCAAGCGGCTCGACAATTCGCCTTTGGCGATCGTCGACAAGCGCCGCGAGCGCGCCGGCGAAAGCGAAGTGATGAACATTATCGGCGAAGTCGAGGGGCATTGCTGCATCCTGATCGACGACATCATCGATTCGGGCGGGACATTGTGCAACGCCGCCGCCGCGCTGAAGGAGCAGGGCGCGACCGACGTGATGGCCTATTGCAGCCACGGCGTGCTGTCGGGCGCCGCCGAGGCGCGGATCAACGCCAGCGTGATGACCGAGCTGGTCGTGACCGACACGATCTACCGCGAAGGGCTGACCGAGGGCGGCAAGATCAGGCGGCTGACGATCGCGCCTTTGTTCGGCGAGGCGATCCACCGGATTTCGGACGAAAGCAGCGTCAGTTCATTGTTCGACTAAGATTAAAGGGCGTGCCGCGCGGGGGCGATGGCGAAAGCGCCGGATGCGCGCGACCAGCGGCCGTTCGACCCACCCATGGAAGGCAATCCCACCGAGCAAGGCGATGATCGCCGCGGTCGGCCACGGCATGGCGGCCGGGAGCAGCCGCCCGATCGTCAGATGGACCAGGTATATTGCATAAGAGGCGGACCCGATGCGCACCAGTGCGTCGGCCTTGCGATCGGCGAAGTGGGGTTCCCAGCCGATCATCGCGTGGACCAGGAATAGGGCCGGAATGCCGAAGGTCACGGCACGGTCGAAACCGAGCGGGGCTAGCAGCACGGAACTGAGCGCGGCACTCACCAACGCCGCGGCCAGCGACGCCGCATTGTGGCGCCGGGGGAGGTAGGCCAAGAGCATTCCGCCCAGAAATTCGATGCTGATCGGGTCGCCGACAAAGACCGCAAGCGGATGATCGATCGCCCGTCCGCACCAGGCAAGCAGCGGGACCAAAGCGAACGCCGCCTTGCCGATCGCGAGATAGAGCGCGCAACCCAGATAGAACATCATCTCGTAACTCAGCGTCCAGCTCTGATTGAGGTAGGGGACACCGCCCGGCCACAAGGTCGCCGAAAGGAGCAGGCGCTGCGCATCGAACGGTGAGCGAACGACGGCCAGTTCGAGCGCCAAGGCGACGAGGTAAAGCGGAACGATGCGCCACAGCCGGTCGGCAAGGAAACCAAAAGGTGTCTTGCCGGGCGCGACACGGGCCATGAGGAAGCCCGAGATGACAAAGAACAGGTGCACCCCGAACACGCCGGCGCCGACACCACCAAAATGGAACAGCAGCACCCCGATCACGGCGATCCCGCGCAGACACTCGATGGATCGCAAGCTGGTCAAGGATGTTCGCTTTCAACGCTGCGTCGGGTGACCTTAAGCGCACGGGTTTAAGATAATCTTGTCGCCCGCAGCCTGCGGGGCGGGGGCGCGACCTTGCCACGGGCAGCTTCGCCCTCTAAGGCGCGCGCTTTCCAGATCGTTGGAAAAACGAATCGTCCGGCCAGTCAGGGCTGCCGTGGCGATTTGAAACGTCGCCCCCGAGGCAGCTCGGCGCGGTAACAAGGAGACGAAAATGCCCAAGCTCAAGACAAAGAGCGGCGTCAAGAAACGCTTCAAGCTCACGGCGAGCGGCCTTTTGAAGCACGGTGTCGCCGGAAAGCGCCACCGCCTGATGAGCCACAACGCCAAGTACATCCGCCAGAACCGCGGCACCGAAGTGCTCGACCACGCCGATACGGCGCGGGTCAAGCTCTGGGCCCCTTACGGCCTCAACTAGGAGCTAGGACATGGCACGAGTCAAACGCGGCGTAACCACCCACGCCAAGCACAAGCGGATCCTGGACAATGCGAAGGGCTATTACGGCCGTCGCAAGAACACCATCCGCATCGCCCGCCAGGCCGTCGAAAAGGCCGGGCAATATGCCTATCGCGATCGCAAGGTCAAAAAGCGCAGCTTCCGCGCCTTGTGGATCCAGCGCATCAACGCCGCGGTGCGGGCCGAGGGACTGACCTATGGCCAGTTCATCCACGCGCTCAAGCTGGCCAACATCGACCTCGACCGCAAGGTTTTGGCCGATATCGCGATGCATGAAGCCGAAGCCTTCAGCGTGCTGATCGCGCAGGCGAAGAAGGCATTGCCGAACGATGGCGACCGCTCGTTCGTGGCTGCCGAAGCCGCCTGAGCGCTTTGCAGCGATGAAGCCTAAAGGGCGCGGAGGCTTGGCTTCCGCGCCCTTTTGCTTATGGGTCGCGGCATGAACGATAGCGGTGAAATATTGGCCCAAGTGGCCGCGGCGGGGGACCTTGGCGCGCTTGAACAAGTCCGCGTGGCGGCGCTCGGCAAGGCCGGCAGCGTGACCGCGCTGATGAAGACGCTGGGGGGGATGAGCCCCGAGCAGCGGCTGGTCGAGGGGCCCAGGCTCAACGCGCTGCGCGAGGGGGTGAGCGGGGCGATCGCCGAACGCAAGGCGGCGCTCGATGGGGCCGAGCTTGAACGGCGGCTGGCGACCGAACGGGTTGATTTGTCGCTTCCGGCGCGCGAAACCCCCCGGGGCTCGGTCCACCCGGTCAGCCAGGTCATGGACGAACTGACCGAGATCTTCGCTGATCTGGGGTTCGCGGTCGCCGAGGGGCCCGAGATCGAGGACGACTGGCACAATTTCACCGCGCTCAATATCCCCGAGACCCACCCTGCGCGCGCCATGCACGACACATTCTACATCGAGGGCGAGGAGCCGCGCCGCGTGCTGCGCACGCATACCTCGCCGGTCCAGATCCGGACCATGATGAGCGGCGCGCCGCCGTTCCGCATCATCGCCCCGGGGCGCGTCTATCGCAGCGACAGCGACGCGACGCATACCCCGATGTTCCACCAGATCGAGGGGTTGGTGATCGACAAGGGGATCCACATGGGTCACCTCAAGTGGACGCTGGAGACCTTCCTCAAGGCGTTCTTCGAGCGCGACGACATCGTGTTGCGGCTGCGGCCGAGCTATTTCCCCTTCACCGAGCCGTCGGCCGAGGTCGACGTCGGCTGGTCGATCGAGAAAGGGCGCCGCGTCGTCGGCGGGTCCGAAGGCTGGATGGAAGTGCTGGGCAGCGGGATGGTCCACCGCCGCGTCATCGCCAATTGCGGGCTCGACCCCGACGAGTGGCAAGGCTTTGCCTTTGGCACCGGGGTCGATCGGCTGGCGATGCTCAAATATGGCATGGACGATTTGCGCGCCTTTTTCGACGGCGATTTGCGCTGGATGAAGCATTACGGGTTCGCCTTCCTCGACGTGCCGACGCTGAGCGGGGGAGTGGGGGCATGAAGTTCACGCTGAGCTGGCTCAAGGAGCACCTCGAAACGCAGGCCGATGCGAAAGCGTTGGCCGAGCGGCTGACGCAGATCGGGTTGGAGGTCGAGGAGGTCACCAACCCGGCCGAGGCGCTGGCGCCATTCCGGGTGGCGCGGGTGCTGAGCGCCGCCCCGCATCCGCAGGCGGACAAGTTGCAGGTGTTGTCGGTCGATGCCGGCGATGGTCCGATGCAGGTGGTGTGCGGGGCGCCCAATGCACGCGCCGGGATGCTGGGCGTCTTCGGCGGACCGGGTGCTTATGTCCCAGGGAGCGACATGACACTCAAGCAGGCGACCATCCGCGGGGTCGAATCGAACGGCATGATGTGTTCGTCGCGCGAATTGCAGACCGGCGACGACCATGACGGGATCATCGAATTGCCCGCCGATGCCCCGGTCGGAACAAGCTTTGCCCAATATGCCGGGCTCGACGATGCCCTGTTCGACGTAGCCATCACCCCCAACCGCCAGGATTGCATGGGGGTGCGGGGAATCGCCCGCGACCTTGCCGCGGCGGGGATGGGGACGCTGCGCCCGCTGGCCGAGGTCTATCGCGTCGCGCCGGTGACGGGCAGCGGCGCTGGGCCGGCGGTGCGAACCGAAGATGTCGAGGGCTGCCCGGCTTTCTACGCGCAGAGCGTGAGCGGGCTGACCAATGGCGCATCGCCTGCATGGCTGAGCGCCAAATTGAAAGCGGTCGGGCAGAAGCCGATTTCGGTGCTGGTCGATATCACCAATTTCATGACGGTCGATCTCGGCCGGCCGCTGCACGTCTATGACGTCGCCAAGCTGCACGGCGGGCTGGTGGCGCGCAAGGCGCGGGCGGGCGAAAGCGTGGTCGCGCTCAACGGCAAGACCTATGCGCTCGACGGGACGATGACGGTGATCGCCGACGACGCCGTGGTCCACGACATCGGCGGGATCATGGGCGGCGAGCATAGCGGCGTGTCCGACGCGACCACCGACGTGATCATCGAATGCGCTTATTTCGACCCCAGCCAGATCGCCCGCACCGGGCAGAAATTGCTGCTGACGAGCGACGCGCGGGCGCGGTTCGAGCGCGGGGTCGACCCGGCGTTCCTCGACGAGGGCCTGGCGATCGCCACCGCGCTGGTGGTGGCGCACTGCGGCGGCACGGCAAGCGGCGTGACCCGCGCGGGGGCGCCCCCGATCGAGCAGCGCCGTATCGCGTTCGATCCCGATTTGACCCGGGCGCTGGGGGGAATCGACGTCCCCGCCGAGCGTCAGGTGGCGGTGCTCGAAGGGCTCGGCTTCAGTATCGAGGACGGGGCGGCAATCGTCCCGACGTGGCGTCGTGACGTCGATGGACCCGCCGATCTGGTCGAGGAAGTGGCGCGAATCGTGGGGTTCGACCACATCCCGTCGACTCCTTTGCCGCGCGCGGCGGGGGTGGCGCGACCGACCGCGACCCGCACGCAATTGGTCGAGCGCAAGTTGCGCCGCGCGGCGGCCGCTCGCGGCCTCGACGAGGCGATCAACTGGAGCTTTATCGGCCAGAAGGAAGCGGCGTCGTTCGGCGGCGCGGCGGCGGTGGTCGCCAATCCAATCAGCGAGGAGATGAAGCATATGCGGCCCTCGCTGCTGCCCGGGCTGCTCACGGCGGCGCGGCGCAATGTCGATCGCGGGGCGAGCGCGGTGCGATTGTTCGAGATCGGGCGGCGTTACCTGTCCGACGGGGAGCATGCCACGTTCGGGCTGGTAATGACGGGGGACAAGTCGCCGCGCCATTGGCAATCGGGCAAGGCGGCGGGGTTTGACGCCTTCGATGCCAAGGCCGAGGTTGTGGCGTTGCTCGAGGCGGCGGGGGCGCCGGTGGGCAATTTGCAATTGTTCATGGATGCCGGCGCGACGTGGCATCCGGGGCGGTCGGCGCGGCTCGGGCTTGGTCCCAAGACGATCCTGGCCGCATTCGGCGAGCTTCATCCGCGCATTGCCCGCGCGCTGGATGTCCCCGCCGGGACGGTCGCCGCCGAGATCTTCCTTGACGCCATCCCCGTCCCGCGCAGTGCCGAGCGCGTTCGTGCCGCCTTCACGCCCCCGGCGTTGCAGGCGGTGACGCGCGACTTCGCCTTTTTGGTACCCGAGGAGGTGGCGGCTAATGCGCTGGTGCGGGCCGTGCGCGGCGCCGACAAGGCGCTGATCACCGATGTGCGATTATTCGATCGTTATGCCGGCGAGCATGGGCTCAGCGTGGCGGTCGAGGTGACCTTGCAGCCGATCGACAAGAGCCTGACCGAGGCCGACCTCGCCGCGCTTGGCGTCAAGGTGGTGGCGGCGGCGAGGAAGCTCGGCGCGACCTTGCGCGGGTAGGCCGAGCAATCAGTTGAGCGCGTTGATCGCGGCGTGGACGCGGGCTTCGATCTCGCCGCGCTTCAATCCTGGGGGGATGATCTTGCCGACCTTGAAGTGGATCGTCCCCGGTCGCTTGACGAAGCTGCGCGGCCACAACCGCGCGCTGTCGAGCGCGATCGGGACGACGGGTAGCCCGAGGACACGGTAAAGGCCGGCGAACCCCGACTGGAGCGGGGGCGCTTCGCCTGGGGGAATGCGCGTGCCTTCGGGAAAGATCAGCACCGGGCGCCCGCCCGCCGCGGCGCGCTTGGCCTCGACCATCATTTCGCGCAGCGCGGCGGCGCCGGCATCGCGATCGACCCCGATCACGCCATAAGTGCGCGCCGCCTTGCCCCACAAGGGCATGCTCGACAGCTCGCGCTTCATCACCACCACCGGGGTGTTGGCGAAGCGCAGCGTGTCGACCGCCTCGACCATCGCCTGATGCTTGACCGCGATGAGGTAGGGGCCGTCGGGGATCACCCCGTCCCATTCGAACCGGATCCCGAGGATGTGCTGGACCAGCCAATAATGAAACTTGGCCCAGGCATGGACGAAATATTGCACCGCGCGCTCGCCAAACGGGATCGAGGCGAGGATGGCGAGGACGTAGAGCAGAGTGCCGGGGTAGAATAGCAACGCGAATAGCGCCGAGCGCAGCACCGCGATCACAGGTCGAACCACACGCTGATCCGCCGCAGCAGATATTTGTTATATTCGCCGAACAAGGTGGCGAGGCCGGGCTGGGTCTTCACCGCGTCGAACGTGATCGCATAGGATTTGCCGAGCGTGTGGCGGAATTCATAGCCGGCGCGGGCCATGTGCCAGTCGCTGGTGACGAGCCGCAGGGTCGTGAAATGATGACGCACAAGCCAGCGCTTGGTTTCCTCCGCATTGGAGCGCGTGTCGACCGATTCGGAGCCCAAATCGACGCAGCAGGCGAACAGGCTGGCCTTGCCGCCGAGCCGCCGGACGAGGTCTCCCTTGCGCACGCTGGGATCGGCACCGGCGATCAGCATCCGGCTGGCCCTGCCTTCGCCGAGCACCTTCGCGGCATGTTCGATTCGAAATTTGCCCCCGGTCAAGGCGACGATCGCCTGGGTCCGCGGGGCATCGCGCGGCGCGGGCTTGCCCAGCGTCACTGCGAACAAGGCAAAGCCGAGCGCCCAGGCGATGAGCAGGAAAGAGGCGAGGCGCGCAATCATAATTGGGCGCGCAATGCCCCAAGCACGGTGGCGCGCGCAACCAATGTGGCAAGGATCGCGGCGAACAGAGGCAAAGCGGCAAGCAAGACCAGATCGGTCCAGCGCAGCAGGCTGCCGCTGGTCCAGTCGCCAAGCGCGCTGGTACCGCCGCCCGCGACCAACAGCAGGACGAGCGCGGCGATCGCGGCGCCCGCTGCCCCGCCGATCAGCGCGTCGAGGGCGATCTTGCGCTGGAACAGACGGGTGACCTGAAGGTCGGTCGCGCCGATGCCGTGCATCACCTCGATCGTGCCGCGATGGGTGTCGAGCGCACCGCGCGTCGCGAGCACGACCGCGGCGGCGGTGGCGAGCGCGATCAGCACGACGATCAGCCCGGCGATGACGGTCAGCGCGGTCAACGTCGCCAGCATCGGCTCAAGGCGCGACCGATCGGCGATGAAGCGCGCCGACGGAACGGCGCGCGCGACGGCGGCGGCGACCGCGGCCGGACTGGCCCCCGACGCAAGCTCGACATCGATTAAGGCGGGAAGCGGCAAATCGGCGCCGTCGCCCGCCGCAACGGGGCCGAGCCATTGTTCGAGCGTGGCGCGCAGCTGCGCCTCGGGAACCGCGACCGCGCTGATCACTCCGGGGGCGGCGCGCGCGGCGGCGACCGCGGCGGCCTCATGCGAGCGGCCATCGGCGATCTGGATCGAATAACGATGCGCCACGCCGTCGCGCACCAACCGCGCCGCGCCGCCAAGCGCAAGCCCGGTCGCGGCGATGATCACCATCACGAACATCATGATCCCGATCAGCCACGGGGTCGCCCCGGCGAAGCGCCCGCTGGGGAGCAAGCGGCGGTCGGGGGGCGAGGCGGACAGCCAGTCGAGCATCATGGCAGGCGGCCCTGCATCATGCGCGCCCCGCCGCCGCCGGCGGATTGCGAAGCGACCCGGTAGGATCGACCAGATTGCCATTTTCGAGCCGGATCAAATGGCTTCCCGGGGTCGCGGTGATCAGCCCAAGGTCGTGAGTCGCGACCACCACCGTGGTGCCAAGGCGGTTGAGCGCGATCAACAAGTGAAGGATGCGCTGCGCCATCGCCGCATCGACATTGCCCGTCGGTTCGTCGGCGACGAGCAATTCGGGGCGGGCGATGACCGCGCGGGCGATCGCGACGCGTTGTTGCTCGCCCCCCGACAGCGTTGGCGGCCTTGCGCTTGCCCGATCCGCGAGCCCCACCCAGGCGAGCATCTCCCGCACCGGGCCTTCGACCGCGGCCTCGTCATGCCCGGCGATGCGCAGCGGCAAAGCGACATTGTCGAACGCGGAAAGATGGCGGACGAGCCGGAAATCCTGGAACACGACGCCGATTCGGCGGCGAAAGGCGGGGAGCATGTCGCGTGGGGCATCGGTCAACTCCGCGCCGAACAGGCTGATCCGGCCGCGTGTCGGACGCTGCGCCAAATAGAGCAGTTTGAGCAAGGAGGTCTTGCCCGCTCCCGATGGTCCGGTCAGGAAGTAGAATTGCCCCGCGCCGAGCCGGAAATCGAGATCGCGCAGCACTTCGCCGCCCGTGCCGTAGCGCAGGCCGATGCGGTCAAATTCTACGATCGTACCCAGCGTAGCCGCTCCCTCGCCCCGTTCGCCTGTGTCGCATAGCGCACGGCGCCTTGCCAAGCATCGCCCTATATTGTTTACCGGCGTTAACCGCTTTCCCGAAGGCCATTTGACGACCATGATCCTGACCTGCCCCGCCTGCGCGACGCAATATCGGCTCAAGGATGACGCCATCCCCCCCGAGGGGCGCAGCGTGCGATGCGCTTCGTGCAAGCATAAGTGGCATCAGGACAGCGGCGTCGCGACCGATCCGGCCTCCGCCGGTGACGCCGCGGCAGTGGGGCAATGGCCGGTGAGCGACGCGCCGCAGGGCGGGCGGAACGCCGACGCGCTGATGGGTGAGGCGGCAGTGGGTGGCCCTCCGCCGCCCGACCCGAGCCGCGCCGAACTCCCCCTTGCCGAAATTCCGCGAGACGCGGCGCGCGAGGGGATGATCGCCGACAATCCCGAGCCGAGGGTCGAGCAATCGGGCGACGACGATGGTCGCGCCGATCGCGACGAGGCGGCCGGCCATGCCGCGCCCGATCCGGGATCGACGCCACGCGATGAGTGGGGGCAGCCCGGCGCGGCCTATCCCCCCGAACAGGGGTTCGCGGCAATCCCGGCGATGCACGACGAGGACGAGCCGCGCCGCGGCGGATGGATGCGGTGGATCGTCGGGCTGATCCTGCTGGTTGCCGCCGCCGCCGCGGCTTTCTACTTCCTCGCCCCACCCGAGTGGAAAGCGCGCGCGGGCATCGCCGAGGCGGGGGAAAGCCCGCTCGATGTCGTGCTGATCAACCAGGATCGCCAGCGTCTCGCAAGCGGAAATGAGTTGGTGGCGATCAGTGGCAGGGTCGTCAATCTGACCGATCGCGAACAAGCCGTGCCCCCTCTCCACGCCGAATTGCGTGACAAGACCAGCAACAAATTGGTCTATCAGTGGACGATCGCGCTTTCTGCCCGCTCGCTCGCTCCGGGCGCGGCGGCAAGCTTCAACAGCGCGGAAGTCGATGTTCCAAGCGGTGCCGACCTCCTCTCGCTTCGGCTCGCCAACTAAGCCTTATTCGAAATCATAGACCAGCGCCGCGACGCTTTGGCCATCGGCGGCGGTGACCTGGGTGTGGCGCGGCTTCATGCGCGGCGCGGGAGGGCCATATCCGCGGCCAATGCTGGCCGATGCCCGAACGATCCGCGCCGTGACCAAAACCTTCGTCATCGGCGCGCCGAAGCGATGGGCCGCGTAGCCCGACGTTCCATCCGAACCCGTCGATCCGCGGGCAAAGGCCGGTGCCGCGCCGCACAAGCAGGCAAGCCCGATCGCGCCGCCAAGGGAAAGAAACTTCGTCATGCCGCCAAATAACGCGTCGCTCCGAATAATGGTAAGGATGCTTTTAACCATCGTCCCGAAACTGGACTCGATCAGCGCCGTTGCGCCCCGCGAAAGCCTTTGCTAGGGGCGGCGCCTCACCAGGGGCCGGGGTCGCAGATCACGGTCGGATTCTACGTGCGGTCGTGGCGGAACTGGTAGACGCGCAACGTTGAGGTCGTTGTGGGCGAAAGCCCGTGGAAGTTCGAGTCTTCTCGACCGCACCAATTTTCTTGCAACCGATGAACGCCGTCGCCTTCGCGACGCGCTCGCCAACTGGCGGGCAAAGTCGTGCCAGACGACTTGGTTAACGCGACGCGATGAGGGGCGGGGCAGGGCGCAGGCGGATCGTCCCGGTCCGGGCGACGGGCTTATCGGGGGTAACCGCCACCGTGGCATCGATCGCCGGGCTCACCTTGACCGCGCTGGCCGAGGCGCGCGTCAGGCGGAAGGCGTAACGGCCGTAGGCCACGCGTTCGAACAGGAAGAAGCCGTCATAATCCGAGCGCGCGGTGGCGACGGTTCGACCGCGGCTATCGACCAGTTCGATATCGAGCCCTTCGAAGCCGCTGCCATCGTCCTTGACCAAAGCGCCTTCAATATCGCCCGCGCCGACCAGCGGGATGTCGATCCTCGCGGTCACGCCGGGGCGCGGGACGACGATCTGCAGCGCCTCGCGCGGGGCCAAGGAG
This sequence comes from uncultured Sphingomicrobium sp., assembly GCA_964235815.1. Classification (GTDB taxonomy): domain Bacteria; phylum Pseudomonadota; class Alphaproteobacteria; order Sphingomonadales; family Sphingomonadaceae; genus Sphingomicrobium. Next base: position 11,787 of record CAXSCF010000052.1, read on the forward strand.
GGATCGCTGAGCGAGCTTGCATCGATCCCGATCGCGACCGCGCGAAAGGCGGTCAATCCGGTCGCCGAGGCGATCCCGTCCTTGCCGCTCGGCGCCAGCGCCAGCGCAGTGCCGGCGGTGAGCATCGCGCCTTCGGCATCCGGTTCGTTGGCGTCACGACGTCCATTATCATTGTCGTCGCGGAAGATGCGCGCTTCGACCTGCCCGACCGAGGCGATCGGGTCGCGCATCGGATGGAAGCCGCGGCGTGACGAATCGAGCGAGAAATTGAGATTGAGGCCGACCGCGATCGAGCCGTCGGTGGCGGCCTCGACACTGGCGGCGGCGGCGAGCGCGTCAAAGCGGTGGATATGCGACAGCCGGGCGCGCCCGCGATGCTCGAGCGACTCATAGCCCAGGCCGACTTCCCAGTCGGCGCGGTCCGACGCCGACCAATAGGCCGACAGTTCGGCGCTGCGCAGGCGTGCGTGAGGCGCGACTTCCCACCGCCCGCTGCCCCGCACCCGGACGTCGCCGATCCGCCCCGAGGCAAGCATGGTCAGGTCGAACCGATCGGTGTCGTCGCCGACGAGCCCACGCCGCCGTTCATATTCGATCCCGGTGGCGAAGTTGAGGCGATGCACATTGCCCTGCAGCCGAGCCCCGGCGCGGGTAATCTGTTGCGCGTCGCGATCGGTATAACGCAGGTCGCCCTGAAGCAACAACGGCAGCTTGCCACCGGCAATCGGCGCACTGACCGTCAGCCGCGCGTCGCGCAAGCGATCCTCGAAACGGCCCTGATAAAAGAAATTCTGCGCCGAAACGCCCTCGGCGGCGAGATTGACTTGGCCGAAACGCGCAATCGCCGAGCCGCGCAGAGCGAGCCCGCCGTGCGATTGGCCGGCGAGCGAGGCTTCGACCAGCGCCGGACCGATCGAACGGCGAACCGAGCCTTCGACGAAGGTCAGCTTTTGATCCCCGACGATCATCATCGCCGCCATCGCCGCGACCGAGGTGCGTTTGTCGACACCATGTTCGAGCGATCCCGCCGCTTGCACGCGCGGCACCGCGGCGCGATCATCGCCGATTACGCGATCGACCTGGGACCGATGACCGACAAAGCCGAGCAGATCGCTGCTCGGCTGATTCACCCCCGCATAATAATAGGTCTTGCCCGGCGGGACATGCTCCTGGCCGACGTTGATCGTCTCGACCCGCGATCGTTGCTGGCCCTGCGGACCGTAGGTGACGATTTCAAAGCGATTGTCGCCATAGCCGAGCTCGACCTCTTCAAACGCAAAGCGCTGGGTCGAATTGCCTTTGGCGAAGGCGACCAATTGGCCGTTGCGATAAAGTTCGGCATCCCATCCCGGGGGGAGATCGCCATCGAACCGCGTGCGGTCGAACGCGGCGGGGTTGAACAACGGCCGATTGGTGACTTCGGCGCCGCGCCCGCTGCCTCCCGCGATCAGGCGGTTGGTCGGGCCGGCAACATCGCCGAATGCGAAATTGGTGGCGTCGAGCGGGCCAAGCAGCCCCCCATCCGGTTCGGAACGATAAGCCTTCAAGCGAATATTGGGGATGGCGCCGCGATCACCGCTGATGACCGTTGCGTCGTAGGAAAGATGCGCGATCTCGCCCGCGCCGCGGATGGTCGCTCGGCGATCGATGCGCGCGCCGCTGCCGGCGTCATAGGTGATGCCCGCGCTGACGATGAAATCAAGCGCGGGGGCGCGCCACATGCGATAGGCGAGCTTGATCGTCGGCAAGCCCTCAAGCGGGAATGCGGCGGGTTTCTTGAAATTCTTGGCGCGCATGTCGCGCTCGCGCGACAGTTCGACGGGCAGCTTGTCCTTGGTATCGAGGGTGACGACCGACGAATAAGGGCTGACCTTGATATCGATTCCGAGCCAGCGGCCGAGCGTGGCGCTGTCGATGCACCAGCCGTTGGCAGTTTGGCGAACCGCCCCCGGGGCAAGCGCTTCGCGGTTCGCGCCAAAGGCAACGCTGCGCGCGCCAAGGTCGATGTCGAGCCGGTTGGTTTCGCGGAAAGCCCAGCCGCTGGCCCGTTTGCGCGCGAGGTCGATCCTGACTGGCAGATCGAGCACGGTCGCCATGTCGCCGAGCAGCAGGCATGAGCCTTCGGGCGTCGGGTAGCCACGAACGCCTTCGCCCAGCCGCAGCTGACGGATGTTGACGTCGAGCAGATATTCCGATTCGGGATCGACCGCGAACGGGCGCGGGGCTTCGGCAAAAGACGCGACCGTGCCGACGCAGGCCAGCGCAAGCAGCGCCGCCTTGCCGATCCAGGTGCGCACGGCGCGCATGACTTGGTCTGTTCCCCCTGTGCCGGTTAGCGCAGGACGGCGCTGGTCGAGGCGAGGGTGACGAGCCCGGTCGGGGTCTTTTCGACATATTCGACGGTCACCGGACCAGTCGCCTGCGCGGCGAAGCGCGCATCGACCGGGATGGTGACGTGACGCTGGTTGAGTTCGGTATAGAGCGCAATCCCGCCCGCGACGGCGATTGGTTCGGCGATCCCAGCCTTGATCACGCGCACTTCGCCAAAGATCGAGCGGTCGCCGGCGCGGGTCAGATCGAGCCCGATCACCGGCTTGCCGCTTTCGCTGCCCTTGGCGACGTTGGCGATCCCGGCGGTTGCCGACAGATTGCCGAGGCGGACGATGACCGGGATCGTCACGCCATAGACCGGGGTAAGGCGGAACGAGACGCCCTCGGTCGGCGCCGCCGCCGTCACCGGGCGCGCATCGGGAATGGCGCGGAACAGGAGGTGCGCGCGATATTCGCCATCGGCGAGGCCTTGCGGCGCGCGCGCGTTGATTCGAATCGACTGCGGCTGATTAGGGGGCAAGGTGACCTTGCGCGGGGCATAGAGGATCATGCCCTCGGCGGCGGTCTCTCGCGCATTGGGAACGGTGACATTTTCGAGCGTGCCGTCGGGCTTCATCCGCCGCAGCTCGACCGAGACGCGATAGGTGGCGACGTCGTCGCCGATGTTATTGAGGATAATCTCGGTTCCGTGGCGCCCATCGAGAATGATCCGAGTTGGAGCAACCAACAGATCGCCGACCCCCGCTTCGAGCGGGGTCGCGACCAGCGCCAGCGGCGCCGCGACGAGAGCGAACATATTGCGTGGGCGAAGTGCCATGGCGAAATTCCTCCAAAACGAAGGAAGATGTTTCGTCCAAAATGGTTACTTTAACGCTAACCACGGACGATCATTCATCGCCGGAGGGCATGAAAAAACGGCCGCGGGGCGAGCGCGGCCGTTCGTCATGCGCTGGGTCGAGCGACCCTATTGATAGTCGGCGGTCACCGCCATCGTCCCGGTATAGACCCCGCCGATCGTGGTCGGCGTAACCGTGATCGAGCCGCCGACATCGAAATCGCTGCCCGGCGCGCCGCTGTTGACGAGGGTCAGGCTGGATTGACCATTGGGCACGAACGCAATCGTGTCGGTGCCGTTGGACAAGGTGCTGCCGCTGTAGGTCAGGAGCACGACCAGCTTGTTCGTCCCCTGAACGTTGAACCGCGCGGTCTTGGCGACCCCGCTGCAGACGATTTCGGTGGCGCAGGTAATCGCCGCGGTGCGGCTCATCACGATCGTGCGATTGGCGGTCAGGCCGGCAAAGGTCAGCGTGCCGAAATCCATGTCCTGGATTTTGGACAGCGCGACCGGCTTGACGACATTGACCGAGGTGGTGGCGGTGGTGACGACGGCAGCGGCAGGAGCGGCGAATGCGGTCCCTGCGATCACTGCGGCAAGAGTGCAAATTCGTTTACGCATAAGGGCCTACCTTCGGAGAGGGTAAGCCGAGCATTAACCAGCCAGGCTTTGGAATTGGCTGACGGACATGGTTAGCGCGGCGTTAAGGAACGATCGAACGCGGATGCGAAAAGGGGGCCGCCAGGCGGCGACCCCCGAGTCCGTCCTTCTCGAGCTGTCCACCCTGCCGGCCACGGAGCTGCTCGATCTGACGGCCATCTCCCGCACCGTCGGCTACCCCGGGGGGG
>CAXSCF010000053.1:0-15465 GCA_964235815.1 uncultured Sphingomicrobium sp.
TGCTCGATGACGATCGGAACAAGTCCCGCGACGATGTCTTGATGGTCCATAAAAATGCCAGATCCTTCGTGTGTGTCGCACCCTACATCGGACCGAACGCAGGCATGTTCAAGCCATGCCGCACCACCCGCGCCGGCACCGCCTTAAGCCAATGACAAGCAATCCTCTTTAGGGCGGCACCATGAACACCCCTCGCCCCACGACAATCGAGCCGCGCATCATGGTCGCCATGCTGTGCGCCGGGCTGATCCTGCGCTTGCTGTGGCTAACGCAGATCAATGGCGGGCTGACGGGCTTCACCGGCGCCGGCGAAGCGACCCGGGGGGCCATGGCGATCGCGCAGGGACGCGGGTTCGCCGACGTCTATTTCGCGGGATCGGGCCCGACCGCGCATCTGCTTCCGGTCAATCCGGGGATGGCGGGGCTGGTGATGGCCGCGCTCGGGATCGACACCCCCGCCTCGAACCTCGCCCTCCTCGCGCTGGCGCTGGCGCAGGTCGGATTTGCTTACTTTATGCTCGCCCGGCTGTTCGGTCGCCTCGGGATGGACGCGGTGGCGTTGCGCTGGGGATTGATCGCGTTGTGCCTCCTCCCGGTATTCGTGCAGCGCGAAGTGATCGACTTTCGCTATTGGGAGGGCGCGCTCGCGGTCGGCCTCGCCGCGGCGAGCCTGGCGCAGCTTGCCGCGCACGGCCGCGCCGACGCGATGACCCCGCGCGACAAGGGCGGGGCCGCACTGCTGGCCGCGCTGACCTTTTTCATCAGCCCCACGGCGGGACTTGCGGTCATTGCCTGCTGGGCGCTGTTTTCGCTCCGCACCGAGCCATTGCGCGCCTCATTTCTTTCCGCCGCCCTGCTCGGCCTGGCGCTAACCGCGTTCCTCGGTCCGTGGGCCATTCGCAACCGTGCGGCAGTGGGCTCGGCCGTGCTGGTACGGAGCAATGCCGGGCTCGAGATTGCCCTCGCCAACTATCCCGCCGCGGCGAACGGCCGCCCGACGATCGAAACATTTACCAAGCGGATTATCGAGATACATCCTTATCATGGCGCGGGCGCCCGATCGGCGATGATCGCGGCCGGCGGCGAGGTGGCCTATTCGCACCGCCTCGGCGAGCAGGCGCGCGCATGGATCGTCGCCAATCCGGCGACCTTTGCCCGGCTCTCGCTGGGCCATGTCCGGCAGCTCTATTTTCCCGAGGAATGGGCGTACCGCCTCAACGAATCCGATGACTTTAATCCCCAGCGAACGGTGCTGATCGCGCTGGTCAACGCGCTCGGACTGATGTCGCTCGCCTGGGGCCTGGCCACGCGGCGGCGCGGTTTTGGCATGCTGGCCGTCTATATAAGCGGGGTGACTGGCGCCTATGCCGTGGTCCAGCCGATCACGCGCTACACTTATCTGCTTTATCCCTTGCTCATGTTCATCGCGATCGACGGGGTGCTTCGCGCGGCGCGAAGCATCGTGCCATCGCGACTCAGCCGAGGATTTGCCCCGGAGCAGCGTGCGCCAGATAGGCAAGGCGCCTGACCTCGCGCCGGCCGCGCGTGACGGTGTCGAGGATCAGGCCGGCGAAGAAGCACAACACGGCGATGATCGCCATCCCGGTGATCAGGATCGCAGTCGGAACACGCGGAACCAGCCCCGTGTCGAGGTAGGTCAGCACCAGCGGGATGGCGAGCAACAAGGCAGCAAGCAGGATCAGTGCCCCGACCGAGCCGTAGAATAAGACCGGTCGCTCGACCCGGTAGAGCGTACCGATCGTCTTGAGGATGCGCCACCCGTCGCGATAGGTCGACAGTTTGGACGCCGATCCTTCGGGCCGCGCGCCATAGGCGGTTTCAACCTCGCCCACGGGCATCTTCAACTCGAGCGCATGGACGCTCATCTCGGTTTCGATCTCGAACCCCGACGACAGCACGGGGAAGCTTTTGACGAACCGGCGCGAGAAGATCCGATAGCCCGAAAAAATGTCGCTGAAGCTGCGTCCGAACAGGCGCGACAACAGCCCGGTAAAGAGCTTGTTGCCAAGGACGTGGCCGCCGCGATAGGCGTCAACGGCTTCATGCTGGCGCGTGCCGACGACCATGTCGAGCTGCTCGTCGATCAGCATCGCGACCATCGCCGGTGCGGCCTTGGGATCATAGGTCAAATCGCCGTCGGCCATGACGTAGACATCAGCATCGACGTCGGCAAACATGCGGCGAACAACATTGCCTTTGCCCTGCTGGCGTTCGGTGCGAACAATCGCGCCCGCCGCGCGCGCCACTGCAACCGTGCGGTCCGAGCTATTGTTGTCGTAGACGTAGATCGCCGCGGTGGGGAGCGCGGCGCGGAACCCCGCGATCGTCTCGGTGATCGCGGCTTGCTCATTAAAGCATGGCAGCACGACGGCGATGCGCGGCGCTGAGTATCCGGTCATGAATCAACCCCCGTTCGGCCCGTCGACTGGCTCAGCTAAGCTTGTCGAAGCCCTGCCCTTCTTAGAGAGGAGAGCAGTCCTTCGACAAGCTCAGGACGAACGGATTATTTCGCCTTGGCGGGCGCCTTTTTGGCCGGGGCACTGTCGGGCTTGTTCGGGACCGGCTTCTTCGCAGCCGGCTTGGCGTCGTCGACCTTCGTGGCGGAAGCCTTGGCGCCGGCGGCTTCCTTGACCGGCTTGGCCGGCTTGGGCTTGGCGCCAGCCTTGGTCACCTCGGCCGAATCGTCTTTGGCGGCTGACTTCTTGACCGCCTTTTTCGCTGGCTTGACCGCATCGTGATCATGGCCGCAATCCGGTCCGTGGACATGTCCCTCTTCGCTTTCGAGGTCGGCTTCGAGTTCGGCCCGCTGCACAGCGCGGTCGCTGATCTCCGCCTTGGAGAAGAGGAAATCGACGACCTTATCCTCGTACAGGGGGGCGCGCAGCTGGGCCGATGCCATCGGGTCCGACTGGACATATTCGATGAACTTTTCGCGATCCTTGGGTTGATACTGCTGCGCCGCCTGGCCGATCAGCCGGTTCATTTCCTGCTGCGAGATATCGACCCCGTTGGCGGCGCCGATTTCGGACAGCAGCAATCCGAGCCGTACGCGACGCACCGCGATGTTGCGGTAATCGTCGGCCTCGCTCTCAATCTCCTTGAGCGCGGCCTCGGGATCGGCCTCGTGGCTCGCCTCGTGGCGGACCTGGCCCATGATATTGTCATATTCAGCCTCGACCATCGAGGGCGGCACGTCGAAGTCGTGGCTTTCGGCGAGCTGGTCGAGCAAGCGGCGCTTCATGTGCGTGCGCGTGAGATTGTTGAGTTCCTGCTGCTGCTGGTCGCGGATCAGGCCCTTCAACTGGTCGAGATCCTTCAGGCCCAGCTGGCTCGCGAAGGTGTCGTCGATCTTGGTCTCGCCAGCCGTCTTGACCGATTTTACGACGATGTCGAACGTCGCGGCCTTGCCCTTAAGATTGGCGGCCTGATAATCCTTGGGGAAGGTCACGTTGAGCGTCTTCTCGTCGCCCGCCTTGACCCCGACCATCTGCTCCTCGAAGCCGGGGATGAGGCTCCCCGAGCCGAGCACGACAGGCATGTCCTCGCCGGTCCCGCCGTCGAACGCGACGCCCGCGACCTTGCCCACGAAATCGATCACGACCTGGTCGCCGGCGGCGGCGGCATGGCCTTTCTTGGCATCGTCGAAGCGGGTTTGCGATTGCGCCAGCTGGGCGATCTGCGCATCGACCGCGCTGTCATCGGCCTCGACCGTGAGCCGCTCGAGCTTGAGCTGATCGATCGCCGGGGGCGGCACGTCGGGCAACGTTTCGAGCGTGACGCGGACTTCGGCGTCCTTGCCCGCGGCATAACCTTCGTCGAGTTCGACCTGGGGCTGCATCGCCGGGCGCAGCTGCCGCTCGCTGAGCAGCTGCTGGACGCTTTCCTGGACGGTCGTGTTGAGCGCTTCGGCGTGGAGGCTGTCGCCGTGCATCTTGCGGATCAAATTGGGGGGCACCTTGCCCGGGCGAAAGCCGGGCATCTTGACCTGCGGCGCCATGCGTTTGATCTCGCCCTCGACGCGCGCGTCGATCTCCTTGGCCGGAATGGTCAGCGTATAGGCCCGCTTGAGGCCCGCGTTTTCCGTCTCGAGCGTCTTCATGGTGCTTTTCATCTACCCGTCGTGATTGGTCGCTAAGCGAGCGTTTATGCTGCCGTGCCGGCATGGTGCGGGCGAAGGGACTCGAACCCCCACATCTTGCGATACTGGTACCTAAAACCAGCGCGTCTACCAATTCCGCCACGCCCGCGCGGACGCTCTTCGAAGTGCGGGGCCTATAGCAAGGATCGCGGGCCGTGCAACCTCGGCTCGGCGCACGGCGAGCCGAGCAACTTTCGCCCCAGCGACGGGGTTGTATAAGGAGAAGGAGTTTGCCCATGTCCGATACCCCGCGCCCCGACGGCCTGCCCGAACCGAGCCAGCCCGGCCAGCCAAGTGAGACCCCGACGGAATCGCCGGCCACGACCCCCGATATTGACGTCCCTGCCCCCAGTTCGCCGGGCAATGACCCATCGCCGACCCCGATTTCGCCGGTCGGCTGATGGCCAGCCGGCCACCTCCACCCGGCGTGCCGCCGGGCGAGCCGGGTGTAGTCCCGCCTTTGCCGGGCGAACCGCTCCACCCCCCGCCGCCCGATCCGGTGGGGGTTAAGGCGTAAGCCGGGCGGAGGCGGTGATCGCCTCGAAATCGGAAAGTCCGGCGCTGAAATAATGTGACCGCGCGGCGTCGTACAGGATGAGGTAGAGCCGTCCATTGACGGTGGCGCCGACCGCGCGGCCACGGCGATACACTTCGTCGCCATCGAGATGCTCGAAATCGAACTGATAGCCCGGATGGCCAAGGAAGTCGCGCGGGACCAGTGCCAATGTCTTGAAATCGACCGTGCCACCGCGAACCCGGAACAGACTCTCCAGCATTGAAGCGACTTCGGGCGCGGTCATGTTGCCGCGATATTTGGGCACCTGGCGATCGTCGCGGCGGCTTTGCCTGACTAGCGTGTCCTGGCTCTTGAGGCCCGTAACGAAGCTGATCCCGTCGAGTAGCGGCCCGTTGAGAGTCCAGTCCTCTACCTCGCGGATATCGACGAACAACTGCCCGTGCTGGCGATTCCATTCGCGCGGCGGGGTGACCCGCAGGCTACCGTTGCCGACCCCGGTTTCTCGCGCGCGGACGAGGCCATAATTGCCAAATCCGAACCCCGGCGCGCCTCCTGCGGCACAACCGGCGAGCGACAGGCTGGCCAGCGCGGCAAGCATCATTCGCGATTCGAGCTTCATCGCATTTCTCCTAGCCGGCGATCATCTGGCGGACGAACGCCGCGTCGGGGGCGTTGGGCGCCATAGCGAGATAGCGGGTCAGCGCGGCTCGTGCCTCGGCGCCGCGTCCGGCCTTCGACAATTCGATCCCGTGCCAGCGCCACGCGTCGGCGGGCGCATCGGGATAGGCCACCGCCGCGGCATAGCCCTGCGCGGCGCGGGCTTCGTCGCCGGTCTTGTTGCGCAGCCGCCAGATTTCGGCCTCATTGAACCGCAGCAGCCCGTTCCACCCGTCCTGCGCCAGGGTGTTGACGATATATTGGCTCGCGCCCGGGTCATTGAGCTTGACCTGATCGTCGAGCAGCGCTGGGCGGATCCTGGCGATCGCAGCCAGATAAGGCGCGCGCCGCGGATCATAAGCGACCCCGGGACGCATCGCCTCGGCCGCGCTCAACCGCAGGTCGGCGAGGCGCGATTCGGGGGTCGGATGCGTCCCGAACAGGCTCCACTCGCGATGACGGTGCTTGCGCCGATATCTGGCGGAAAGCTCTTCCTCGGCGATCAGCTGGGCCCAGGTATCGGCCATGCCGCGCGGATCGTAGCCCTGTTCGGCGAGCAACCGCACCCCCATCGCGTCGGCTTCGGCTTCGAGCGCGCGATTGTAGCGCAGCAGTGACAGGATCGTGCCCAGTTCGCCGAGCTGCGAGAGCTGCCCAGTGCCGATGCCCGCTGCGCCCCCCGCGACCCCCGCCCCCATCGCCAGCATGGCGAAGATGTCGGTCTTGGTGCGCAGGTCGCGATATTGGCGGATCTGGTGCTTGCGCAGGAAATGCGCCGCCTCGTGCGCGATTACTCCGGCAAGCTGCGCCTCGCTTCGCATCCGCAGCAGCAGCCCGCTGAACACCACCGCGAAGCCGGTCGGGAACATCATCGCGTTGAAATCGGGCACGCGCACCAGATAGATGCGAAAGTCGCGTGCCGCGGGGCCACCGACCTTGCCGATCAAGCCCTTCAGATATGCGCCGAGCGCGGGGTCGTCGACCACCAGGTTGGAGCCCGCAACCTCCTCCTCGACGCGCGCCATCTGTTGCCATATCCCGCGCTCGTCGGGATCGACCGGGCGATAGCCGGGGCCGATCAGCGGGACCATCGCGGCGGGCAGGATGCGCGCAGCGGCGGCGCCGGTAACGCTCGCCGCGGCCAGCGCTCCGCCCGCGGCAAGCAATGTGCGGCGGTCGAGCGCGGTCATGCCCTGGCCTTCATCGCGCGCCGCACCTCGCGTCCCGGTCGCATCCGGCCAAGCAACCGCTCGACCATCTCGGTCGCCCCCGCGTCGGTGCGAATGTCGCCGATCTTCGACTGGAGGACGTTGAACCACACGACTTCGCCGGTGCGCAGATTGACCAGGCTGGCATAAGCGAATTGCGATCCGCCGCCGACATTGGGGGCGCAAAAGCCGACTAGGCAGCCCGCCGCGCCGAGCACCTGCAGCGCGACCCGCCCGGTCGAAGCGAAGCTGTCCTCGGCGTGGAGGAACAGGGCATAGTCCATGCCCGTCCGCTGGCCGAGCGCGACGGCCTGCTCGCCAAGCGTCCAGTCGAGCCCCTTGCCGCGCTTGGTCGGCAAATATTCCCCCATATATTTGTGAAGCGCGATCGAATTGCCGACCGCCCCGTGAAGCCGCTCGAGCTCGGCGATCGTCTCGGCGCTGATCCCCGGAAGCGAGTCGCGGCGGTCGAGCACGACGACGTTGGCGCCATGTCCGCTTTGCTGCGCACGGAGCGCAGCGAGCAATTTGGCGCGTGCCGCCTCGGTCCAGTCGGCGCGAGGCTCGGTCAGGCCGCCCGTGGTGACCGATCCGACGCTGACGTCGGGGCGCATGACGAGCAACTTATACTCGCCCGACGGCGGGGCGAACCGGGTGTCGGCATATTGGCGGGTCTGGACGCAGCCCCCCGCGGCCAGGGCCATCGTCCCGGCAATGGCGATCTTCGTGGTGCGCATGGTGCCCCTCCCCTTCGCTTGGCCCAATTGGTGCCGCGCGACGAGGGAAAAGGCAAGCCTTACAACCGCCTAGCGCGTGGGACAGGTGACCAGCGCGGTGTCGGTCAGGCAATGGCCGTCGATGGTCGCGCGATCGATCGGCAGTCCGATCAGCGCCGCCAGGGTCGGCATGATGTCGACCGTCTCGACCGGCTCGGGCCGATCGTTGGAGCGCGCGCCCGGGCGCCAGAACAGGATCGGGACGCGGCGGTCATAGTCCCACGGGCTGCCGTGCGTTGCGACATAGCCATGCGAGGGATCGGCGATCGGGGTGATGTCGCGCTTGAGCAGCACGACGAAATCGCCCGACCGCTGCGAATCGAACGAGGCGCGCGCGCGCTCGATCAACGACCAGCGATCGGGGCTGGTAGTCGGGGTCGGGGTGTGCGCGAGCTGATCCTTGGTGAACACCGCCTCGACCTGGGGCTGGGCGCGGTAGGCGGCGAGCGCGGCGGCCAAGGCGCGGGCGCGGTCGGCGGGTTTGAGCGCACGGTCGAGATAGACGTCGCCATTGGGGCTATCGCCGATCAGCACCGGCCCCGCCAGCCCGAGCCGTGCCGCGACCGCCTTGCCGATGTTGGTCGGCGACAGATCCGGCGTGGTCCGCGCGGCGGTGGCGTTGCCGGCGAGGCGGAGGCGTTCGGGAACGTCCTCGCCGCCATGATCGGCGGTCAGCATCACCGCATAATCGAGCTTGAGGCTGTCGAGCAGGCGCAGGAAGCCGCCGAGGTCGCGGTCGAGCGAGTGGAGCTGGAGGCACATCTCCTCGCCCCCGGTGCCAAAGGTGTGGCCGACATAATCGGTCGCGCTGAGCCCGATCGCGAGGAGATCGGTGGCAGCGCCTTGGCCGAGCTTCATCTCCATCGCCAGCCGCGCGGCGAGCGCCAGCGTCATGCCGTCGAACGCCGGGCTGGCGCGGAACGCCTTGTAATCGCCGCCGGCGCGCTCGAAGCGCCCGCTGCCGACCGATACGGTGCCGTCGCCGAGCGCCACGCTGCGGCCGCGCGCGGTGCAGTCGGCGGGGGGCGACAACGGCAGGCCCGGAGCGGCGACGAGCGCCGCGACGGCGACATTGGCGGCGCCGACGCTAACCGGGACGGGGCCGTTGCGCAGGTCGGTGGCGTAGGTCTTGCCGTCCCAATACCAGCGCTGGTCGGGAGTTTGCCCGGTCATCATCACCGCCGCGCGATCCTTGCCCGCGACCGCGACCGAGCGGCTGGCGGGGTTGGCAGTTTTCATCAGCTCGCCGAGCGTCGGCACGCGGAGGTGGAGCGGAGAGACCGTGTAGGCGCTCGACGAGCTGCCGGGGACGCGCTCGTCCTCGGCGCAATAAACCGCTTTGTCCGAGCGCGACTGCGACTGGTCGAACCAGACATTGGCGATGATCCCGGTGCGGCTCGGGCGCGCGCCGGTGAGAAGGGTCGAGTGGCCGGGGCAGGTCTCGGTCGCGTTGTGGCCCTGATAGCCGTTGCGATAGACCGTCCCCGACGCCAGCCGCGCCAGACCACCGCTGAAGCGCGGGCGATAGGCGTCGAACAGGTCGGCCGAGAATTGATCGACCGAAATGGCGACGATCAACTTCGGCGGGCGCGGTGCGGGCTGGGCGAGGCCCGGAGTCGCCGACAGGCCGGCGATGAGAATGGCGACCATCGTGCGCATCATCGGCTCCCATCGCCCGGTCCGTACGGGCTTAAGTTCGCTAAAGTCTCCGAGAAAGCGACCATTTCACGAGGGTCCGTGGACGGGGCAGCAGGCGAGACGACGGTTCGCGGCTGGATTGCCTGTTGCACGCTGACGACCTAACCAGAAACCGGCGTTGTAGGAAAGCGAATTTTGACGTTGGCCAGCGACGTCAGGTCGCCAGCTTGGCCTTCAACCGCTCATTGATCACTTGCGGGTTGGCCTTGCCCTGCATCGCCTTCATCGTCTGGCCGACGAAGAAGCCGAACAAGGCCTCCTTACCGGCGCGATATTGGGCGACCTTGTCGGCATTGGCAGCGAGGATCCGGTCGATCTCGGCATCGATCGCGCCGGTGTCGCTGGTCTGCTTGAGCCCGCGCTCGGTCACGATCAAATCAGGATCGGCACCAAAATGCCCAGAATTTTCATCCAGCATCAACTCGCTGACCTGCTTGGCCATCGTCTTGGATATGGTACCGTTAGCTACAAGAGCCAAAAGCCCCACAGCCTGACGGACTGAGATCGGAGACTCCTCAATCTTGCGACCCGTGCGATTGAGCATTCCGAAAAGTTCTGACACGACCCAATTCGCTGCATCGCTCGCCAAGTCCGGCCGCTGCAGGCCGTCAATGAGATTGTCGAACCAGCGCGCGGTTTCGACTTCGGCGGTCAGCACGGCAGCATTGTAGGGCGTGATGCCGAGGTGCTCGAAGCGCTTGCGCTTGGCGTCGGGAAGTTCGGGCAGGCTGTCGCGGCACGCGGTGAGGAAGGCGTCGTCGAGTTCGAGCGGGAGCAGATCGGGGTCGGGGAAGTAACGGTAATCGTGCGCGTCTTCCTTCGACCGCAGCGTGCGCGTGACGTTCTTGTCGGGGTCGTAGAGGCGGGTTTCCTGCGCGACGGTGCCGCCGTCCTCGATCAGCGCGACCTGGCGGCGGGCTTCGGATTCGATGACGTTCATGACGAAGCGCACCGAATTGACGTTCTTGGTTTCGGTCCGCGTGCCGAGTTCGTCGCCGACTTTGCGCACGCTGACGTTGACGTCGGCGCGCATCGAGCCTTCTTCCATATTGCCGTCGCACGACCCGACGTAGCGCAGGATTGCTCTTAGCTTGCGGAGGTAAGCCCCTGCTTCGGCGGGAGAATTCATTTCGGGCTTGGAGACGATCTCCATCAGCGCGACGCCCGAGCGGTTGAGGTCGACGTAGGACATCGTCGGATGCTGGTCGTGCATCAGCTTGCCCGCGTCCTGCTCGACGTGGATCCGCTCGACGCCGATGGTCTTGGCGCTGGCTTCGTCCTTGTCGTCGGTGAGGACGGTAACCGAGCCCTCGCCGACGATCGGATGATAGAGCTGGCTGATCTGATAGCCCTGCGGCAAGTCGGCGTAGAAGTAGTTCTTGCGGTCGAAGCGCGACACCTTGTTGATCACGGCGCCGATCGCCATCCCGGTGCGCACCGCCTGGCGGATGCACTCGGCGTTGAGCACGGGCAGCATCCCCGGCATCGCCGCGTCGACCAGGCTGACCTGGGTGTTGGGCTCGGCGCCGAACGTGGTCGAGGCGCCCGAGAACAGCTTGGCATTGGAGGTCACCTGCGCATGAACCTCGAGCCCGACCACGACCTCCCACTCGCCGGTTGCGCCGTGGATGCGATAATCGGTCATGCCGCTTCTGCCTCCGCGCGGGGCGCAACGTCGCGCATGATTCGGGACCCGTCTTCGATCCACGCCTTGGAGAGATCGTGCGACTGCTGCAAGTTCATCCAGAATTGCGGCGTCGTTCCCCAGAACCGGGCCAGCCGCCAGGCGGTGTCGGCACTGATGCCGCGGGCGCCATTGAGGATCGCGGTGATGCGGTTGGTGGGCACGCCGAGCGCGCGCGCCAGCGCCGCCGCCGACATCTGCAGCGGCGCCAGATAGTCGTCGCGCAGATGATCGCCCGGATGGGGCTTGACCCACAGCGGCAAGTCGGTCGGATCAATGATAATCGACGATTTCGACGTGATAGGCATGGCCATCTTCCCATTTAAAACAAAGGCGCCACTGGCGATCGATGCGTATCGACCATGAGCCGGCACGGTCGCCCTTAAGCCGTTCCAGGCGGCTCCCCGGCGGTGATCGCAATGCTTCGATCACGTCAGCCGCATCAAGTCGGTGGAGTGCCCGAAGCGCCTTGGCCGCGATCTGCGCATGACGGATCGATTTGCCATTGCGCCACAGCCGTTCGGTCTCCCGGTCGCCGAAGCTCCTGATCATTTAGTATGCGTTACGTAACGCGTCAAGGTTTCACCACCACTTCTCGGCCCTTGCCGTGAACCCTGCCCGTTCCTCGATCGCCAGGGCGGCGTTGAGGACTCCCTGTTCGTCGCATTCGCGGCCGATGAGGTGGAGGCCGAGCGGCAGGCCCAAACTGTCGAGACCGCCGGGGACCGACATGGCGGGGAGGCCGGCGAGGCTGGCGGGGACGGCGAAGACGTCGTTGAGGTACATCGCCAGCGGGTCGCTCATCTTTTCCTTCAAGCCGAAGGCGGCGCTCGGCGCGGTCGGGGTGAGGATGAAGTCGCATTCCTCGAACGCATTGGCAAAGTCGCGCTTGATCAACGTGCGGACCTTCTGCGCCTTGGTGAAGTAGGCGTCGTAGAAGCCCGCCGAGAGGACGTAGGTGCCGATCATGATGCGGCGCTTGACCTCGGCCCCGAAGCCCGCGGCGCGGGTCGCGGCGTACATGTCGTCGAGGGTCTTCACCCCGGTTTCGCGCAGGCCGTAGCGAACGCCGTCGTAACGGGCGAGGTTCGACGAGGCTTCGGCGGGGGCGATGATGTAATAGGTCGGGAGCGCATAAGCGGTGTGGGGGAGCGAGATATTGACCGGCTCGGCGCCGGCGTCGCGCAGCCACTGGACCCCCTGCTCCCACAGCGCGTCGATCTCGGCCGGCACCCCGTCGATGCGATATTCGGTCGGAATGCCGACGCGTTTGCCCTTGAGATTGCTCGACAATCCGACTTCCCACTGCGGCACGGGAAGGTCGAGCGAGGTCGAATCCTTGGGGTCGAACCCGCTCATAACCTCGAGCATGATGGCGCAGTCACGCACGGTGCGCGCCATCGGTCCGGCCTGGTCGAGCGAACTGGCGAAGGCGACGATGCCCCAGCGCGAGCAGCGGCCGTAAGTCGGCTTGATCCCGCTGATCCCGACGAAGGCGGCTGGCTGGCGGATCGAGCCGCCGGTGTCGGTCCCGGTGACCCCGGGCGCCATCCCCGCCGCGACCGCCGCCGCCGATCCGCCCGAGCTTCCGCCCGGAGTCAAAGCCACGTTCGATCCGTCGTTGCGCCGCCATGGCGAGATGACGGGCCCGTAGGCGCTAGTCTCGTTCGACGAACCCATCGCGAACTCGTCCATGTTCAATTTGCCGAGCATCCCGGCGCCGGCATCCTTGAGCTTGCCACTGACGGTGCTTTCGTAAGGCGGCTTGAACCCTTTGAGGATGTTGCTTCCTGCGGTCGAATCGACCTCATCGGTAGCGAACAAATCTTTGATTCCCAGAGGGATAGCCGACAAAGGTTTCAACGATTCCGAACGTCGCGACGTGTCGGCATCATCGGCCGCCGCAAGTGCCAGTTCGGGCGTCTCGACGGTCCACGCATTGAGCGCCCGGCCCGCCTCGACCGCCGCATTGAAGTCGGTCGCGATTTCGCGTGCCGAGAATTTGCCCGCGCGAAACCCGTCGCGCAGTTCGGCGATCGTCATGCTATTGAGCGCGGTCATTACTCGATCACCTTGGGCACCGCGAAGAAGCCATGCTGGGCGTCGGGCGCATTGCGCAGTACGGCATCGCGAATGTCACCATCATCGACCACATCGTCGCGCAGCCGGGCCTTGAGATCGATCACCGCGGTCAACGGCTCGACCCCGTCGGTGTCGACTGCGGCGAGCTGGTCGACCCAGCCGAGGATATTGTTGAGTTCGGGGACCAGTGCCTCGACCTCGGCGTCGCTCATCGCGATCCGGGCGAGCTTGGCGACGTGGCGCACCTGTTCGGCGTTGACGGACATGCATTCTTTCTCGATCGCGACGCGAGGCCGCGTCGCTTGCGGCGGCTAGCAGGGGGCGCCCGCCCCTTCAAGCATTGCTATTCGAACGCCTCCCCGACCGGCTTGCCATCGATGAAAAGTTGTCGGCGAGTGACGGGCCGCAGCTCGATCGGCGCGGTGGCGAGGTCGTCGACCTTGATCTTGGTCGGCGTCGAAAAACCCGGGTCGCCGAGGAATTCATTCGATCTGCCTGTCCTTGCCGGCTTGGTGGACGAGACGGGTAGCGTCCGATATGCAATCCTACCATCGTCCCGCCGCGCTACCAGCAATAGAGTGCCAGCACGTTGATGGAGGATTGCGCATTGGCGCCCCTCGCCGCATTCGCCCGTCGCGGCGATACTTTGCTTCGTACCTTCATCGAGAATGAGCCCCGGCGTGAGGATTCGGACTCGCCCCTCGATGCCCGCGCGGTCGACTGCGGCGCTAGTTTCGTCCTTCAAGGAATAACGATCCTTCGACGCAAGTGCGGCGGCGGCGAGCGGGCGCTGCTGCGCGGTGCCGCGGCGCGCGATTTCGGCCAGGCGGCGGCGTCCGGCGGGGCCAAAGTCGAAGGCCATCGCGGTCCAGTCGAATTTGGCATTCGTGATCTTGCCGCTCCTTAGCCGGGCTATCTGCGAATCGGCGCTGATCGCTCCGAAATCAATCAGCGGCACGGCCAGCAGCAAGGCAATGCCGCACAGCACGACCGCGACCCGCGTCTGATAGCCGCGCAGCACTTCGTCGAACGCCCCGCGTTTCCGCGCGACCGCAACCCACCCGCCGATGCCATAGCCGATTGCGACGAGGCTGCTGATCACGCCCCAGATGCGCGTCGGGGTCCAGCCATATTGGTGGACCCGCATCGCCATCGACACCCCTGCCAGCAGCCCGAGCGGAAGCACGACCAGGACCAGGACCAGCGCGGTGACGCGCCACAGCTTGCCCGCCGAGCGATCGGCGGGCGAATCGCCGATGATGGCGTTGAGGAACAGGATCGCGAACGCCGCCGACGACAGCAGCAAGGGGGTTTCGGGTAGCCCCGATTTCCACAAGCCGGCAAATCCGGTCAGCGGCAGCGCTACCAAAAACAGCGTCAACGCCACCGCGAGAACCGGCGCGAGCACCGAAAACACCACCATCACCAGCCGCTGCAACGTGCCGAGCAAGGCATCGCGCTCACGTAGAACCGCGCTCGCCGCGCCGAATGCCGCCCCCGCCATTAACATCACGAACCAGCCCTTTTCGAGCAGTTCCCGCAGCACAGTGATGCCGATCGCCGCGAACAGGCCCGACAGCAGAAAGGCGAGCAAAAAAGTCAGGCCCGTGAACGCCAGACTGGCGCCGCCGATGATCGCGTCGGTCCACGCATAACGATGAAGCGCCGGATAAGGCAGGCGCCACCGTCCCTCGTCGCGCGCGACCTGGAACAAGGGCGCAGCGATAATCACGGCGACCAGCCCGGAAAAAAACGGGAATTCGAACAGCGACGGCCGCATATTGTAGCTTGACGTGAACCAGGCGATCAGCCCGATCACCAAGCCCCAGCCGAGCGAAAAGGCGATCGCCCAGGTCAGCCGCTCGCGCTCGGCGGTGAGGAGAAAGCTCAGCGCCGTGACCGCGACCCCCGCGGCGGCGGCGATCCGCCAGCCGTGATCGGTCGGCGCTGTTCCCCACGACGCGTCGCCGAGCGAGTGGATCAGCAGCCCCGCGGCCGCGCCGACCAGCGCCATCAGCCACGGTCGCTCGGCCCACCGGTTGTCGTCCTGCGTGTCGCGCTCGATCATGCTGTTTCCCCCGGAGTCAGTGTGACGGTGCTGGGCCGCACGTCAACTCATGGGGCCGCGGCATAGCGTTGGATCCGCCGCGTGACATGATCGGCACGTGAGCAATTTGTGAGCAATAGCGCGGCGTGCTGCTTGCCGACCCGCCACGCGGTCCATAGGGCGTAAGCCGATGTGTGCCCGCCGATTCCTGTTCATAATCTTTTTCCTGACGCTGGCGGTGATCGCGGGGGCGTTCGCGATCTTCCAGTTCGGGGGCAGCGTGCTGACCCGCGCCGCCACCCCGCAAGGCCATTATCGGGCCCCCGCGCCGCACAGCGGGCCCGATTTTGCCGCGGCGGCGTCGTGGCTGGCACGCCCGGGGATGGCCGGCGCCGACGATCCGTCGCGCTGGCGCCCCGCCGGATGGCCGGTCGAGACGCTCGCGGCCAAGCCGGCGGCGACCTTTTATGTCCACCCGACGACCTATCTCGAGCGCGACCGCTGGAATGCCCCGCTCGATGCCGCGGGCGACGCCGGGTTCCGCGCCCGGCTGTTCGTCCAGAGCCAGGCGAGCGCGTTCAACGGCGTGTCGGCGGGCGGTTCGGGTGCGTCCGGCTCGAAGACGCGCCGCGGCTGG
>CAXSCF010000054.1:0-15171 GCA_964235815.1 uncultured Sphingomicrobium sp.
CTTGTTCGTCACCTCGACCCACAATCCGGTATTGTTCTTCTCCTCGACCGGGCGGGTCTATCGGATGAAGGTGTGGAAGCTGCCCGAGGGCGGCCCGACCGCGCGCGGCCGGCCGATGATCAACCTGCTCCCGCTGGCCGAGGGCGAGACCATTTCGACCGTGCTCGCCCTCCCGCAGGACGAAACCGAATGGGATAAGTTGCACCTGATGTTCGCGACCTGCCGCGGGACAGTGCGGCGCAACTCGATGGGCGCCTTCACCAACATCCCGACCGCGGGCAAGATCGCGATGAAGTTCGGAACCGACGACGAAGACGTCACCGACGACAAATTGATCGCGGTCGATCTTTTGACCGAGGACGACGACATCCTGCTCGCCACCCGCAACGGCAAGGCGATCCGCTTCCTCTCGACCGACGTCCGCGAATTCCAGTCGCGTTCGTCGACCGGGGTGCGCGGGGTTCGCTTGCTCGGCGACGACAAGGTCATCTCCATGTCGATCCTGCGCCGCGCCGGCACCACTGCGGAGGAGCGCGAGGCCTACCTCCGGTCGCCCAAGTGGCGCGACAATGCCGCCGCCGAGGGACTGACCGAAGAACGCTACGCCGAAATCGCCGACAAGGAGCAATTCCTCCTCACCGTCACCGTCAACGGCTTTGGCAAGCGCAGCTCGACCTACGAATATCGCCGCACCAAGCGCGGTGGCCAGGGCATCACCAACATCGTCACCTCCGACCGCAACGGCGGCGTGGTCGCCAGCTTCCCGGTCAGGCCGGGCGAGCAGTTGATGCTCGTCACCGACCAGGCCAAGGTCATCCGCACCACCGTTGGCGACATCCGCATCGCGGGGCGCAATACCCAGGGGGTGACGATCTTCCGCATCGACAAGCATGAAAAGGTCGTCTCGGTCGCCCGCATCGACGAAAGCGACGACGAAGCGATCGAGATCGAAACCGACGGCGAAATCGCTCCGCTCGACGATGCGACCGTCGGAGAGGATTTAGCGTCGGGCGAGGACGCCTGAACCGGAACGACGGGGTCGCGGAAGGCGTTGATCGTGGACATCATAAGGAGACACCGATGCCGCTTGCCAACAATGCCCTCGTCCTCGTCACTGACGGCCGCAAGACCCTGCTTTTCCGCAATCACGGCGACGTCAATCAGATCGACCTGCGCACCGAGGCGCATGACGAACGTACCGATGCGAGCGATGGCGACATGAAGACCGATGGCCCCGGTTCAGTCGGCCAGTCGACGACCAGCGGGCGTTCAACCTATGAGGAGACCGACTTCCACCAGCTCGAGGAAGACCGCTGGGCGAAGACCGCCGCCGAACAAATCAACAAGCGCGCGCTATCCAACGACTTCGACGCGCTGGCGATCATCGCCCCGCCCAAGACGCTCGGCGAATTGCGCAAGCAGCTCCACAAGGAAGCCGCGCGCCGCGTGGTGTGCGAAATACCCAAGGAAATGACCGGCCGTCCGATCCCGGATATCGAAGCGCTGATCGTCTCGACCACCAAGGCCGACGAACCCGCCGCGGTCTAGGAAGACACGTCCCGATTGCGCTCACCCTGAGCTTGTCGAGGGGTCAGGCAAACAGATTGACCACCTCGGCATCGTTCGCGACCGCGTTCAGCAATAGCGAGCGATGGCATGCACCGGGGTCGCGCTCGAAGCAAAGCAAGGCGCTCGGCTTGTCCGCCGCCAGATCGCGCATCTCCGCCGCCGCGACCATCGCCTCGGGCAGTTCGAGCTGTCCGAAGTAGATCCGTTCCAGCTCGGCATGGCGTCCCTTGCGCGCCGCCTCGCGCCCCGCGGGCGGCGTGCCGAGCGCGCGCAAGTGGACGTAATCGATGCCGACCTCGGCCAGGGCATTCTTGAGCGGGGTTTTCGAAAATCCCGGCCGCCTCGACAGGGGCAGCGCGCGCACGTCGATGACCCGCTTGACCCCCGCTGCCTGCAACGCGGCGATGAAGTCGGGCTGGGTCGTGCCCTCATAGCCGATCGTGAAGACCCTCATGGCTCGGCGGTGCACACCGCCTCGATATTGGCGCCGTCGGGATCGTAGACGAAGGCGGCGTAATAATGGGGACCGTAATGGGGCCGCGGCCCCGGCGCGCCATTGTCCTTCCCCCCGGCCTTGAGCGCGGCGGCGTGGAACGCATCGACCTGGGCGTGCGTGTCGGCCGCGAACGCAACGTGGAGGCCCTCGCCGGGGCGCTTGCCGTCTGCGATCCAGAAGATCTTGTCGTCGCCCGCACCATAACCAAGCGCCGCGCCGTCTTTCGCGCCCGCCCCGGGCTTCATTTCCATATTCACTTTCATGCCCAGCGCGCCGAGCGCGGAATCGTAAAACGCCCGCGATCTGGCGATGTCGGACACGGCAATTCCCATATGGTCGATCATGCTTTGCGCTCCTTCTCGATGCGCCTTAGGAAACGCGCCATGACACATCAGGTTCACATCATCGGCGGCGGGCTCGCCGGGTCCGAAGCCGCGTGGCAACTTGCCGAGGCCGGGCTCAAGGTCCGCTTGAGCGAAATGCGCGGCGGCGGCGACACGACGCCCGCGCACGACAGCGACCGTCTGGCCGAATTGGTCTGCTCGAATAGTTTCCGCTCGGACGACGCCGAGGCCAATGCCGTCGGGCTGCTCCATCAGGAAATGCGCGTTCTCGGTAGCCTCGTCATGGCCGCCGCCGACCGTCACCGCGTCCCAGCCGGATCGGCGCTGGCGGTCGACCGCGAGGCCTTCGCCAATGAAATCACGCGTCGCATCTGTTCGCATCCCAATATTGAAGTTGTGCGCGAACGCATTGATAAGCTTCCCGAAAGCGGCACGACCATCATCGCCACCGGCCCGCTCACCGCGCCCGGGCTCGCCAGCGCGATCGCCGCCGCCGCCGGGGCCGATGCGCTCGCTTTCTTCGACGCCATCGCGCCGATCGTCCACCGCGACAGCATCGACATGGACATCTGCTGGATGGCCGCGCGGTGGGACAAGGGCGGCAAGGACTACATCAATTGCCCGATGAACCGCGCGCAATATGCCGCCTTCATCACCGCTTTGAACGCCGGCGAAAAGACCGAGTTCAAGGAGTGGGAAAAGGACACGCCCTACTTCGAAGGCTGCATGCCGATCGAGGTGATGGCCGAACGCGGCCCCGAGACCTTGCGCTTCGGACCGATGAAGCCCGTCGGGCTCGACAATCCCCGCGATGCTTCACCCGAATACCCCAACGGGCGCTGGCCCTACGCCGTGGTCCAACTGCGCCAAGACAATGCGCTCGGCACGTTGTGGAATATCGTCGGCTTCCAGACCAAGCTCAAGCACGCCGATCAGGTGCGGATTTTCCGGACGATTCCGGGGCTTGAGCAGGCGGAGTTCGCACGACTTGGCGGGATTCATCGCAACAGCTTCATCCGCTCGCCCGAGCTGCTCGACCGCGAATTGCGGTTGAAGACGCTGCCCCACATCCGTTTCGCGGGGCAGATCACGGGCTGCGAAGGCTATATCGAAAGCGCCGCCATCGGCTTGCTCGCCGCGCGCTTCGCCGCTGCCGAGATCGGCGGCGCGATCCTCCCCCCTCCTCCGCTCGAAACCGCGCTTGGCGCTTTGCTCGGCCACATCACCGGCGGCGCCACCGCCGACACTTATCAGCCGATGAACATCAACTTCGGCCTGATGCCGCCCTTGACCGGCCCCAAGGTCAAAAAGGGCGACCGCAAACGCCTCTACACCGATCGCGCGCGAGAGGCGTTGGTGGGGTGGATCGGCGCAACCGAAGCCGTCTCCCTCAGGGAGAGGGTAGGGTGAGGGTGACCCGCCCGATCTCGTAACGGTCACACCATCCCCTGCCCTTTCCCTCACGGGGAGGGTTCAACCTCACGAGCAGGCGCATGCCGGTATGGCCGCTTTCGGCTTGGGCGCGGTTAAGGCATATTCGGCCGGGGTCAGCGAGGCGTCATGATCGCTGTTCGCTTCCTTATATTTGTCGATCGTCTTGACCGCCCATTCCTCGAACCCGAGCTTGCCGTCCTGATCGAGGTCGAGCCTTGCGAACGCCTTGCGCCGCGGTTCGACCAGTTCGGCAAGGCTGACCCGGCCATCGTCATTCTTGTCCGCGCGGGCGAAACGCTTCTGCTCCTTGCTCAGCGGATCGGCGCTCGGCGCCTGGCCGATCGGGGCGAGGGTTTGCGGGGTCGCCCCCGGCACCGCGGCCGCGGCAAAGCGCGGGGTGGGGGCGAGCGGGGTCGCCTGGGCGGGTTGCTCGCCGCGCCACATTAGCGTGGTGCCGGTGACAAGCAACAAAAACGCAGCGATACCGGCGAGGATTCGACCCATCGGGGCCTCCCTTGATTCGCGATCCGGCGCGCCGATGAATACGCCCATTGCGCGGCCATTTCAATCTAGCCGAGCCGACCCCACCAGCGATGCCTGATCAAGGTCCAGGCGCGTCCCGGGGTGGCCTCGGCCTCGAACGGCTCACCCTGGGCAAGGTCGCGCAGGGCAAGCGCCGCGAGCGCCGTCAGCGGGCGCAGGCGGCGGGCGATGCGCGCGCGCGTCACGGTCACCGGCGGGACCGGCGACAGGCCACGACGTGCGGCATCGGCAAGCGCGAAATATCGTCCTGCGGCAATGGCTTGATCGTCTTCGCTGCCAAGAAGTGTCGCGCCGATCGCGAACAGCGCGACGCCCCGCTCGCCGATCGCGGCGGGGCTGCGGACCTCGTCGAACAGCGCCGCCCAGCCCTCGGCCAGGCGCGCCAGATCGGCCCCCGTGACGCCGCGCGTCAGGAGATGTTCGGCCGCGCCTTGCAAGCGCGGTTCGGGGGGCGGCGGAGAGGCGTCGAGCCGCTCGAGCGCGTCGCGCCACCACGCCAGCCGGATCGCGCCCAGCGCCGGCTGGGTCGAACTCGCCACCACCGCGCCGAGGGCATCGTCGATCGCGAACAGCGCGTCGAAGGCGGAGCGCAGCGCGACCGGCCAGTACAACCGGACGAGATCTCGATCGGACATGCCCCTCCCGCCGGAGCGGGAGGGGTCGACTCGCGCAGCGAGCGGGGGAGGGCCTGTCGGCTGCAAAGAAGTACCGGCCCTCCCCTTCGGCGCTGCGCGCCTCTTCCCCTCCCGCTCCGGCGGGAGAGGCACTTCAACGGTACAGCACCGCTTTCGCCGCCTTGACGACGTCATCGGCCTTGATCAGCGCGAGCTTCTCGAGGTTGGCGGCGTAGGGCAAGGGCACGTCCTCGTTGGTCACGCGCAGCACCGGGGCGTCGAGGTCGTCGAAGCCCTGCTCCATGCACACTGCGATGATCTCGCTCGCGATCGAACAGGTCGGCCAGCCTTCCTCGACCACCACCACCCGGTTGGTCTTCCTGAGGCTGTCGAGCACTGCCTGCGTGTCGAGCGGACGCAGCGTGCGCAGGTCGATGACTTCGGCCTCGATCCCTTCCTTGGCCAGCGCATCGGCCGCGGTCAGCGCCACCCCGACCCCGATCGAGTAACTGACCAAAGTCACGTCGCTGCCCGCACGCATCGCCCGTGCTTTGCCGATCGGCAGGACGACGTCGCCCTCGGGGACGTCGAAATGTTGACCGTAGAGCAGTTCGTTTTCGAGGAAGACGACCGGATCCTCGCTGCGGATCGCCGCCTTGAGCAGCCCCTTGGCGTCGGCCGCGTCGTACGGCGCGATCACCACGAGACCGGGAACACTGGCATACCACGGCCCGTAGTTCTGGCTGTGCTGGGCGCCGACCCGCGACGCCGCGCCATTGGGCCCGCGGAACACGATCGGGCAGCGCATCTGCCCGCCCGACATATAGTTCGTCTTGGCCGCCGAATTGATGATGTGGTCGATCGCCTGCATCGCGAAGTTGAAGGTCATGAACTCGATGATCGGCTTCAACCCGCCCATCGCCGCGCCCGCGCCCAATCCGGCAAAGCCATATTCGGTGATCGGGGTGTCGATCACGCGGCGCGGCCCGAACTCGTCGAGCAGCCCCTGCGTCACCTTGTACGCGCCCTGATATTGCGCGACTTCTTCGCCCATCACGAACACGCGGTCGTCGGCCCGCATTTCCTCCGCCATCGCATCGCGCAATGCCTCGCGCACCGTCGTCGACACCGTTGGCCCAGCGGGGATCGCGGGATCGGCGAGTTCGGGCTGATGATGCGCCGCATCGAACAATTGCCGAGCGCCCGTCTCGGCATGCTTGGGCGCAGGCGCCTCGCTCTCGCGTGCCTTTTGTTCGGTAGCAGGCGCCTGCACCGACGAATCGCTCGCGGGTGGTGTCGGCTCCTCACCAGGCGGAGGAGCCGCCGCCTCGCTCTCGCCGTCCATCAGCGCGATGACCGCGCCGACCTTGACCCCGTCGCTGCCTTCGGGAACCACGATCTTCGAGATCGTCCCCTCGTCGACCGCTTCAAATTCCATCGTCGCTTTGTCGGTTTCAATTTCGGCCAACAGGTCGCCCGACTTGATGACGTCGCCCTCCTTGACCAGCCATTTGGCCAGCGTACCCTCCTCCATCGTCGGCGACAAAGCGGGCATCTTAAGTTCGATCGCCATCAGTAACGCTCCACCAGCACGTCGGTGAACAGTTCGCCGGCCTCGGGCTCGGGGGCCTCCTCGGCATATTTGGCCGCGGCGACGACGATCGCCTTGATGTCGCTGTCGATCACCTTCAATTGCTCTTCGTCAACCCCCATCGTCGCCAGTTCCTTGGCGGCATGATCAATCGGGTCCTTGCCCTCGCGGAAGCTGTTGACCTCCTCGCGGCTGCGGTACTTGGCGGGATCGCTCATCGAATGGCCGCGATAGCGATAGGTCTTGAGCTCGAGGATGATCGGCCCCTTGCCGGCTTGCGTCCACGCCATCGCTTCCTCGGCCGCGCCGCGCACCGCGAGCACGTCCATCCCGTCGACCTGGATCCCGGGAATGCGGTGGCTTTCGCCGCGCTTGTAGAAATCGGGTTCGGACGACGATCGCTCGACGCTGGTGCCCATGGCATATTGGTTGTTCTCGATCGCGTAGATCACCGGCAGGTCCCACAGCTTGGCCATGTTGAAGCTCTCGTAGACCTGGCCCTGGTTGGCGGCCCCGTCACCGAAGTAGGCGAGGCAGGTGCCGCCGTCGCCGGCATACTGGTGCTTGAAGGCCAGCCCGGTGCCGAGGCTGACCTGCGCCCCGACGATGCCGTGCCCGCCATAGAAGCCATGCTCGACGCTGAACATGTGCATCGACCCGCCCTTGCCCTTGGAGATCCCCGCGGCGCGCCCGGTCAGCTCGGCCATGATCACTTTGGGGTCGATGCCATAAGCGAGCATGTGGCCATGGTCGCGATAGCCGGTGATGACGCTGTCGCGCCCGACCTTCATGGCCGACTGCAAGCCGACCGCAACGGCCTCCTGGCCGATGTACAGATGGCAGAAGCCGCCGATCAGCCCGAGCCCGTAGAGCTGCCCGGCGCGCTCCTCGAAGCGGCGGATGAGCAGCATCTGCTTGTAGAAGTCGAGCAGCTCGTCCTTCGACGCGGCGAAGCGCCTCGGCTCGGCCGGGCGCTCTCGGTTCGAGGTCGCGGGCGCAGACGCTGCGGCCGCGCCGGGAGTGCTCTTGGCGATACACGCCACATCTCTCTCCAGTTCAGACTAGGTGGCGCGCGTATAGGGTTGCCGTAGCGTCATTGGCAACGCTCGAAACGATGGGCGGTTCAGCGCGGGGGCAACCAGCGTTCCCCGATCGGGCCTAGTCGAGCGGCAGGATGACTTCGTTGGGGCGCACCAGCCCGAGATCGCGCCGAACCAGCTCGTCCGCCATGTCGGGATCGGCCTTGCGCGGGTCCAGCAGGGCCGAATGGTGCCGCAATTGCGCGCGCTGCGCCTCGAGCTTCGCCAGCTCGACCTTGCGGGCGCCAAGGTCGCGGTGATAGCCACCCCACGCGAGCAGGCCGTTGGGTCCGGCGACGGCGTGACCGGCAAAGGTGCCGATGACGATGAGCGCGAGCGCCGGCCCCATCGCGCGGCGGATCAGTCCCAATTGTTGCTTGCCCCCGGCCATGCAGCTTAAGAATCAGAAAGGCGTCATGAAGGCAAGTGCTTTGTGGGACTTACGTGCAAGTTTTCGCGATGGTCAGCGCGGGTTGTACGCGCGCAACGCCGTCCGCCCCGGATAGCGCGCGGCAAAGCCCAATTCCTCCTCGATCCGGAGCAGCTGATTATATTTGGCCGTGCGGTCGCTGCGCGCCAGGCTGCCGGTCTTGATCTGGCCGCAGCCGAGCGCGACCGCGAGGTCGGCGATGGTCGCATCCTCGGTCTCGCCCGAGCGATGCGACATCACCGCGGTATAGCCGCTTGTCTGCGCTAGCCGCACGGCACCGATCGTCTCGGTCAGCGTCCCGATCTGGTTGACCTTGATCAGGATAGAATTGGCGATCCCGCGTTGAATTCCGTCGGCGAGCCGCGCTTCGTTGGTCACGAACAAATCGTCCCCGACCAATTGAACCCGGTCGCCGAGCCGCTCGGTCGCCTGCTTCCATCCGATCATGTCGTCTTCGGCCAGCCCGTCCTCGATCGACGCGATCGGATAATCGCCAACGAGCGCCGCCAGATAGTCGACCATCTCCGCCGGGGTCAGGACCAAGCCTTCGCCCGACAAATGATAGGAACCGTCCTTGAAAAACTCGCTTGCCGCCGGATCGAGCGCGATCAGCACATCGTCGCCAAGCGTATAACCGGCCTGGTCGACCGCTTCGCCGATCAGGTCGAGCGCGGCGCGCGCCGAGGCAATATTGGGCGCGAATCCGCCTTCGTCGCCGACCGCGGTGGCCAGCCCCTTGGAATGAAGCTCGCTCTTGAGCGCATGGAAAATCTCGGTTCCACAGCGCAGCGCCTCGGAGAAACTCTCCGCGCCCACCGGCATGACCATGAATTCCTGAAAGTCGATCGGATTGTCGGCGTGCGCCCCGCCGTTGAGGATGTTCATCATCGGCACGGGCAACAGCGTCGCTCCGACCCCCCCGACGTAGCGATAAAGCGGGAGCCCGCGCGCCTCCGCCGCCGCCTTGGCCACCGCCAGACTGACCCCGAGAATGGCATTGGCGCCAAGCTTGCCCTTGTTGGCGGTGCCATCAAGTTCGATCATCGCTCCATCGATTTCGGCCTGGTCCTCGGCGTCGAGCCCCACGATCTCGTCGGCGATCGCGCCATTGGCCGCCTCGACCGCCTTGCCGACCCCCTTGCCACCCCAGCGCGCGCCGTCGCCATCGCGCAGCTCGACGGCTTCGTGCGCTCCGGTCGAGGCGCCCGACGGCACCGCCGCGCGGCCCATCGAGCCGTCCTCGAGCGTGACATCGACCTCGACCGTCGGATTGCCGCGGCTGTCGAGGATCTGGCGGGCGTGGATATCGACGATCGCGGTCATGGCTCGGCCTTTTCGGTTGCGCGGGGGGAGCGCGGCGTCGCACCCCTGCCCTCACCGCGCCCCTATACGAAGCACGCCAACGCGTGCAACTTTCCGCTTCGTGGCCGGAACGATGGCCACGTCTTTCGGTTTAGCTCTTCGAACAAGGAGACTATAGCATGGCCGACCAGAACGACCCGCTTCCCGAAGGCACCGACAGCATCGTTACCGGCGCCGGCACCAGCAATGAGGACAGCCTGATCATGCGTGATTCGACCCCCAGCGGCAGCACGAACGAGACTAGCTCGACCGGCAGCGGGGGCAGTTTCAATCGGGCTCGCGCGGTCGATACACTGCGCAGTGGCGGCGATAAGCTTTCAGGCCAGGCTGCCGACAAAGCGCGCGGTCTCGTCGGTCAAGGGCTGGAACGCGGCAGCGAAGCGCTCGCCAACGTCTCGAAATTGATCGGGGACACCGCAGCCGGCCTCGATGACCGGCTTGGCAGCCAATATGGCGATTATGCGCGCAAGGCGGCCTCGACCATCGAGGACACCGCCAACAGGCTTGCCTCGAAGGACGCCGACGAACTCATCGAAGACACGCGCGGGTTCGTGCGCAAGAGCCCGGGAGTCGCGCTCGCCGGCGCCGCAGTGATCGGGTTTGCCTTGGTGCGCTTGCTCAAATCGGGCCTCGACCAGCCCTCGAACAAGCCCAAGCGCTAAATGGCGACGCGGAGCCTGGAGCAGGACGAACCGCCGATCGGCGAACTCGTCAGTCGCCTGATCGATCAGGGCAAGGGCTATGCCCGCGCCGAGATCGGTCTGGTCAAGGCGATTGCGACCGATAAGATCGACGGCTTCAAGCTCCCGGCTCTCCTGTTCGCCGGATCGCTGCTGTTCGTGATCGCGGGGGTGGTCACGTTGTGCATCACGATCGCGCTTGCGCTGGCGACCTTGATCGGGCCGCTTGCGGGCGGGCTGGTTGCTACGGTGTTGGCATTTGCCGTCGCCGGCTTGCTCGCCTTTGTTGCGATCAAGGCGTTGAGACCCTCGGCATGACCGGTCCGTCCCCTTCCAAGGCCGCCGACGTCAACGCCGCCCGCATCGACGTGGAGCGCCGCCGCGGCGAGATGATCGAAACGGTCCATTTGCTGCAGGCGCGGCTGGCACCAAGGACCCTTGCCGGCGACGCTTGGGCCAAAGCCAAGGACAAGGGCGCCGATCTTGCCGAGGAAGCCGTCGATGCCGTCAAGGCGCGTCCCGTCGCGGTCGGAGGCGCGGCGGCGGCGGTCGCTTTATTTCTTGCCCGCGAGCCGCTGACCGAGGCGGCCATCAAGCTTTATGACGCCGTGACGTCACGCGGCGATCGCAGCAAAAAGCGCAATTCCGCTTCACCCCATCCGACCGCTGATCATCGGCGGACGGCACCGCGCAAGACGCGAACGCGTACTGCCCCCAAGACGGAGAAACTGTCATGAGCGTCAAATCCGGCCCCAACGCCACCACCAGCAAGAGCCACAATGCACCCGACCCGTCGCTGCGCGATCGTGCAGGCGATGCTTATGACAGCGCCCGCACGGCGGCGGTCGATGCCTATGACAGCGCCCGCGAAACCGCTTCGGCGGCAAGCGCCAGGGCCAGCGACGGCATCGACGAGGCGCCACTCGTGGCGCTCGCCGGAGGACTGGCGGTCGGCGTCCTGCTTGCTGCCCTGCTTCCCCGCACCGAGCGCGAAGATGAATTGCTCGGGCCGATCGGGGGGCGGATCACCGGCCGCGCCAAGGATGCGATCGAAGCTGCCAAGGAAGCGGGCCGCGACAAGCTCAACGAACTGAACCTTACTCCCCAAGCGGGCTCGTCGGCCATTCAGACCCTGATCAGGGGTGTGAGCGACGCCGCGCTTGGCGCAGCCAAGCGGTCGAATTAGGCTGACGGTACGGAAATGGACGGTTCGCAACGCCCGACTTTGATGCTAGCGGACCGGTCATGAGCAAGCTTCACTTCGTCTTCGGCGGTCGCGTCAGCGATCCGCGCGGTCTCGACTTCGTCGATCTGACCAGCCTCGACATGGTGGGAATGTTCGACAATTACGCCGATGCCGAGGAAGCATGGCGCGGCGCGGCCCAACGCACGGTCGACGATGCCGAGATGAAATATGTCGTGGTCCATCTCCATCGCTTGCTCGAACCCGAAAGTCCGTCAGCCGCCTGAGGCGGGCGCAAGCCGGGGGTTGGCGGACCGCGGCAAGATCGCGCGCGGTCGCCGGCGCAGCGCGGTGCCGATCGCCAGGAACCCCAGGACCAGCATTGCCCATGTCGCGGGCTCGGGGACGGGGGCAATCAGCGCGGCCACGCCGCTTTGCTGATCGCGCACCTCAAGCGCAAAATTCGTCGCACCGAAATTGGAAATGGTCGATGTGCACGGCAGGAACAGGCAGCGCGTCAACTCCTGAAAGCCGGTGAGGTTCGTCCACATCAAGCTTCCGTTGGCGAACTCGAAGTTGACCGTATAGCTGCTCCTGTAACGATCCTGGCCGGTGAAGGAAAAAGCGCCGTCGAGCGTCTCGACCGTCATGCCACTATAAAGACCGTTCACGAACGTCGCATAAGGCGTGACCGTCACTGGACAATTGGTGGTGCAGGCATAGCTGTAGCTGCTCGTCGTGATCGTGCCTTCGGCGGGAAGGCTGCCGAACGTGATGAAATAAGACGCATCTGCCGCTGCGCCGGTCGTGGCGATAAGCCCAGCGATGATGCCGCGAATGACCTTGCTCATTGATCTGGCGCCCCTCGTATCTCGATTATTACGAACAAAATTCAGCCTGTCGATTGATCATGCGACGCCGCAGTCAGGTCCCACCGACGTCGCCAGACGTCACTGTTGGTTCCTGGCCGCGGAATGGATGATATCTTGCTCCAATTAACATCGGTTGGCCAGTTAGGGTAAATCGCGCCTTAATCTTGCTCCGAAAGAGGCCAACATGAGGTGAGGAACTTTGGTTCGGAAGCATTCCTTCCAGGCTAGGCCCGTCGGTAATGCCACAACAGCAACGGCCGCTGCAGCGCCAGCCCCGCGATGAAGCCCCCGATATGCGCCGGAGTGGCCAGCATCACGCCCTGGTCGCTGCCGATCATCTGCGTCATCCACTGGATGACGACCCATGCCGCGAGCAACCACGCGACATGGATCGCGCGATTGACTCGCCGCGATCCCGTCACCGCCTTGGGACGCGCGCCCATCAGTGCATAAATGCCGAAGATTGCGCTGATCGCGCCCGACGCCCCGATCATCGGCTCGATCGAGGATGGGCCAACCACATATTGCGCTGCCGCGGCGGCGATCGCGCCGACCAGGTAGGCGAGGATCAGGTTGGCGGTGCCGAGTACGCGCTCGACCTGCGCCCCGACAAACACCAGCAGAATCAAATTGGAGGCAAGATGAAGCCACCCGCCATGAATCAAGGTCGCACTCCACGGCGTAAGCCACACCGGCAGCGCGCCCGCAACGTTCATCCCGCCGACCCGCGCCGCGATAAAGCCAAAGCCGGTCGCCGCCGCGCCGATTGATCCGCTGATGATCACGGCCGCGGAGATCAGCGCGGTGACGAGAGCAATCGCCACCGTCGCGCTCCTGACCTCGACCAGCGGCTCGTCGGTCAAATGAACTCGATCTTGGTCAATTCGTAATAGCGCTCGCCCGCCGGCGTCGTGACTTCGACATCCTCCCCGACGGTGCGCCCGATCAGCGCGCGCCCAAGCGGACTATTGTAGGAAATCCGCCCGACCTTGGCGTCGGCTTCGGTTTGCCCGACGAGCTGATAGCGGATTTCCTTTTCCTCTTCGTCGATCAACGTCACCGTTGCGCCGAACACGACCTTGTCCCCGCTCAACGTGGTTGGATCGATGACCAGCGCGCGGGACAATCGGTCCTCGGCGTCGGACAGCATCGCCTCGACCTGCCCTTGGCGTTCCTTGGCGGCATGATATTCGGCGTTTTCGCTGAGGTCGCCATGCGCGCGCGCTTCCTCGATCGAATCGATGATCTCGGGCCGCTCGAGCCGAAGCCGCTTGACCTCCTCGGTCAACGTGCGGTGCCCTTCGGCGAGCATCGGAACTTTGTCGCTAGCCATTCTCAGTCCCCTCTTGCCAAAACCATCCCGGCGCTCGCCACGCGGCAAGCGTCAAACGGGCGATTTTGTGGAAAAATCAGTTTTTCAAGGCTGAATAATAGGACTGGAGCGAGCGAACTTCAAGCGCATGCCCGCGCAGCGCCGCGATCGCATCGGCCGTTGCCAGGCTCGCCGCCGCAGTGGTGAAGTAAGGCACCTTATATTTGATCGCCGCTTCGCGGATCGCCTGGCTGTCCTTCAATGACTGCCACCCTTCGGTCGTATTGTAGATGATCTGCACCCCGCCATCGACGATCCGGTCGACGATGTGCGGGCGTCCCTGGGCGACCTTGTTGACCAGGATTACCGGCAGTCCTTCGCCAGCAAGGAAGGCGCACGTCCCGCTGGTGGCGATCAGGCTGAAGCCAAGTTCGACCATCCGCTTTGCGGCCGGCAGAATAAAGGGTTTGTCGGTTTCCTTGACCGACACGAACACCGTTCCCGCATTTGGCAACAGGATCCCGCAGCCGAGCTGGGACTTGGCGAAAGCAATGTGGAAATTGTTCGAAATTCCCATAACTTCGCCAGTGCTTTTCATTTCGGGTGATAGCACGGGGTCGGTTCCCGGGAAACGCGCGAAGGGGAACACGCTCTCCTTCACCGCGACATGACCGATATCGCGGTCGATCGGTGCGAAGCTCGACAGCGGCTCGCCCGCCATGACCCGTGCCGCAATCTTGGCGATGGGCCGACCGATCGCCTTGGCCACGAACGGCACCGTCCGCGAAGCGCGCGGGTTGACCTCGATCAAATAGACTTCGTCGTCCTTGACCGCGAACTGGATGTTCATCAGCCCCTTGACGCCCAGTGCCAGCGCCAATGCCCGCGTCTGGCGTTCGATTTCGGCGAGGATTGCCGGGCTCAGGCTGTAGGGCGGGATCGAGCAGGCGCTGTCCCCCGAATGGACCCCGGCCTCCTCGATATGCTGCAGGATTCCCGCGACCGCGACCTCGTTCCCGTCGCAGATTGCATCGACATCGACCTCGATGGCATCGCGCAAATAGCGGTCGATCAACACCGGCGAAGCGCCCGACACCTCGACCGCGGTGGCGATGTAATGATCGAGCTGGTCGGGGCCGTCGACGACCTCCATCGCGCGCCCGCCGAGCACATAGCTTGGCCGCAACAGCACCGGATAGCCGATGCGGCTCGCCACCGCGATCGCCTCGTCGCGGCTCCGCGCCAGGCCGTTTTCGGGCTGCTTCAACTGCAACTTGTCGACCAGCTTGGCGAACCGCTCTCGGTCTTCGGCCAAGTCGATGCTGTCGGGGCTGGTTCCGAGGATCGGATAGCCCGCCGCTTGGATTTCCTCGGCGAGCTTGAGCGGGGTCTGGCCGCCGAGCTGGACGATCACCCCGACCAATTCGCCACGCTCGCTCTCGCGGCGCAAAATCTCGAGCACATCCTCGCTCGTCAGCGGTTCGAAATAGAGCCGGTCGCTGGTTTCGGGGTCGGTCGACACCGTTTCGGGATTGCAATTGACCATGATCGTCTCATAGCCCGCGTCCTTCAACGCGAAAGCGGCGTGGCAGCAGCAATAATCGAATTCGATCCCCTGCCCGATGCGGTTGGGCCCGCCGCCGAGGATGACGATCTTGCGCC
>CAXSCF010000055.1:0-15157 GCA_964235815.1 uncultured Sphingomicrobium sp.
CGCTGCTCGAGCGCGACGACGTGATCATCGTCGCATCGGTGTCGTGCCTCTACGGGATCGGCTCGGTCGAGACCTATTCGGCGATGATCTTCGACTTGAAGAAAGGCCAATCCGCCGACCAGCGCGAGACCATCCGCAAGCTCGTCGCGCTTCAATATAAGCGCAACGACGCGGGGTTCGCGCGCGGCAACTTCCGCGTCAAGGGCGACAATCTCGAAATCTTTCCGTCGCACTACGAAGACACCGCATGGCGCATTTCCTTCTTCGGGGACGAGATCGAGGAGATCGTCGAATTCGATCCGCTGACGGGCAAGAAGGTGGCCAGCCTCGATTACGTCAAAGTCTATGCCAATTCGCATTACGTCACCCCTGGGCCGACGCTCAAGCAGGCGATGGGTGCGATCCGCCATGAGCTAGAGGAGCGATTGAAGGAGCTTGTCGCCGAGGGGCGGCTGATCGAAGCGCAGCGCATCGAGCAGCGCACCAACTTCGACCTCGAAATGATCGCCGCCACGGGGTCGTGCGCGGGAATCGAAAATTATTCGCGCTTCCTGACCGGCCGCCTGCCCGGCGAGCCGCCGCCGACCTTGTTCGAATATCTGCCCGACAATGCCCTGCTGTTCGTCGATGAAAGTCATCAGACCGTGCCGCAGATCGGCGCCATGGCGAAGGGCGATCACCGGCGCAAGATCACGCTCGCCGAATATGGTTTTCGCCTGCCGTCGTGCATCGACAATCGCCCGCTCAGGTTCAACGAATGGGACGCCATGCGGCCCCAGACCGCGTTCGTCTCGGCGACGCCCGGGCCGTGGGAGATGGAGGCGACCGGCGGCGTCTTTTCCGAACAGGTCATTCGTCCGACCGGGCTGATCGACCCCCCGGTCGAGATCAAGCCCGTCGAGGACCAGGTCGACGACCTCGTCAACGAGGCCAAGAAGGTCGCCGCCGCGGGCTATCGCACCCTCGTCACCACCCTGACCAAGCGCATGGCCGAGGACCTCACCGAATATCTCCACGAGGCGGGTTTGCGCGTGCGCTACATGCACAGCGACGTCGAGACGCTCGAACGGATCGAGCTGATCCGCGACCTCCGCTTGGGGGTCTATGACGTCCTCGTCGGGATCAACCTGTTGCGCGAGGGGCTCGACATCCCCGAATGCGGATTGGTCGCGATCCTCGACGCCGACAAGGAAGGGTTCCTGCGCTCCGAAACCTCGCTCATCCAGACCATCGGCCGTGCCGCGCGCAATATCGACGGGCGGGTCATTCTCTACGCCGACCGCGTCACCGGGAGCATGGAGCGCGCGCTCAACGAAACCGACCGCCGGCGCGAGAAGCAGGTGGCGTATAATGAGGCGCACGGCATCACTCCGGCGTCGATCAAGAGCCAGATCAACGACATCATGAGCGATGTGTCGTTGCGCGACGGCGTGCTGGTCGAGACCGGCGACGACGACCGCCCGCATCTCGTCGGGCACAATCTGCGCGCCTACATCGGCGACCTCGAAAGCCGCATGCGAAAAGCCGCCGCTGACCTCGAGTTCGAGGAAGCCGGCCGCCTGCGCGACGAGATCCGCAAGCTCGAGGAAGACGACCTCGGCCTCCCGGTGCAAGAACGCCGCGCCCCGCGCTCGGTCGGCAATTCGACCGAGGGCAAGCCGGGGACAAGGAAGGGCCGCTTCGGCAGGCAGAGCCGGACCAAGTTCGGGCGTTGACGGGGCGCAAAAGGTTCAATCGCTTGCGCATGAACGCCCACCTACGATTGCTGAGACCTGTGTTAGGACTTCAGCATGATCCGGACCTTCAAAGATAGCGAGACGACCCTGATCTGGAGCGGCCTGCGCAGCCGCAAACTGCCACCCGCTATCCAGGACCGTGCACTTAAGAAGCTTAAGATCCTCAACCGCGCGCGCACCCTTGACGATTTGCGTCACCCGCCGAGCAATCGCCTCCATGCGCTGAGGAACGATCGCGCCGGCCAGCATAGCATTTCCATCAATGCGCAATGGCGTGTATGCTTCGTGTGGCGCGACGGAGGCGCCCACAGTGTCGAAATCACGGACTATCACTAATCCCGACTGGCTGCATAATCCCCATGCGGGCGAGATGTTGGCGAGCGAGTGGCTGGTTCCGTTGGGGATTGATGCCGACAGCTTGGCGCGGGCGATCGATGTCAATGCCCCTCGGATTCGCGCATTGCTCGATGGCGAGCAGCCGATTGATGCCGAACTCGACCTCAGGTTGGCGCGTTATTTTCGCATGTCGGAAGGCTTCTTCCTCGGGCTTCAGGCTGACTACGAACTGCTCGAGGCCAAGCGCGCGCTCAACGGTAGCCTCGACCGCATTACGCCCCGCGCCGCCTAGCGCGGCAGCCGCTGGCGTAACCTCGGCGATCCTGTTCTAATCGCCGCCATGACCATGCTTTTCCTCGCCATCGCGTTTCAGGCGTCGTCGATCGACGACGCGGTCAGGCGCGCCGCGGGGCAGGAGGTCTGCGCCAGCCGCGCGACCGGGGAAGCGACCGGCGCCGGGGCCAGTCCCGCGATTGGCGACTCGGCGGGCGATGCGATTGTCGTGTGCGGCCGACGCGATCGCGGGCAGCGGTATCGACTTCCCGACCGTCGTCCCTCGTTCGACTGGCACGGCGATGCGAAGAGCGTGATGCGGGAGCGGATGTCGTGGGGCGATGCCGGCGGCAGTGGGCCCCAGTCGTGCGGCCCGGTCGGCCCGGGGGGCTGGACCGGATGCCTGATCCGGCAATGGAAGAAGAATGACGAACAGAACCCGCGCCGGCGATAAGATCGCGCTCCATTGTCAAATGCTGCGCTGCGATGAACCCCGCGCGCTCCCGCGAGTTACAGCGGCATGAAAGCCATCCTCTCGCTCTTCCCGTTCGTCGCCACGCTCGCGTTGATCGCTTGCCAGGGCGACGATGGCCCGGTTGCCAAAGGGGCGACCGCACCCCCCGACACCACGATCGGCGATGCCGGGTCGAGCGGGCCCGGCGCGCCGGCCAATGCCGCCGCCGCCGAATCGGCCGATCGCGCCGCAGTGCCGATCGCCGACGACGGGATGACGTGGTCGGGCGGAACCGACGGCGTCGCCAATTTCGGCCCGAATGGCGTCGCGCCCTTGCTCAGCTTCGCCTGCAGCGGATCGGGCAGCGCCCGCCAATTGCTGGTCAGGCGCCTGTCCCCCTCGCATCCCGGCGCGACCGCCACGCTCAGCTTCACCGGGGCCGGACATGCCTCGTCGATCCCGATGCACGCCGTCGCCAAGCCCGGCGCGCCGGGCGAAAGCGAATGGCAAGGCGACGCGCGCGGCGACGATGCGCGCGCGGTCGGCCGGACGTTCGCTTCCCCCGGGGCAGTCAATGTCACGCTCGGCGGTGCCCCGGCGCTGGCGGTCCCGCCTTCTCCGATCGCCGCTGCCGTGCTCGCGCGCTGCGGCTAGGCGGCAAGTCGCGGCGGCACGAAAAAGGGCGGCCCGGCCGGCGCCGGACAACCCTCTTCGATGTGCACAGAGCCTAGAAAGCGGCGCGCACCCCGACGTGGCCCGACGTCTCATTGCCCTGCTTCTTGGCGACCGTGCCCGACACCACGGCATTGACCGAGACATTGGCCAGGACCGACGCGCTGAGCCCGGCCGAAAGGCGACCGTAGATCTTTTTCGAAACGTCTTCGACGCGATAATGGTTGACGATGATCGGCGCGCTGGTCTGCGAGAAGTCGAACACGCGGCCATCGCCCTTGAAGTCCTTTTCGGCCACGGCGGCGAAATAGGGGCGCAATTGCATCCCGTTGGCGCCGAAGTCGCCGCGCAATTCGGCCCCGGCACTGCCGCGCAGCGACGAATAGCGCGCCTTGCCGACGTTGAGCGTCAGCGCCGGATCGCCCGTCTCGGTATAGCCGTTGACGCGCACCCGGGCATGGTCGAGCGCGACCACCGGGCCGACCCGGATCCCGCCCATCGGCATGAGATAGCCGGCCTTGATCCCGGCGATGGTGTGGCGGCCCTTGGCGCGCGCTTCCATCCCCGCGACCACGCCGACCCGGCTGAGATCGTGGCGATCGCGCCCGATCCCGGCATAGCCCTGGACGAACCCGCCGGCGATCCCGGCCCCGCCATAGACCCCGACCGACACCGACTTGACCTCGTCGCGCGCCAAATCGTTGGCGAAATTGGCCTTGGGCCGCGAGACGTTGACCGCGGCACCGACCAGGCCCGCGCCGAAGCCGCCTTCAAGCCCGGCGGTGAGCCCGCTGCTGGTGGTCTTGAACTGGTCGTTGGTGCGACTGGCATGGAGGGTGCGGCTGACGGTGTCGCCGACGATATACGCCGCAACGCCTTCGGGCATGTCGCCGTCGCGCGGTGCTCCAAGGTCGACCCGCGTCGTCATCGTCCGCCCGAACTGGCGCGCGCTGTCCATCGCCGCGTCGCCCGGCGCCTGGAGCGTCAAGGGCGCGGTGACCTGTGCCGCGACATATTGGCCGATGATCTTGAACCCGTCCGAGGTCAGATGGACCCCGTCGGCATAGAACAGATAGCCCGCCTGATTTTGCAGGCAGGTCGGATTGGGGGCGGCGGGGCAATAGATGTTGCTGATGCCAAAGGCGCCGGGATTGGCGGCGACATTGGCGAGCACGGTCGCGCCGTCGAGATAATGGACGATCGTGCCATTGGCGGCATAGCCCGCGAGCGTGCCCTGAAAGCCATTGTTGAAACTGGCCGAAAACGCCTTGGCCAGCGCCTGTGCCGAGGTCCGCCCGATGAGGTCGGGCGCACCCGACGCGTCGAGCGCAAGGAAGCTGATCGTCGGCGCCCCGGCCGCGACCAGCTGGTTGATGTTGGTCGTCGCCTGGACGACCGAGGTGGTGGCGGCCGCCGCGGCCTGCGCGGTCGTCGCATTGGGGTTGGCGGTGTAATAAGCGCGGGCGTCATTGCCGCCGATCGACAAGGCCAGCAGATCGCCCGAATGGAACCCGTTCGCGATCGGGAAAATCGTTCCCGGCGGGGTTACGTTCGACCCGAAGATGGCAACTTCCTGCGTCAGGCCGGGAATACCGGGAAAGCCGTTGTTGGCGGTGCCGGTGGTCGCGCCGCCGACCGCGAAATTGACCACCGGGACGTTGAGCAATTGGGCCAGCGTATCGACATAGTTGGTCCCGCCTGAAAACCGGCCGGTGGGATAGAGCGTGGTCAATTGCCCGCGCACCGCGGCCGGGGTCGCGGGATTGGCAAGCAGGATGGCGATCGCATTGCCGGTGTCGGCATAGCTGTCGCCGAACGAGACGATGCGGGCGACGCGCTGCGCAGCGGCGGGCGTGGCACAAGTAAGCGCGGTCGCGGCGAGCAGCGCGCCGCCGAGCATGCGGTGATTGATCATGGCAAGTCCCTCCCCGGGCCGCTGGTGAAGCCGCGACCGTTGGCATGATTAATGCCAATCCCGCGAAGGCAACACAAGTGACGATAAGGGCACAGTTTTCCCCTGCGGCATGGCGCGCTTCGGATCAACCAGGAGCGCTCCCGTGGCGGACCGCGCGCCGCCATTGACGCTTTAACGCCGCATCGATCAGCCGGCATTGCCGGTGATTAAAATCGTCATTGGAACAAAATGCTGTCCTACAGACAACCGATATGGTTCAACTGCCTTTTCAACAAGGAGGGAATGATGGACATCGCCGGTTCCGATATCGAGCGTTTGCTCGACCAACTGGTTGAGCGCGAGGGGGGATTTGTCGATCACCCGGCCGATCGCGGCGGCGCGACTCGCTTTGGCGTGACCGAGGCGGTGGCACGCGCGCACGGCTATCGCGGGGCGATGCGGGCTCTGCCGCGCGACGAAGCGCTTTCGATCTATCGCCGCTTATATTGGTTGCGGCCGCGCTTCGACGCGATTGCCGAGCGCGCGTGGCGGATCGCCGCCGAACTGTTCGACACCGGGGTCAACATGGGCCCCGCGGTCGCCGCGACCTTCCTTCAGCGGGCGCTGACCGCGCTCAACCGCAATGGCCGCGACTTTGCCGATCTGGTTCCCGACGGGCGGATCGGACCGCGCACGCTGGCTGCGCTCGACGGCTTCCTCCACGTTCGCGGCGCACGCGGTGGCGAAACCGTCTTATTGCGCGCGCTCGAAGCGCTGCAGGGCGAGCGCTACCTTCGCCTGGCCGAGCGGCGGCCCGCCAATGAGGCATTTCTCTATGGCTGGCTAGCGAACCGGATCGGATCACTGTCATGAAGCTCGCCGTATCAACTTCGTCAACATCGCCGGGCCGCCGCGCGAAGTTGAGCCCTCAACTTCATCAACATCGCCAGGAAGGAACATCGGACCATGCCCATTTTTGACGCGATCATCGCCCCTTTGTCGCATCTGCTCGACAAGCTCATCCCCGACCCCGAAGCGCGCGACCGCGCCAAGCTTGAGCTGATCAAGCTTCAGGGCGACCAGCAGGCGGCGGCGATCGCCGACCAGATGAAGGCGATCGTGGTCGAGGCGCAGTCGGCCGACCCGTGGACCAGCCGCGCCCGCCCGTCGTTCCTGTACATGATGTACACGCTGATCCTGTGGTCGATCCCGATGGGGTTGATCGCCGCCGCCGACCCCAAGATGGCGCTTGGCATCGGCAATGGCATGACCGCGTACCTGCGCGGCATCCCCGAAGAGCTCTACGCCCTCTTCGGCACGGGCTATCTCGGCTACACCGCGGCACGGACCTGGGGCAAAGTGAAGGGCGTCGAATGACCGCCAACGGTGCGGCGCGGACCCAAGCCGGCGCGCGCGACGTTAGGAGCGAACCCTGTCCGCGTTGCAAGGCCTGATCGGTCTTTGCTCGGCGGCGGACGAAAGGAGTTCCGGTGCCGTCGACCAAAAGGACTATCATGAAATGGAGCGCCCTGATCGGCGCGGTGGCGCTCGCCGGGTGCAGCCCGGCGGCATTGCTCAACGGGGTCAGCCGGGTTAGCGGCGACGGCGGAACGCGGCTGGCGGTAAACGGCGCCGCTTATGGCCCTCTGCCGCGCCAGAAGCTCGACGTGTGGGTGCCAGCGCGGCGCTCCGCGACCCCCTTGCCGGTGGTCCTGTTCTTTTACGGCGGCGGCTGGGTGCGCGGCGAGCGCGCCGAATATGGCTTCGCCGGACGTGCCTTTGCCGCGCGCGGCTTTGTCACCATCGTCGCCGATTACCGGCTGGTGCCGCAGGTCCGTTTCCCCGCGTTCGTGGAGGACGGCGCGCTGGCGGTGAAGTGGGCGCGCGATCATGTCGCCGATTATGGCGGCGACCCGCGTCGGATCAGCCTGTCGGGGCATTCGGCGGGGGCCTATGAGGCCGCGATGCTGAGCCTCGATGCGCATTATCTGCGCGATGTCGGGGTCGATCCCAGGATCGTGCGCGCCGCCGCTCTGCTCGCCACCCCGGCCGATTTCTATCCCTTCACCGAACAGCGCGGGCGCGACGCGCTGGGGCAATGGCCGCGTCCGCTCGAAACCCAGCCGATCCACTTCGCGCGGCGCGATGCGCCACCGATGCTGCTGATGCACGGCACCGCCGACACGGTGGTGCGCCCGGCCAACAGCGAGCATCTCGCGGCCAGACTGACCGCGCTCGGCGCGCCGGTCACGCTGAGGCTTTACCCGGGCAAGAGTCATATCGACCTGGTCAAGTCGCTGTCGCCGACGTTTCGCGGATCGACCCCGGCGCTGGCCGACGCCGTCGCCTTTCTCGCCGCGCATGATCGATGAGCGACGTCGCCGACGAAATGGGGCCGGGACGGCTCAATGCGTTCACCGACGGCGTGTTGGCGATCATCATCACCATCATGGTGCTCGAACTGCCCGTGCCCCACGGCGACAGCTGGGCGGCGCTCGAGCCCGAACTGCCGCTGTTCGCGGCCTATGCGCTGAGCTTCGTGAACGTCGGCATTTTCTGGGTCAACCATCACCACATGTTTCACCTCGCCAAGGTGATCGATGGCCGCGTCCTGCTCGCCAATCTGTTCCTGCTGTTCTGGCTCAGCCTGGTCCCGTTCGTCATCCGCTGGGTCGGTGAAGAGGGGATAAGCGAATATACCGTCGCGGCTTACGGCGTCGTGCTGGTCATGGCCTCGCTTGCCTATATGCTGATCGAACGGACGATCAGCAGCGCCGAGCACGGCCCCTCGAAGCTCGACGAGGCGCTGGGCGAGAAGCGCAAGGAGATCGTCTCCGTCGTCGCTTATTTCGCCGCGGTGCCGCTGGCGTTCTTTTTTCTTTGGGCATCGATCGGCATCTACCTCGTGGTCGCGCTTTATTGGCTGATCCCCGATCGGCGCGTGGAAAAGGTCATCCCGGAGGGTGGACAATCCTGATGTCCGCCTTGCCCACGATCCTGTTGCTCATCGTCTCGAATATTTTCATGACCATCGCGTGGTACGGTCACCTCAGATTTCCCGAGGCGCGGCTGGGGCTGGTGATCATGGCGTCGTGGAGCATCGCGCTGATCGAATATATGTTCGCCATTCCCGCCAACCGCATCGGCTATGCCAACGGGCTGAGCGGCGGGCAGCTCAAGATCATCCAGGAAATCATCACGTTGCTGGTGTTTTTTGCGTTCGCGGCGGTAATCCTGAAGGAGCCGATCGGGTGGCGTCATCTCGGCGCGTTCCTGTGCATGGCCGGCGCGGCGGCCTTCATGTTCGCGGGCAGGTCTTGAAGCGCGGCGGGTCGCCCCCCCACATTCGTCTTGAGCACGCGGGAGCAATCATGGACATTTGGCACGGAACGACGATCCTCGGGGTCAAGCTTGGCGGCACCACCGTGATCGCCGGCGACGGCCAGGTCAGCATGGGCAACACCGTGATGAAGCCCAATGCCAAGAAGGTCCGCCGCTTGGGCGCCGAGGGCGCAGATGGGACGAAGGGGGTGATCGGCGGGTTCGCCGGCGCCACCGCCGACGCCTTCACCTTGTTCGAGCGGCTCGAAAAGAAGCTCGAGGCGCATCGCGGGCAATTGCTGCGCGCCGCGGTTGAGCTGGCCAAGGATTGGCGCACCGACAAATATCTCCGCAACCTCGAAGCGATGATGATCGTCGCCGATGCCGACACGATGCTGATCCTGACCGGCAATGGCGATGTGCTTGAGCCCGAGGCCAGCCTTTCTG
This sequence comes from uncultured Sphingomicrobium sp., assembly GCA_964235815.1. Classification (GTDB taxonomy): domain Bacteria; phylum Pseudomonadota; class Alphaproteobacteria; order Sphingomonadales; family Sphingomonadaceae; genus Sphingomicrobium. The sequence goes on from CAXSCF010000055.1 coordinate 9,134, forward strand.
GAGGCGCCATTGCGGCGATCGGCAGCGGAGGCAATTACGCGCTCGCCGCAGCGAAGGCGCTGACCGACTATGAAACCGACCCCGAGAAACTCGCCCGCCGCGCCATGGCGATCGCCGCCGAGGTGTGTGTCTTCACCAACGACCGGCTGACGGTGGAAATCGTTTAATCAAGCTAGGGAAATTGATGCTTTATTCCACTCTTGGCTCGACGGGCTTGATTGTCTCGCGCCTCTGCCTCGGTACCATGACCTTCGGCGCGGGCAGCGGCAATCGCGCGATTGCCCGCACCCGCGAGGAGGACGCGACGTCGATCGTTAGGCGCGCACTCGACGCGGGGGTGAACTTCTTCGATACCGCGGATGTCTATGCCGCCGGCGAAAGCGAGCAGATGCTCGGCCGCGCGCTCGGCACGCGTCGGGACGAGGTCGTGATTGCGACCAAGGCGGGGTGGCGGGTCGGCGAACCGCTCAACCGCTCGGGCCTGTCGGCGGCGCATCTCCACTGGTCGATCGACCATAGCCTCAAACGCCTCGCCACCGATCACGTCGATGTTTATATCGCCCATCGCGACGACGCCCACACCCCGCTCGAGGAAACGCTGTTCGCGCTCGACCAGATCGTTCGGGCGGGCAAGGCACGCTACCTTGGTGTGTCCAACTGGACCCCCTGGAAGGTTGCCGCCGCACTCGAGCTGCAGCGCGCCAATGGCTGGGCACGCTTTACCCATATCCAGTCCATGTATCACCTGCTGGGGCGCGACGTGGAGCATCAGATTTTGCCGATGGCGGCGCATTACGGGTTGGGTTTTACCGCTTGGTCGCCGCTCGCCGGGGGTTTCCTGTCGGGCAAATATACGCGCGAAAACCTCGCCGATCCCGACAACCGTTTGTCGGGCTTCGACGCTCTTCCGATCGACAAGGACGCCGGTTTCGCGCTGATCGAGGAGATGCGCGTCATGGCGCACGCTCACGGCGCCACCGTGGCGCAAGTCGCACTGGCGTGGCTGTTGAGCAAAGAGGCGGTGTCGAGTGTGTTGATCGGCGCCTCCAGGTTGAGCCAGCTGGACGACAATCTGGCGGCGGTCGATCTGTCGCTCACCGCAGAGGAGCTGTCGCGGCTCGACTCGTCGACCGCGCCGACGCCCGATTTCACTGTCGGGGTCAGTCGGGTCGCGGATTCTCCGATCGTCAATGCGCTGGCGGCGCGTCCGGGCGAAACGGCCGACCTCAAAGCGGCTTCCGTGGTGTGAACGACGCCCTCACCCCCAAGGCGATCGTCGCCGCACTCGACGAGCATATCGTCGGGCAAACCGATGCCAAGCGTGCGGTTGCGGTGGCGCTGCGCAATCGCTGGCGGCGCCAGCGGCTGAGCCCGGAACTGCGCGACGAAGTGACGCCCAAGAACATCCTCATGATCGGGCCGACGGGGTGTGGCAAGACCGAGATCTCACGCCGGCTCGCGCGTCTCGCCGATGCGCCGTTCGTCAAGGTCGAGGCGACCAAGTTCACCGAGGTCGGCTACGTCGGGCGCGACGTCGAGCAGATCGCGCGCGACCTGGTCGAGGAGGCGGTACGTCTGGAGCGCGAGCGGCGTCGGCTGGTGGTCAGGGACGCGGCCGAACATGCCGCGTTCGAACGCCTGCTCGACGCGCTGACCGGCAAGGGATCGAGCGAATTGACCCGCGCCAGCTTCCGCCAGCGCTTCGCCGACGGCAGCCTCGATCAGGCCGAGGTCGAGATCGAGGTCAGTGAGGCCCCGGCGATGCCGTTCGACATGCCCGGCAACGGCGTCGGGATGATCAACCTTGGCGAGATGATGTCGAAGATCTCGGGCGGCGCGCCAAAGAAGCGGCGCAAATTGAAGGTCCGCGACGCCTTTGCCAAATTGCTCGACGAAGAGGCCGACAAGCGCGTCGATTCGGACGATGTGACGCGGGTCGCTTTGGCCGATGCCGAGGCCAATGGCATCGTCTTCCTCGACGAGATCGACAAGATCGCGGTCAGCGACGTGCGCGGCGGATCGGTCAGCCGCGAAGGCGTCCAGCGCGATCTGCTGCCGCTGATCGAGGGGACCACGGTCGCGACCAAATATGGCCCGATCAAGACCGACCATATCCTGTTCATCGCGTCGGGCGCGTTCCACGTCGCCAAGCCGTCGGACCTGCTTCCCGAATTGCAGGGACGGCTGCCGATCCGCGTCGAGCTCGCCGCCCTGACCGAGGAGGACTTCGTGCGTATCCTGTCGGCAACGCGCGCCAGCCTGACCGAGCAATATCGAGCGCTGCTCAAGACCGAGGATGTGACGGTGACCTTCGCCGACGACGGCATCGCCGCGCTCGCCCGCATCGCCGCCGAGGTCAATGCCGCGCTCGAGAATATCGGCGCGCGGCGCCTGTCGACGGTGATGGAGAAACTGCTCGAGGAGATCAGCTTCACCGCCGAGGATCGCGGGGGCGAGACGTTGGTGGTCGATGCGGCGTTCGTCGAGGCGCAGCTCGCCGGGATTGCCAAGGACACCGATCTGAGCCGCTACGTATTGTAACCCTGTCGCGTCCGACAGGCTCAGGGTAAGCGCTTTGGAAGTTCGCTCGCCCTGCGATAGCGCCACACTAGCCCCTGCACGAAGGGCGACCAGGCCGACACCTTGACCCCCGCCAGCCGCAGTCGCCCGGCGACCCAATTGTTGCAGGTCGACAGCGCGCTGGCGCGGCCGACCCCATGATAAAACGCGTCGCGCTGGCCATAGCCGGGATGGTCGATCCGCACCGGGTGGCCGCTGGCGTCGATCCGGAACTCGACGCGGATCGCGGCCCACAAGCGGCGATATTGCGCCGGGGTCAGGCGAATTTCGCGCGCCGCATAAAAGGGATCGGCGGTATATTCAACATGGACCACGCGCTCACCTCCGGTGGTCGCGGCGAGCAGGGTGCGCGGGCTGATATCGGCCCAGGTCGGGGTCTCGAGATAGACCTTTCGCTCGCCCGCTCCGAACGCGACCCACCGATCGGAAGCGCGGGCGTCGGCCATGTCCGATCGCGCGACGAAGCCGCTCCAGTCCAGCCCCGCCGCTTGGACCGGGAGGACGAGGTCGGCGTGGACGCCATTATCCGCAAGATAGACGGTGATCCCGCGCTGCGGCTCGCGCCAGCCGGGGTTGACGGGGATCAGGCTGCCGATCAGCGACGCGCCAAGATAGGTCAGCGGGATCGCGACCAGCATCAGCAGCAGGCGACGCGGCCATGATCGGGAAGGTTTACGCTTTGCCATGCCCCGTCATAGCGCCCCCGTCGCAAGGCGCACTATTGCGTCGCCGAAAGAATCAGCGCGACCGTCGCCTCGCTTTCATCCCAATGGGGAAAGTGGCCGCTATGCTCAAACCAGCGCAGCGTTGCATTGGGAAAGGCGCTGATCGCTCGCTTGGCCTGGCGCGAGAGGCACAGGCGATCGTGGCGGCCCCAGCCGATCGTTACCCGGCCGCTGTCGGCCGCGGCAGGGCCGGTCTGCATCGGGCCGCTGCTCAAGTCGCGGACCAGCGCGTCGAAGGTCGGCGTGGCGGCATAGCTGGCGAGCTCATCGGCGACCTCACCGGCATCGAGTGCCCACGGCGCTGCCGACAGCTGGGCAAGCAAGGCGGTCCGCCCGGCGGCGCTGCGGCTGATCGCTGGCAGCGAGCGGCGCAGCGCGCGCACCAGCTTGATCGACAGGCCGATCGTGGTGCGGAAGAAACCCCGCTCCCACCCTTGCCAGAAACCGCCCGGATCGAGCGCGACGACTGCGCCGGTGCCGCCGCGCCGCGCCAGTTCGAGCACGATCCGCGCGCCCATCGAGCTGCCGACCATGTCGATCCCCGTGAGTTGCTCGCGCGCGATCAGCCGTTCGACGCTGTCAACCAGCCCGCGGAAGGTGCCGCTGTCGGGTTCGGCCGGCGTTGCGCCATGGCCGGGCAAATCAAACAGAATCACTTCGCGCGTCCTGCTCAACTGCTCGATGGTCGGATGCCACGACTGCCAATGCCCGCCGAGCCCGTGGACCAGCAGCACGGGGCGGCCGGCACCGCGGCGGATGAGCTTGATCATTCGTTCCTCCTGAAACCTAGGTCATGCCAACGCGGCGCCAGGCGGAGGAGTTGCGAAGCGCCGCACCCAGGGCCGGCGCCTCGCGGCAAGCGAAGAAGATAATGCAGCACGTCACACGGCTAACTGTCGGCCGCCCCTGCGCGAGCTTCGAAACAGGACAGCGTCCCCGCGCTGTCCTGTTTCGAAGCTGGTCGGGGCGACAGGATTCGAACCTGCGACCCTCACACCCCCAGTGTGATGCGCTACCGGGCTGCGCTACGCCCCGACCGTGTCGCAGCCGGCCAGGCCGGACAGCGAGAGCGCGCCCTCTATCCGCCACCGAGCGTGAAGGCAAGGCGCCGTGGCGGGGTGCCCATGCGCGCGATCCCTTCGACTAGCTCAGGCGCTCACCCTCAGCTTGTCGAACGGTCGATGTCATCCTGGCATCGCGTCCCCGCCCCGCGTCTTGCCCCTGCCGCCCACTCCGTGATAGGCGGCGCGCCACTTCGTGCGCGCAGAATGCCACGCGCGGTTCCTGAAGAAGAGAATTCACGCACATGATCCTTTCGACCACGCTTGCCGCCGTCGCAGCGCCTTCGGGCGGCACCAGTTTCTTCATTCAGACAATCCCGCTCGTGCTGGTGTTCGTGATCTTCTATTTCCTGATGATCCGTCCGCAGCAACGCCGGATGAAGGATCATCAGGCGCGAATCGCCGCGGTCAAGAAGGGTGACCGGGTGGTCACTGGCGGCGGGCTGATCGGGCGCGTGATCAAGGTCGGTGACAGCGAGGTCGAGGTCGAGCTGGGCCAGAACATGCGCGTCATGGCGGTCAAGTCGACGCTGACCCAGGTCGGCGATGTCGCCGCCGTGAAGCCGGCCAACGACTGATGCTCGACTTCCCCAAGTGGAAAGTGTGGGCAGTGATCCTGCCGATACTGATCGGGATCCTGCTCGCCATTCCCAGCATGATGTCGAAGGAGCAAGCGGCGAAATTGCCGGGCTGGATGCCCGATGCGCGGATCAGCCTCGGGCTCGATCTCGCCGGCGGGTCGCACTTGCTGGAGGAGGCCGATGCCGCCGACTTCACCAAGAAACGGTTCGCGTCCAAGGAAGAGGAAGTCGCGGGCGACCTGCGCCGCGGTGAGCCGCGGATCGAGGTCGGCGACGCCTCGACCGCCAACGGCCGTTTGAGCTTCCTGGTCCGCAACCCGGCGCAGGTCGATGCCGCCGTCGAGCGGATGCGCGCGCTGAGCCAGGGCGTCGGGATGACGGGCAGCCGCGACTGGGACGTGCGCGTGGTCGATTCGACCCGCGTCGAGCTGATCCCGACCGCCGACGGCAATAAGCGTGCCCTCAAGGACGCGATGACCCAGGCGCGCGACGTTGTCCGCCGCCGCATCGATCCGCAGGGGACCAAGGAAGTCACCGTCATCAACCAAGGCGCCAACCGCATCCTGGTGCAGGTCCCCGGGGTCGAGGATCCAGAGGCGCTGAAGGCGCTGATCGGGCAGACCGCGCGGCTTGAGTTCAAGCTTGTCGATCTATCAGCCGATCAGGCACAGGTCGCGCAGGGACGCGCTCCCGCGGGGAGCCAGGTGCTGCCAATGGTCGACGGCGGGGCGATCGCGGTCAAACGCCGGGTGATGGTCTCGGGCGACCAGCTGATCGACGCCAAGCAGGGCTTCAACCAGGACGGCCAGCCCGAAGTCAACATCAAGTTCAACGCCGCTGGCGCGCGCCGCTTTGGCCGCGTCACGCAGGAAAACGTCAACAAGCCGTTCGCCATCATCCTCGACAACAAGGTGTTGTCGGCGCCCAATATCAACGAACCGATCCTTGGTGGGTCGGCGTCGATCAGTGGCAATTACACCGTCCAGAGCGCCGGCCAGCTGGCAATCGCGCTGGCCAGCGGCGTTGCCGGTCAAGCTGAACGTGATCGAGGAGCGCACGATCAGCGCCGACCTCGGC
>CAXSCF010000056.1:0-14915 GCA_964235815.1 uncultured Sphingomicrobium sp.
AAGGAACGATCGAACGCGGATGCGAAAAAAGGGGCCGCCAGACGGCGACCCCTCCCCCAAAATCCGTGTCGCGACGACGCTTATTGGTAGCTGACGGTCACATCGACGGTGCCATTGTAGGTCCCGTCCGCCGTGGCGGCGAGAACGGTGATCGAGCCACCGATATCGAACGAGCCCGCGCCCAGATTGTCGAGCGTAACCGTGGCGTCGGGATTGGCCGAAAAGGCCACCGACTTGGTCGCGTCGGCGGTGTTGATGAGGGTGGCCGGAACATTGCTCAGCGTGACGGTGAGCTGCTGCAGCGCGACGCCGGTGACGTTGAACACGGCAGCGGTCGGGGCCGAGCAGGTCAAATTGGCGCCGCACGAGCTGACCGGGCCGCCGGTACGGCCGGCGACGACGGCGGAGCTGGTCAGCGCCGCGCCCATCGTGATCGTTCCAAAGTCGAGATCGCTTGCCTTGGTCAGCGTCAGCGGCTTGAGGATCTTCGCCTTGGCGGTGAACGGCGCGGTGGCGGTGTTGGCGGCGAGCGCCGGGGTGGCGAACAGGCCGGTCGCGACGGTTGCGGCGAGGGCCGCCTTGATCAAAGTGTTCATGAAACTAATCCCCACTGGTTCGGTTCGTTGAAAATGGCGACTGACCGAACTGCCGGTCATCCGTGCCATCGTCATTAACCGCGACCGCTTACGGCTTTGCTCAATATGACGGTAAATAAGCCGTTCACTTTTTCTCCAAAACGGAGACGTCTTGGCGAGCGGCGTTTTCGCTCCGACGCCGCCACCCCACGAGCGGATCAAAGCGTATGGCAATGCCGGAGTAACGGAAGTGGGCCGATAGCTCCCTTGGCCTCGGGCAGCAGAGCTTATTCAGAGATATTCGACGGTGATGTCGATCGTACCATGATAGGCGCCGTCGCTGTCCCCGGTCAGGCGAAGATCGCCTCCGAAATGGAACGAAAGCGTTCCATCGTCGCCAATCCGCGCGAACGGCGGCAAATCGGTGATCAATTGCTGAAGCTGGATCGATCCGTTGCCGGCACCGAACAGGATCACCCGCCCCGGCAGATCGACCCGGATGGCGCGACCCGGCTCGCCGTGCACGACGACCAATCCCGGCATGGCGCGCGCGCCCGCGGCACTCGCTGCACCCGACAATATGGTGGTGCCGGAGGGCGACAGCGTGAGCGACGCGCTACCCGCGCCTTTGAACACAACCTTGTCGAAATCGAGTCGACTTTCCACTTCAAGACGGAGCGGAGCCGCGGGCCGGGCGTTGATCGGATCGACGGCAAGACTGCTGCACAGGCGACATGGCGCGTTGCCCGCTCCTTGCGTAGCGCCCGCATCTTGAGCGCGGGACGCCGCGGGCATGGCAAGACTCGCGGCGAAGAGCGCCGCGAGAGAGACGATGGCAAGGCGGAGGCCCGACATGGCGGCGACGCTAGGGGGCAGGTGTTGCAACAGGGTTAACGCGCTTTAAGCGAAGCGATGATGGAGAGAAGCGATGACCGAAGCCAATAATCAGCAACGCGAGTTGACGCGCGAACAGCACCGTGTGCTGCGCGAATCGGGCACCGAGGCGCCGGGCAGCGGGGCCTTGCTCCACAACAAGGCGCCTGGCCTTTATCGCTGCGCGGGATGCGGCGCGCCATTGTTCGGCAGCGATCGCAAATATGACAGCGGCTCGGGATGGCCCGCCTTCACCGCGCCGGTCGAGGGCCAGGCAGTCGATGAAATCACCGACCGCAGCCACGGCATGGAGCGCACCGAAGTGCGCTGCAAGACGTGCGAAGGACACCTTGGCCACGTCTTCCCCGATGGCCCCGGCCCCGAGGGCCTGCGATACTGCATCAATTCGGCGGCGCTCGACTTCGACCGCGCCGACGATGCCTCGACAGCGGCTGGCGGATCGACAGCGGCTGGCGGATCGAAGTCCGACGAGTCAGAATGAAGCTGCTTGTCGGCAGGCTGGGGAGCCAATAGGGGTGGTGCCCGAATGGCCACCAACCCCCCGCACCCTCGCCCGCGCGGCCTGTTCGGATCGATCTTCCGTTGGGGATTGGCGCTAGTCGCGCTGGCGATCGTCGTGCTGGCGATTGCGGTGGGGGTGGCGATGGCCTCGCTTCCCGAATATTCGACCTTGAGCAAGCGCAGCGATCTGGGCCAAATGATCCGTGTGCGCGCCGCCGACGGGACCTTGCTGGTTTCGCTGGGGCCGAGCTTCGGACGCTGGCTCGCCTATGATCAGATACCCGGGACGATGCGATCGGCCATGATCGCGGTCGAGGATCGACGCTTTCGAAGCCACCCCGGGGTCGATCCGATCGGAGTGGCGCGCTCGTTCAAGGTTCGCTTTACCTCGGGCCACTGGCGTCAGGGCGGGTCGACCATCACCCAACAACTGGCGCGCAACATCTTCCTCACCAACAATCGCACCTTCGGTCGCAAGATCAAGGAAGCCGTGCTGGCGATGGCGCTCGAGGCGAAATTCTCCAAGGACCAGATCCTGGAGCTTTATCTCAACCGCGTGTACTTCGGGGGCGGAGCCTATGGCATCGACGCCGCCAGCCGGACCTTTTTCGGCCATGGCGCCGAACAATTGTCACTGAGCGAGGCGGCGATCATCGCCGGCCTGGTCAAGGCGCCGTCGAACTATTCCCCCACCGCCGACGTCAAGGCCGCGCGCGGCCGCGCCGGGGTCGTGATCAATTCGATGGTCGAGAACGGCTTCATCAGCGCCGCCGCCGCGGCCAGCGCAAACCCGGCCGAGATTCGCGTCCAGCCTTCGGCCAAGCAGAACAGCGTGCGCTACTTCACCGACTGGGCGCTGCCCCAGCTCGACACGCTGATCGACGAGACCAAGGAACCGATCGACGTGTGGACCACGCTCGATCCCGGGATGCAAAGCGCCGGCGACCGCGCGATCGCCGCCAACGTCCCGCGCGGGGCGCAGGGCGCGCTGGTCGCGATCGACCGCGACGGCGCGGTGCGGGCGATGATCGGCGGGCGCGATTATGTCGATTCGATCTACAACCGCGCGACCCAGGCCGAGCGCCAGCCGGGATCGGCGTGGAAATTATTCGTCTATCTCGCGGCGCTTGAAAGCGGGATGAAACCGACCGACACCTTGGTCGACGCGCCGGTAACGATCAGTGGCTGGACTCCGCGCAATTCGACCCGCTCCTTTGCCGGGCCCGTGACACTGCGCGAAGCGTTCGCGCGATCGATCAACACGATCAGCGCCAAGATCGGCGACCAGCTCGGCTTTGCGACCATCGCCGACATGGCGCGGCGGTTCGGGATCACAGGGACGATCAGCACCTATCCGTCGATGGTGCTGGGATCGAGCGACGTGCGGCTGATCGACATGACCCGGGCGTTCGCGGCGGTGTCGAACCGCGGGATCAGCACCTTGCCCTACGCAATCCGCAAGGTCGTTACGTCCGACGGGCAATTGCTCTATCAGCATGCCAATGCCGAGGAGCGGATCCTCGTCGCGCCCTACGTCGCGGCGCAGATGACCGACTTGCTCCAGACCGCGGTGCTTTCGGGAACCGGGCGCGCGGCACAGATCGGACGACCCGTCGCGGGCAAGACCGGGACCACGACCTCCAACAAGGATGGCTGGTTCATCGGTTTTTCGAGCGGCCTCACGACCGGAGTGTGGATGGGACGCGACGACGCGCGGCCGATCGCCGGGCTGCAGGGCGGGACCGCGCCGGCGAAGGCGTTCAGCGACTTCATGCGCGTCGCCGTGGCACGCCGCCCGATCGAGAATTTCCAGCTCGAGGTGCCCTTGCCCAATTGGCAGCTCGAGCCCGACGAAGAAGTGTGGGGAAATGAGGTGAGCGACGCTCCGCTGGTCGATGCCGACGGCAATCCGGTCGGTGCGCCGGCGCCCGTGCCCGACGAGGTGCTCGGCGCCCCGCGTCCGGCCCCACCGCTGCGGGACAATGGCGGACCCGATCAGCAATGGCTCGACGAAGTGCTCGACCGCAACCAGGGACAGCGACCGCCGCCGCCCTCGCCGCCGTCAGCCCCGGCCGACGCGCTTGAGCCGCGGGCCGAGGAGCCGCAGGGCTGATCGCGCCGCGGCGACATCGCCGTCGTAAAGCTGTTCCTGGAGGGCGTGGAAGCGCGGCCCGTGGTTCAGATGAACGCGGTGCGCGACTTCATGCGCGACGACGTAGGCGCGGACCGCAGGCGGGGCGAGCAGCAAGCGCCAATTGTAGCGAATCGCGCCCGACGACGAGCAACTGCCCCAGCGCGTCCCGGCGTCGCCGACGCTGACCGGCGCATCGGCGATCCCGCTACGCACCGTAAGGGCGCGCGTTTCGGCGAGCAGCCGGCGCCGGGCCTCGTCGCGGAGCCAGCGCGCGATTCGGCCGGCGAAGCGTTCGGGCGGGCCGCCGCACAGCAATTCGCCATCGTCGAGCCGCGGGCTGCGCGGGGCGGCCGCGTCCCAGCGCAGCATGAGGTCGGTGCCGTCGAACGGGATGCTCGCGCCGGAGACGAGCGGCTCGCCGGGTTCGATTCGCGCCAATCGCCGATCGACCCAAGCCGCTTGCTGGCGCGCCCAGTCGAGCGCGGCGCGGCGGCTGACGCGACGCGGGACGGTCAATCGCAACAGCCCGCGTGGTTCGTCGAGCGCGAGGCGAAGGCGGCGGGCACGCGGGTGGCTGCGCAGTTCGACCGGCCACGCCAGCCCGGGCAGCGCGAGGGGATCAGTCACAGCTCGCGATCGACAAGGTGATATTCAAGCTCGCCCGCGTCGATTTCGCTGACCGTCCAGCCACGCGTCGATTGCCCCGCTTCGTGAACGGTCTCGCGGCTACCCGAGACGAGATAATGCCAGTCGTGGAGCGGCTTGCCGTCGCGGCGCAGGCGATAGGCGCAGGTCGTCGGCAGCCATTCGAGTTCGTCGAGCTTGGCCGGGTCGAGCTTGACGCAATCGGCGACGTGGCGCTTGCGATGGGGATAATCGGTGCATTGCCCGGCGCGGCGATCGAGCAATTTGCAGGCGACGTTGGTCGGATAGAGCACACCGGTGTCTTCATCCTCGAGCTTGTGCAGGCAGCAGCGTCCGCAGCCGTCGCACAGCGCTTCCCATTCACCGCGGTCGAGCGCGCTCAAGGGCTTTTCCCAAAAGGGTTTTGCGTCATTCATCGTGCCGCCAGCCATGATCGGCCACGGTGGCACGATCAAGGCAAATCGGGCACAGCATGCGCGACGCGGCGTGACCATGGAGACGATGATGAAGGCGGCACGAACTTTTGTGATGATCGCGGTGCTGGCCGGATCATTGGGGTCGATCGCCGAGGCGCAGACCAAACCCGACAGCGAATCGTTCGTCGAGGCGATCGAGGAACAGCGCAACAATGACGTGATCGCGATGGTCACCAAGCATGGCCGCGGCATCATCAACGTGCGAAGTTACGCCGGGGCGACCCCGCTGACGGTGGCGATGCGCAAGCGGGCCAGCCTGTACGTCAATTATCTGCTCCAGAACGGGGCCGATCCCAATCTGGCCGAGAAAAATGGCGATAGCGCACTGATGATCGCGGCGCGATCGGGTTATGGCGAGGGAATTAATTCGATGATCGTCGCGCGCGCCGCGATCGACGCCACCAACCGCATGGGCGAAACCGCCTTGATCATCGCGGTCCAGAATCACCAGGTGGCAGCGGTCAAGCGCTTGCTCGAAGCCGGGGCGAGTGCGTCGAAAACCGACAACGCCTCTGGCCTCAGCGCACGCGATTATGCCGCGCGGGACCGGCGGTCGAACGAAATCCTAAAGCTGATCGATTCGGTCAAGCCCAAGCCGGTGTTCGTCGCGGGGCCGATCATTCGCTGATCATTGGCCCTCGCCGAGCGTGGGATCGATCTGGGCCGAGAGGCGGCGCGCCGCGCGGCGGGCAAAACGCAGCAATTCGGCCTTGCGCCGGGCCGGGCTGAGCGGACGGTGCGCCGCTTCGCGCCAAAGCGCGGCGTCGTAGCGGTCGGCGACAAGCAGGCCGGCCTCCCCTGGAAGGAAGCGTTCCTCGTCGCAGATCGCGGCGAGGTGCGAGGGAACCGCCCAATAAAAGCGATCGCAATAATCGAGATAGTCGGTCCATTTGCCGTCGCCGAGCAGATCGGCGCGGCTGACCTTGATCTCGACGATGATCAATTGCCCCTTGGCGTCGATCGCCATGAGGTCGGCGCGGCGCCCATTGGGCAGAGGAACTTCGCAGATGGCGAATAGATCCTGGCGACAGAACAAGCGCGTCACGCCGCGCGCGACATCACCCGCGATCGGCGGGGCGTCGGCAAAGCAATCGGCGGCTGGAGTCGCGGCAGTGGACATGACGCATATTAGAACAAACGGTGGCCGTCGCAAAGCAGAGAGCGGGAAGCCTGGCCCCCGAGGCGCTCACCCTGACCTGCCAAAGGGTCTGGTCCGGAGTGGGCGCCTGATCCTGCCCGATCCTTCGACAAGCTCAGGGTGAGCGCCTGGCGGGAGCAGTTGGGAGATCAGACGTCGAGAGGTCCGCTCCGCGGCGCGTCCCTAGCGGTAGAAAACGTGGTTGCCGAGGGTTGCGACGCGGGTCAAATGCCAACCCGGCGAGACGCGGCGGGCGTGGAAGAACAAGGCGCGGGCGACCGGGGTCGGCTGAAGCTTGTCGGCGACGATGCGGGCGATCGCGACGGCATTTTTCCATTGCAGCCCCGAACGCGCGATCGGCGGCATCGAATGGCCACGGACGAAGCTGAACTGGCTGCGCTGATAGACCACGCCGCAATAAGAAGCCGGAAAGCGCCCCGAGGCCGCGCGATTGGCGATCACATGCCCGACGGCGAGCTGACCCATGAGCGGTTCGCTTTTGGATTCGAAGTAGATTGCGCCGGCGAGGCATTCGAGCTCGCGGCTGCCGGCGGTCGAGGCCCGCAGCTGGGCGACCATCGCGCCGAGATTGCCCGTGACGCGCGCGACCGGAGCCGGCTGAGCGGTGAGCGGCGCGGGGTCGACGGGTTCGAGGATATCGGGGGTGGCGGCAAGTTCGGGAGTGGAGAGCACCGCCGGGACAACCAAGGTGGCAATGGCGTTCGGTCCGCTGAGGAGTGGCTCGCCAGGCTGAGCAGGACGAACCTGCGCCGGAGCGACGGTGGCGGCGCTGAGCGCGGCGATCACCAGCAAAGCGGAGCGAAACGGATGCAGCATATTAGCCCAAATCGTGCGGTGAACCGGCCGTTCGGCAGGACATGTGCAATCGCACCGCCCGCCGGGGTGATCCCCCGACTGCGTGGCACTAAACCGGCTGAATTGCCCAGAGGAGTGCCCCCCGCTCTGTCGTCGTGGCTGTTTTCGCGAAAGGTTCCGGGGGGTCAACCTATGGCGATCGTTTCAGCGATGAATCGTTCTGGCAGCGGGACGTTCAGTTCAATCAGCCACAGATCGGGGTCGTTCATACAGCGCCGCGCGGACCAATTCGTGGCTTCTGACTCGCTCGAATCGGTTGGCGGGCCAACCTTCTGCCACGCATAAGTGCCGTTTGTCCCGAGGCCACGTTCGAGACAGGCGACGTGCACCCCGCGGTGCGCGATCAGCAAAACGAGCGCGCCGCGATCGGGGTCGCCGCGCGCGATGATCGTCCCCGTTCCCCCCTCGACCTCCGCACGGCGCACCAGGCTCGACGCTTCGAGCCGGGCGGGAAGCCGGGCGTCGTCGGTCATGCCGACCGATAGCCGGGAAGCCCCGACAGCGCGATGTGCGAGCGCAGGAAGGTCCCTGTCCCGCGTGCGCATTCCTCCCCCGACGAATCGACGATGCGGGCTTCGGCGACGAACACCCGCCGCCGGCCCGAGATCCAGCGTCCCTCGGCGCGCGCTTCGCCTGGCTTGAGCGCCTTGGTAAAATGAAGGTTGAAGGCGGTGGTCAAGAGGAAGCGGTCGCTGACCAGCGAATTGGCGGCATAGAAAGCGGCATCGTCGAGCATCTTGAAATAGAGTGTGCCGTGCGCCGCGCCGGCGGCGTGGAACGCGTCGCGGCTGACGCTAAAGGCGATTTCGCTCCGCCCCGCCTCGGGCAGCGCCAGGGTCGATCGGAAAAAAGCGTTGATCGGCGCCGATCCGTAGAGCGCTTCGAGCGCCCGCAGATGCGCATCGAGCCCGGTCGGATGTTCGGGTCGGCGATCGTCAGGCGGCATCGCGCTCATCGGCCCCGATCACGACGGCGGCAAGCGCATCGCGGCTGCGCGCGCCGCGCAATTTCTCGACCGTCGCGGCATTGCGCACCAGCCGGCTGACCGCGGCGAGCGCCTTTAAATGTTCGGCGCCGGCGCCCGGCGGCGAGAGCAGCAGAAAGACAAGATCGACCTTATTGGCATCGATCGCCTTATAATCGATCGGCACGGCAAGCCGCGCGACCATGGCGTAAACCCGTTCGAGCCCCGGCAACTTGCCATGCGGGATTGCCACGCCGCCGCCGAAGCCGGTCGAACCGATCCGCTCGCGGTCGCCAAGCGCATCGGCGATGATCGCCGGATCGACCGCCAGCCGAGCGCCCGCGACCTGCGCCAGCTGAGCGATCAATTGACGCTTGTTGTTGACTGCAAGGTCGATGCGAATGGCGTCGAAATCGAGGAACTGCGACACGAACATAAACGGGCACTCTACGATACGGGCGCGGGCACGATGCGCGGATTGCGGCGGGCGGTATGACACTGCGCCCGTCCTGTCACCTGGCCGTCGGTTCGACCCAGCCGATCGTGCCATCGTCGCGGCGATAGACCATGTTGAAGGCGCCGCTGCGGCTGTTGCGGAACATCAGCGCATTGGTGTTGCGCAGGTCGAGCATCATGACCGCGTCGGACACGCTCGTTTCGGGAATATCGACCCGCGTTTCGGCCACGATCGCGGGTGATTCGGGTGCCGGGGCATCGCCATCCTCGGGCGGCGCGAAGACGGTATAGGCGGCATTGTCGTCGACGTTGGCGTCCCCCCCGCGGCGATCGCGCAGCCGGCTCATGTAGCGCTTGAGCTGGCGTTCGATCTTGGTCGCCGCGCCGTCGAAGGCGAGATGGGCTTCGGCAGCGTCGTTCGAGGCCTTGAGCACGATGCCCTGCGCCACCGGGGCGACGATGTCGCAGGTGAAGCGTTCGTGCGGGCCGCGGCCGAAGGTGACGTTGGCGGCGGTCGCGCGGCTGACATATTTGTCCGACATGGCGGTCATGCGGTCGGCGACATGGCTGCGCAATTCAGTGCCGGTGTCGACCTGATGGCCTGCAACCCTGATGTCCATCATGCTATCCTTTTCAAATCCGCGCCACCGCCGTGCAATGCGTCAGGCAGCGCCGCGTTCCGTGGCTGCGGCGAGCCGGTGCCACAAAGGGTTGGCGATCTTGGTCAGGAACTGGGCGTGACGCAAAAGCTCGGCAGCCGAAGCGGCGAACAGGCGGGGCTCCCGGTAAGGGCGCGCCAGCGCGGGTTCGCTCGAGCGCGACACGTTGCTGGCGGGCACCTCGTCGGCCAGCCCGAGCCCGATCTGGCGGCCCCCCGTAAGCTCGACATAGACTTGCGCCAGCAATTGGGCGTCGAGCAGCGCGCCGTGCTTGACGCGTTGCGAGCGATCGACCCCGAACCGGCTGCACAACGCGTCGAGGCTGTGCTTGGCGCCGGGATGGCGGGTGCGGGCGAGCGACAGCGTATCGACCATCCGCGTCAGGCACACCGGGGGACGGCGGCAATTGTTCAGTTCATGATTGAGGAACCCGAAATCGAACCCGGCATTGTGCGCGACGAGCGGCGAGTCGCCGATGAAGATGAGCAGGTCCTCGACCTTGTCGGCAAACAGCGGCTTGTCCGACAGGAAATGGCTGCCCAGCCCATGGATCGCTTCGGCCTCGCTCGGCATCGGGCGTTCGGGATTGAAATAGCAGTGGAAATGGCGCCCGGTCTCGATTCGGCCGATCATTTCGATGCACCCGATTTCAACCATGCGGTCGCCGCCCGCGGGACTGAGGCCCGTGGTTTCGGTGTCGAAGATGATCTCTCGCATGGGCTGCTTAAACACTTCTCAACAGGCCAAGACAAGCAAGGATCGCATCCACCTGAGCGCGGGTCTCGTCAAGGCTGCCTGCTGTGTCGATGACGAAATCGGCGCGGGCGCGCTTGTCGGCGTCGGGTGTCTGGCGGGCGAGGATTGCCGTGAACTTGGCCGCGGTCATGCCGGGTCGGCGCAGCACGCGTCGACGCTGAAGATCGGCGGGGGCGGACACGACGATGACATGGTCGAACGCGCCTTCGCCACCGGTTTCGAACAGCAAGGGGATGTCGAACAACAAAGCGGGCGCCGTCGACTGCGCGACGATGAACCGCGTCCGCTCCTGATGGACCGCGGGATGGACGATGGCTTCGAGCGCGGCGAGTTCGGCCGGATCGCCGAGCACCGCCGCCGACAACGCATCACGATCGACCGCGCCGTCGCGCGTCGTCCCTGCAAAGCGGCGCTCGATCGGGCCGACCAGCCGCCCGTTTCGTCCCTGGAGCGCGCGGACGGTGGCGTCGGCATCGAACACCGGGATGCCGGCGGCGGCGAACATCGCCGCGACGGTCGATTTGCCCATCCCGATCGATCCCGTGAGCGCGAGCGTGATCATGGCCGCAACCGCTGCCAGAGTTGGGCGTCGCGGTCGCGCGGCGGATCCTGTCCGAACAATTGCTTGAAGCTGGTCGCGGCTTGTTCGACCAGCATGTCGAGCCCGGTCACGATCCCGAGCCCGCGCGCTTTGGCGGCGATAATCAGCGGGGTTTCGACGGGTGCACTGACCAAGTCGAACACGAACCCACCCGCGGGCATCGCCGCAAGGTCGCAATTGAGGCATTCATACCCCACCATCCCGAGCGGCGTGGCGTTGATCAGCGCATCGGTGTCGACCGGCGCGGTCAGTGGACGAGGATCGATCTTCAGACGAAATTCGGTCCGAAGCGCGCTTGCCGCGGCCATGTCGCGCGCCTGGATCCGCACCTGGTCGATCCCGAGCAGCCTGAGCGCCACCAGCGCGCCGCGCGCCGCGCCGCCCGTGCCGAACAGAGTCGCGCTGTTCGTTTGCTTTCCCGACAGGCGCTGGCGATCGACCAGGCCCGCGATCGCCCCGACGTCGGTATTGGCGGCGAACAAGCGCCCCTCGCGGATGACCAGCAGGTTGGCGGCACGGGCGGCAACGGCGCGGTCGGTCGCTTCGTCGGCAAGGTCGAGCGCGATCCGCTTGAGCGGCATGGTGACGTTCGATCCGCGCCACGCCCGATCGGCGCGGACCGTTGCGAGATGAAGCGCAAATCCGGCCTCGGTCACCTGCGCGCGGCGATAGTCGGCATCGATCCCGAGGGCGTCGAGCCAGAAGCGGTGGATGTCCGGCGAACGGCTGTGCGCGATCGGGTCACCGATCACTTCGGCAAAGGCGGGCGACGTCATGCCGTCATCGCCCGCAGATCGCGCAGCGCCGCGAGCAGCGGAAGCAAGGGCAGGCCGAGGATGGTGAAATGGCTCCCTTCGACCGTGTCGAACAGGGTCGCGCCCCGCCCCTCCATTCGAAAGACTCCGACGCAATAAGCGACCTCGGGCCATTCGGCGTCGAGGTAGGCGCCGATGAAGGCATCCGACAATGAGCGAACCTTAAGTCGTGCCTGATCGACCGCGCTCCACTCGATCAGCCCGTCGGACGCCACCGCAACCGCGCTCGACAGGATCATCGTCCGGCCCGAAAAAGCGCGCAAGTGATGCTCGGCCTCGGCGCGGTCGGCGGGCTTCGAGTAAAGACGGCCCTCGACGCTCAGCGTCGAATCGCTGCCGATGATCAGCGCGCCGGGCGCATCGACCGAACTCGCCTTGGCCTTGGCCAGCATCAAGGCGAGGCTCGACGCATCGGCATGATGGGCTCGCTTGAGCGCATCTTCATCGACCCGGGGGGCCACCGACACGGCATCGACACCCGCCGCGGCGAGCATCTGACGACGGATCGGGCTGGTCGAGGCGAGGATCAGGCGCAACGGGTATTACCTTGTGGACAACTACGGGGGGCGAGGTAGCGCGGAAGCGGGGATGGTCCAAGACGGCCGCAACGCTCCGCGCATTGCGACCTTGCTTCGACCTTGTATCCACAGGGGAAAACGATCGTCCACAGGCTGTGAGTCATGGGGGACAAGGTCGTGCGACTCGTGCGAACCCCGCGATTCGCGGGCGAATCGGGACCTGTTGGCAAATTCGGGTGCCGCGCCTAAACCCCGCTGCCAACGTCCCTACTAAGACTCCATCCTTTGAATCTATTTATATAAGTAAGGAAGAATAGAGGGTGAGCTCTTCGCTGACCGACCCCGCCGCGCCATTGGCTTTGCGGCCCTCGGCCGACCAGCCGTTGCTTGCCGTGCTGCGCGGTCAACGGCGCGATCCGCCGCCGATGTGGCTGATGCGCCAGGCGGGCCGCTATCTGCCCGAATATCGCGCGCTGCGGACGATCAAGGGCGGGTTCCTCGACATGGCCTACAGCCCCGAGGATGCGGCCGAGATCACGCTCCAGCCGCTCAGGCGCTTCGCCTTCGACGGCGCGATCCTGTTTTCGGACATCCTCATCGTCCCCCATGCGATCGGCCAGGAACTGACCTTCGTCGCGGGCGAGGGACCGCGGCTGTCGCCACCGCTGTCCGAAGCCTCGCTGGACGGCCTCCAGCCCGTGCTACAGCGCCTCGAGCCGATCTGGGCGACCGTGGCCAGGGTCAAGGCCGCCTTGGCGCCTGAGACGACCTTCCTGGGCTTTGCGGGATCGCCGTGGACCGTCGCAACCTACATGGTCGCCGGGCAGGGCAGCCGCGAACAAGCCGAAGCGCGCACCTTGGCCTATCTCGACCCGGGCAAGTTCGCCGCGATCATCGCCCGGATCGAGGCGATCACGGTCGATTACCTCTCGGGCCAGGTCAAGGCCGGGGTCGATGCGGTTCAATTGTTCGACAGCTGGTCGGGCAGCCTGGCGCCGGCCGAGTTCGAGCGCTGGGTGATCGCGCCCACCGCGCGGATCGTCGCCGCGTTCAAGGCGCGCCATCCCGACACCCCGGTGATCGGTTTCCCCAAGGGCGCCGGCGGCAAATTGCGCGCTTATGCCGCCGGGACTGGCATCGATGCCGTCGGGCTCGACGAAACCGTCGATCCCGTCTGGGCCAATCGCGAATTGCCCATTAATCTCCCCGTTCAGGGCAATCTCGACCCGCTCGCGCTGATCGCCGGGGGCGCGACCCTGCGCGATGCCGTGCGTCGGATCCTTGACGCCTTCGCCACCCGCCCCCACATCTTCAACCTGGGCCACGGCATCCAGCAGACGACGCCGATCGCGCACGTCGAGCAATTGGTCGAGCTGGTAAAGGGCGCACACTGATGCTTTCCGAATATGTCGGCTTCCTTGGCGCCGCTTATCTGTGGGTCAAGGCGGCGCACGTCACCTTCGTTATCTTCTGGATCGCCGGGCTGTTCATCGTCCCGCGCTATTACATCCACCACCAGGCGACGACCCCCGGATCGGCCGAGGATCGCTCCTGGATCGAGCGCGAGGACAAGGCGCGCACGATCATCCTCATGCCCGCGATGCTCATCACCTGGACCCTCGGTCTGATGCTCGCGGTTCACTTGGGGGCGTTCGACCAGCCGTGGCTGATGACCAAGCTGGCGCTTGTGGTGGTGCTGTCGGGCTATCAGGGCTGGATCATGGCTTATGGCCGCAAGCTTGCCGCCGGGCGCCGCGAGCTCGAGGACAAGAAGTTGCGGATGATGAACGAAGTGCCAGGCATCCTTACCGCTCTGATCGTCGTCCTGGTCATCGTTCGCCCATTCTGAGCGCAGGCTTATGCCCGTCCCGCATGTCCGTTTGCCCCGAGCTCAGCTTCACGAAAATTCCGCGGGATTGAGCAAATGAACGCGGACTTGGAGGTCGCCCCGATCCCTAAAGCGTTGACTTCGCGGCTGCTGGCGACTTAAGCGCTATGGCTATACAGCTTGCATCGACTGCGTATCGTCGCCGCTGCAATTCCCGGCTGTCATCCCCGCGGCGTCCTGCCGCGTGTCGAATTTTCCCTAACTTTACCTCAATCAGAGACCCCGCATGCATCTCAAAGACCTCAAGAAAAATACTCCAGCCGAACTCGTTGCCATGGCCGAGGAAATGGGGATCGAAGGGGCATCGACACTGCGCAAGCAGGAATTGATGTTCTCGATCCTCAAGGTCCGCGCCGAAAGCGGCGCCGAGATCATGGGCATGGGGACGATCGAAGTGCTCAACGACGGCTTTGGTTTCCTGCGCAGCCCGGAAGCCAATTATCTCGCCGGCCCCGATGACATTTATGTCCAGCCGAGCCTGGTGCGGAAATTCGGCTTGCGCACCGGGGACACGGTCGAGGGCGAGATTCGCGGGCCCAAGGACGGCGAGCGCTATTTCGCCTTGAACCGCATCACGCAGATCAACTTCGACGAGCCCGACGCGGTCCGTCACCGGGTCAATTTCGACAATCTGACCCCGCTCTATCCCGACACCAAGCTGACGCTCGACAACGCCGATCCGACCCAGAAGGACAAGTCGGCGCGAGTCATCGATATCGTCAGTCCGCAGGGCAAGGGCCAGCGCACGCTGATCGTCGCCCCGCCGCGAGTCGGCAAGACGGTGATGCTGCAGAACCTCGCCAAGGCGATCACCGACAATCATCCCGAGGTGTTCCTCATCGTGCTGCTGATCGACGAGCGCCCCGAGGAAGTCACCGACATGCAGCGCAGCGTCAAGGGCGAGGTCATTTCCTCGACCTTCGACGAGCCCGCCAGCCGCCATGTCCAGGTCGCCGAAATGGTCATCGAAAAGGCCAAGCGCCTGGTCGAGCACAAGAAGGATGTCGTCATCCTGCTCG
>CAXSCF010000057.1:0-2519 GCA_964235815.1 uncultured Sphingomicrobium sp.
GGCTCGAGGTTCACCAGGTGATGGACGACATGCGTTCGGCGGGGATCGATTTCCTCACCATGGGGCAATATCTCCAGCCCACCCCGCGCCACGCGACGGTCGAGGAGTTCGTCACTCCCGACGCCTTCAAGGCCTATGCCTCAATCGCCCGCGCCAAGGGCTTCCTGCTCGTCGCGGCGAGCCCGCTGACGCGCTCGAGCTATCACGCCGGGGACGATTTCGCCAAGATGCGCGACGCCCGCAACGCCCAGCTGGCGCGCGCCGGAGCTTAAATGCCGCGTCACTCCGAAACCAAGTTCCTACCCTACACCCCCGAGCAATTGTTCGGGCTGGTTGCCGATGTCGCGCGCTACGATGAGTTCCTGCCGTGGGTCGTCGCGGTGCGCGTCCGTTCGTCGAGCGCGGCCGAGACGATCGCCGACCTGGTGGTCGGGTTCAACGCCTTCAAGGAGCGCTTTACCAGCCGCGTCACCAAGCAGGCGCCGGCGCGGATCGTGGTCGATTACATCGATGGGCCGCTCAAATATCTCAAGAATGAGTGGCGCTTCGAGCCCGCCGCGGGGGGCACCGACCTGTTCTTCTCGGTCGATTTCGCGTTCAAGTCGCGCCTGTTCGAAAGCCTCGCCGGGGCGATGTTCGACCGCGCGCTGCGGCGCATGACGGGGGCCTTCGAGCAGCGCGCCGATCAGCTTTACGGCAGCAGCAAGTCGAGCGCGCAGAGCGCTGCCTGAAGCCGGATTTCGGAGCGGCCTGCTTCGGCATCGAACAATTTGTGATCGGCGACGACATGGTCGGCGGCGCCACCGCGTTCGGCGCGCGCGAAAACCACGGTGCCGACCGGTTTGTGCGGCGTGCCCCCGCCCGGCCCGGCAATCCCGGTAATCGCCACCGCGATGTCGGCGCCAGAAATGGCCAGCGCGCCCTTGGCCATCGCCCAGGCGGTCGCGATGCTGACCGCCCCGAAAGTGTCGAGGACATCGTCCGACACCCCGAGCAAGGCCTGCTTGGCGTCGTTCGAATAGGTCACGTAGCCCGCGCCGAGCACGTCGGACGAGCCGGGAACCTCGGTCAGCGCGGCGCACACCAGCCCGCCGGTGCAGCTTTCGGCGACCGCGACGATGCGCCCCGCGGCGCGATTGGCATCAACCACCTCGCGTGCCTTGGCGACGAGTTCGGCGGGGAGGAGCGCGGTCATGACGGCGTTCCCACGCGGATCGTCGCCACGGCCTGCGCCGCAATGCCTTCGCCGCGGCCGGTGAAGCCGAGCCGCTCGGTGGTCGTCGCCTTGATGCTGACTTGGGCTTCGTCGAGGGCAAGGATGGCGGCAATCCGGGCCCGCATCGCGGCGCGGTGGGGACCGACCTTGGGCGCCTCGGCGATCACCGTGCAGTCGACGAAATCGATGATTCCGCCGGTGTCGCGCACCAGGGTGGCGGCATGCGCGAGGAAGCGGTCGCTCGCGGCGCCCTTCCATTGCGGATCGCTCGGCGGGAAATGCGTCCCGATGTCGCCGAACCCGCCCGCGCCGAGCAAGGCGTCGGTGATCGCATGAAGCACGACGTCGGCGTCGCTGTGCCCGGCGAGCCCGCGCTCGTGGGCGATCTCGACCCCGCCGAGCATCAGCGGTCCGGGGCCGTCAAAGGCATGCACGTCAAACCCCATTCCGGTGCGGCTGACGAGCCGCGCGGCGAGCGCGGCCTCGGCGCGGTCGAAGTCGGCGGGGTTGGTCAGTTTGTCGAGCATGGCGTCTCCTTCGACCGTCGCGACCTTGAGCCCGGCCGCGACCATGACGGTCGATTCGTCGCTCGGGGCGCGCGCGGCTTCGTCATAGGCGTAGATGAGGTCTTCGACATGAAAAGCCTGCGGGGTCTGGATGCGGACCAGATGCGCGCGGTCGACCATTGCGTCGATCGTCCCGCGCGCCTTGGCCAGCGTGTCGGCGACGGGGAGGGCGGGGACCGCGCCGTCGTGCGTGGCGAGGGCGGCGAGCAAGCGATCGATCACCGCAGTGGGGCAGAATGGGCGCGCCGCGTCGTGAACCAGGACGATCCCGTCGCCGATCACGGCGAGCCCGGCGCGGACGCTGTCGGCGCGTTCGGCGCCTCCGGTGATGAGTGCGCCGACGTCGCGTACGCCGAGGGCAGCGCGCGCGGCAGTGTCCTGCCCGGCGCCGATCACGACGCGCACGGCATCGATCCGCGGATGCGACGTCATGGCGTCGACGGCGTGGGCCAACACCGCCTTGCCGCCGAGCGCGCGATATTGCTTGGGCACGTCCCCGCCCATGCGGCTGCCCGACCCGGCGGCGACCAGGAGGGCAGTGACCTTCATGTCTGGCAAGCATCCGCCTTTCGTTGTTCGTCATGCTGAACTCGTTCCAGCATCCTTAGCGCGGCGAGGGCGGACGTCCCGGCCAACCGCAGCCCGTCCCCGACCGTGGATCCTGAAACGAGTTCAGGATGACGTTGCAGGAAGCCGACGACCGCCTTGCCCGTTTGCGCGCCCTTCTGTAAAGGCAC
>CAXSCF010000057.1:2529-13982 GCA_964235815.1 uncultured Sphingomicrobium sp.
TGCGCATTCTTGCCGATCGGGGACTCCTTCTGTAAAGGCACCGCTCCCCATGACCCAGCTGAAACCCATCGCCATCGGTCCGGTGACCATCGACGCGCCCGTCATCCTGGCGCCCATGACCGGCGTCACCGATCTGCCCTTCCGCAAGGTCGTCAAGCGCTTCGGCGCCGGCCTCACGGTGAGCGAGATGATCGCCAGCCAGGCGATGATCCGCGAGACCCGCCAGTCGCTGCAAAAAGCGGCGTGGGACCCCAGCGAAGAGCCCGTGTCGCTCCAGCTCGCCGGGTGCGGGCCGCTAGAAATGGCCGAAGCCGCCAAATTGAACGAGCAGCGCGGCGCGGCGATCATCGACATCAACATGGGCTGCCCGGTCAAGAAGGTCGTCAATGGCGACGCCGGATCGGCGCTGATGCGCGACTTGCCGCTGGCGGCGGCGATCATCGAAGCGACGGTAGCAGCGGTCAAATTGCCGGTGACGCTCAAGATGCGGATGGGGTGGTGCCACGACAGCTTGAACGCCCCCGAACTGGCGCGGATCGCCGAAGACCTCGGGATCCACCTGATCACCGTCCACGGTCGCACCCGCAACCAGATGTACAAAGGCTCGGCCGACTGGCGCTTCGTGCGGCGGGTCAAGCAGGCGACGCGGCTGCCGGTGATCGTCAACGGCGACATCAATTCACGCGACGACGCGCGCGAGGCGCTGGCGCAGTCGGGCGCCGACGGGGTGATGATCGGGCGCGGCGCCTATGGCAAGCCGTGGCTGCTCGGGCAGGTCATGGCCGACCTCGGCGGGGGCGGGGACACGCCAGACCCGACGATGGAAGAGCAACTGGCGCTGATCCTCGCCCAATATGACGACATGCAGTCGCTCTACGGCACCGTCACCGGGGTCAACCTCGCGCGCAAGCACATCGGCTGGTACACCAAGGGCCTGAGCGGATCGGCCGAGTTCCGCAACATGGTCAACCAGGAAGACGACCCGCGCATCGTCAAGGCCAAGCTGCGCGACTTCTATGCGCCCTGGCTGAGCCGTGCGGCAGCCTGACGCGGGCGCCTGACGCAACGCCGCCAAACTGTGTTCTTTAAGCAACGCGTCCATGCTAGGACGTTAAGCAATGGACGTCGCTCGAGCTGATTCATCGTTGCAAACGCCTTCTTCGCAAGGCTGGTGGGCACGCGTCACGGCCAGCGGTCGCATTTTCGATTATGCGACCTGGATGTGCGCCGCATTGGTGGTCAGCATGCTGATGTTCACCTTCGCGGTGCTACGTCGCGATGCTCAGCCAGGAACGCTGCTGTCGCCCAAGCTGATCGCGTTGCTGCTCATCGGAAATTTGATTCCGGCAATCGCCTTGATGGTTCTGTTGTCGCGCAAGCTTGCGATCAAGCGCGTGACTGGGCGCGGCATGGGCAACGGGCGGCTTCATACGCGTCTCGTCGCACTGTTTTCGGTCATCGCCGCGGTTCCGACGGTTGTCGTAGCGATCTTCGCCTCGTTATTGCTCCAGTCGGGCCTCGAATTCTGGTTTTCGGATCGCGCCCGGGGGATGATCGAAAATACTGCGACGCTGGCCCAGTCGAGCTACGACCGGGAAATCAGTCGCCTTGCCGAGCAAGCCCTGCCGATGTCCGAAGACATCAACGTCTTCCTCAACCAAATGACGGTCAACAGTTCCCTGTTCGAATATAAACTTCAGGAGCAGACTTACTATCGAAGCCTCAACGAATCGGCGGTTGTTCAGGTCACACCCGAGGGGCGCATGAATGTCCTGCGCACGGTCAATTACTTCGAGGGCCTCGTCCGTCCGCGGGAAGTCGCCAAGGCGCTCTCGCATCTCGACGCAACTACGCGCGCCGCCGAGGTCGTCAACACTCCGGGCCGGATCGCGGTCGTTACGCCGATCGGCGATCGTCCGGGCACCTATCTGTTCATCTCGCAATTGGTCGATGCCGATTTTCGGGCCCAGATCGCCACCGCCAACGGCGTGCTTGGCGATTATCGCACCTTGCTCAATCGCAGCCGCGCGAGCCAGTTGCGGTTCAACGTCGCATTGTTCGCCGGAGCGCTTCTAATCGTCGCGCTGGCGATCTTCGCTGCGCTCAAGCTAGCCGATCGGCTGCTTCGTCCAGTCGAAGAGATGGTTGATGCGGTCGGCCGGGTAGAGGAAGGGGATCTTACCGCTCGCGTTGCCGTCACCCACGCCAATGATGAGATCGCCACTCTTGGTACCGCCTTCAACCGCATGACGGGACGTTTGCAGGAACAGACCGGGGCGTTGCTTGCTGCCAATAACCAACTCGATACGCGGCGGGCGTTTATCGAGGCGGTGCTATCGTCGGTCACCGCTGGCGTGATTGCCCTCGACGGCGACCGCCGCATCCTGCTCATCAACCGCTCGGCCGAAACGCTGCTTCATCATGGCGACGAAAGCCTGGAGGGAAGGGACCTCGAGGACGTGTCGCCCGAACTGACCGAATTCCTGGTTGGCGAGTGCCGCGATGCGACAGTCATCATCCGCGCCGAAAGCGGCCAGCGGACGCTGGCGGTTAAGCGCATGAAGACCGTCGATGGGCGCGTGCTGACCTTCGACGACATCACCGATCAATTGAGCGATCAGCGCCGTGCCGCCTGGTCCGACATCGCCCAGCGGATCGCGCACGAGATCAAGAACCCGCTGACTCCCATTCAGCTGGCCGCAGAACGCCTTCAGCGGCGCTATGGCGGGGAGATCAAAAGCGACCCGACGACCTTTGCGCGGCTGACCGAGACGATCGTCCGGCAGGTCGGTGATCTGCGCCAGATGGTCGATGAATTCTCGAGCTTTGCGCGAATGCCCAAGCCGGTGTTCGAGCGCGCCGACATTCATGACGTCGCGCGCGCCGCGCTCTTTCTGCACGAAGTGGCGCACCCCGGGGTCGAGTTTACCATCGAGCCGCGTGACGGGCCGATCTGGATGGTGTGTGATCGCCGCCAATTGGGGCAGGCGCTGACCAACATCGTCAAGAATGCCGTCGAGGCGATCGAGGCGCGGCGCATCCGCGGCGGTGCATCACCGGCTGGCGACCGGGTCGATCTCCAACTGCGGCGCGATGACGAACAAGTGGTGATCGACATCCTCGACACCGGAATCGGGCTGCCCGAGGACCGCGAGCGATTGACCGAACCTTATATGACGACCCGCGTCCGCGGGACTGGATTGGGTCTCGCAATTGTCAAGAAGATCGTCGAGGAACACCTTGGCGAAATTGCCTTTCTCGATCGATCTGGCGGGGGAACTCATGTCCGGATTGCGTTCGATGCGGCACGGCTCGAGGAACGCGCGGGGGGCGACGACGGGCAAACAGGGGCGGGGGTCGATCCCGATGACGGCGAATATCACGAGGAATTAGGCTGATGGCGCTTGAAATTTTGGTGGTCGACGATGAGGCCGACATTCGCGAACTGGTATCGGGCGTGCTCGAGGACGAAGGCTATGCCGTACGCAGCGCAGCCGACAGCACGGCCGCGCTCGACGCGATCGAGGATCGCCGCCCAAGCCTCGTGCTACTCGACGTGTGGCTGCAGGGTTCGCGGCTCGACGGCTTGCAATTGCTCGAACAGATCAAGCGCCGCGACCCGACGCTTCCGGTGCTGATGATTTCGGGCCACGGCAACCTCGACACGGCGGTGGCGGCGATCCGCGAGGGCGCGGTCGACTTCATCGAAAAGCCGTTCAAGGCCGACAAATTGCTCCACCTCGTGGCGCGCGCGACCGAAACCGACCGGCTGCGGCGCGAGAATGCCACGCTGCGCCAACAGATAGGCACCGACGACCAATTGTCGGGCAGTTCGGTCGCGATCAACACCGTGCGCGCGACGATCAAGCGCGTTGCGCCGACCGGCAGCCGGGTGATGATCACCGGACCCGCTGGCGTCGGCAAGGAAATCGCGGCGCGGATGATCCACAATTGGAGCCCGCGCGCCACTGCGCCGTTCATCGTCGTCTCGGCGGCGATGATGAGCCCCGACCGCGTCGAGGAGGAGTTGTTCGGCAGCGAGACAGACGGCGTGCCGCGGCCGGGGCTGCTCGAGCAAGCGCATGGCGGGACCTTGTTCCTCGACGAGATCGCCGACATGCCGCCGACCACGCAGGCCAAGATCTTGCGCGTTCTGACCGACCAGAGCCACACCAGGATCGGCGGCCAGCGTCCGGTCAAGGTCGATGTGCGCGTGCTGTCGGCGACCTCGCGAACGCTGTCGGAGGAGATTGCCGCGGGACGGTTTCGCGAGGACCTTTATTATCGGCTCAACGTCGTTCCGGTGAAGATTCCCGCGCTTCGGGAACGCCGCGAGGACATTCCCGAACTGGTCCATCATTTCCTGGCACGCTATGCCGCCGACCGGCGGATCACCACTCCCGAAGTATCGGCCGAAGCGATGGCGGCGCTTCAGGCGCACGATTGGCCGGGCAATGTCCGCCAGCTGCGCAACATCATCGAGCGCACCCTGATCATGAGCCCCGGCGACCGCACGTCGTGCATCGAGCTCGATCTGCTGCCCGCCGAAGTGATGGATGCGCAAGGCACGGTCAACGTCCCGAGCGCTTCGATGGCGATCATGGGATCTCCGCTGCGCGAAGCGCGCGAGAGCTTCGAGCGCGAATATCTCAAAATTCAGATCAGGCGCTTTTCGGGCAATATCTCGCGCACCGCCTCCTTCATCGGAATGGAGCGCTCCGCGTTGCACCGCAAGTTGAAGGCGCTCGGGCTCGGCGACAAGCGCGAGGACGACGAATGATGGCCGACAAGCTCCCCTCCCTTCAGGACCTGTTCCTCAATGGCGCGCGGCGCGGCAAGATCCCCGTGACGCTGTTCCTGATGAAGGGGGTCAAGCTGCAAGGAAACATCACCTGGTTCGACGCTTTCTCGCTGCTGCTGCGGCGCGACGGCGTGTCCCAGCTGGTCTACAAGCACGCCATCTCGACGATCATGCCGGCGACGATGCCCCCGCTCGACGAGCTTCAGCAAGAGGGTGCGGCGGGCCGACGGTCGACGCTGCAGGACCTGTTCCTCGAAGCTGCCGAGCGCGCCGAGGAGCCGATGACGGTGTTCCTGGTCAATGGCGTCATGCTTCAGGGCGCGGTCGCGGCGCATGACCAGTTCGTGCTGCTGCTCGAGCGGGGCGGGCAGACCCAATTGGTCTACAAACATGCCATTTCGACGATGCAGCCGGCCTCGCCGCTCGACCTTGGCAGCGCCGAAAGCGACGACCGTTGAGCGTATTCAACCGCGCCGACGACAACGGGATCGCGCGAGGCGAACGTGCGCTGCTCGTCCTTCCCGAGCGAAGCAACGAGGGCGCGCAGCGGTCGGTCGAGGCGCGGCTAGACGAGGCCGCCGGGCTGGCCGCGGCGATCGGCATCGTGGTCGTCGAGCGCAAGAGCTTCCGGCTGCGTCAGATCCGCCCCGCAACGTTGTTCGGCAAGGGCCAGGCCGAAGAGATTGCCGATTTGGCGCGTACGGACGACCTTCATCTGCTGATCGTCGACACCATCCTGACCCCGGTCCAGCAGAAGAATCTCGAGCAATTGACCAAGTGCAAGGTGATCGACCGAACCGGGCTGATCCTTGAAATCTTCGGTGAGCGTGCGGCCACCGCCGAGGGGCGAATGCAGGTCGAACTGGCCCACCTCGATTATCAGGCCGGGCGGCTCGTGCGCAGCTGGACCCACCTCGAGCGCCAGCGCGGCGGGTTTGGCTTCCTGGGCGGCCCCGGCGAAACCCAGATCGAGGCTGACCGGCGTTTGATCCGTGACCGCATGGCGCGCATTCGCAAGGAACTCGACCAGGTCAAGCGCACTCGCGGGCTTCACCGCGCGCGCCGATCGAAGGCGCCGTGGCCGGTGGTCGCGCTGGTCGGTTACACCAATGCCGGCAAATCGACCTTGTTCAACCGTCTGACGCAGGCGTCGGTGATGGCCGAGGATCTGCTGTTCGCGACGCTCGACCCGACCATGCGGCAAATGAAATTGCCCGGCTTCGACAAAGCGATCCTGTCCGACACGGTGGGATTCGTGTCCGACCTGCCGACCGAATTGGTCGCCGCGTTTCGCGCGACGCTGGAGGAGGTCGCCTCGGCCGACCTCATCCTTCACGTCCGCGACCGCTCGCATCCCGACAGCGAGGCGCAGGCCGGTGACGTGGCAAGCGTCCTCACGAGCCTCGGGCTGGACGAGCCCGAAAGTCCGCCACGGCTCGAAGTATGGAACAAGATCGACCGCATGGAAGGTTCCGAGCGTGACGAGATGATCGGCGAGGCGCAGCGCCGCGAGGACGTCGTCGCCGTGTCCGCGCTGACCGGCGAGGGGATCGAAGCCCTTCGCGAGCACGTCGCCCGGCAGCTTCAGGCGGGGGGCGAGACGCACCAGATCAAGCTTGGCAGCGGGGAGGGGAGCCGGATCGCCTGGCTCCACGCCCGTGGCGAAGTGCTCGACCAGCGTCACGACGGCCGGTCGATTCACCTCGCGGTTAGGCTCAGCGCGGAAAATTGGGAACGATTTCAGCGCCTTTAGACGTCGGATTTCGCTTTCATCCACAACGCTTCCATTTCGTCGAGTGACATCGCCCCGAAACCCGGCGCCACTTCGATCGTGCGAAAGCGGTGTTCGAACTTGCGATTGGCTTTCCGGAGTGCCTGTTCGGGATCGACCTTGAGATGGCGTGCGAAGTTGACCACGGCGAACAACAGGTCGCCGACTTCCTCCTCGACCTGCTCCGGCGGCGCGTCATCGATCTCGGCCAGTTCCTCATGAATCTTGGCCAGCGGACCCGCGATGTCGGGCCAGTCGAACCCGGTCCGCGCGGCGCGCTTCTGCAGCTTGGCGGCGCGCTCGAGCGCGGGAAGCGCAAGCGCCACTCCGGCCAGCGCGCTGGAATCCGGATTGTCCTTGCGTTCTTCGGCCTTGATTGCCTCCCACAGATGATGGCCGCCAGAGCAAGCGTCGCCAAAAATGTGCGGGTGCCGGCGCTCGAGCTTGTCGGAAATGCTCGTCAGCACATCGTCGAGCGCGAACATTCCCCCTTCCTCGGCGATCCGTGCATGGAAAACGACCTGAAGCGCGAGATCGCCGAGCTCGTCGCTCAGCGCCGCCATGTCGCCGCGCTCGATCGCGTCGGCAACTTCATAGGCTTCCTCGATCGTGAACGGCGCGATCGTAGCAAAGGTCTGGACGCTGTCCCATTCGCAACCGCCAACCGGATCGCGCAGCCGGGCCATGATCGC
The DNA here is from genome assembly GCA_964235815.1 of uncultured Sphingomicrobium sp. GTDB lineage: Bacteria > Pseudomonadota > Alphaproteobacteria > Sphingomonadales > Sphingomonadaceae > Sphingomicrobium. The sequence goes on from CAXSCF010000057.1 coordinate 9,794, forward strand.
GACGAGCCGCGCCAGCGCCGCGCCATTGGCGGCATCTTGCGGAGGCTGCGAAGTAACGAGGGGGGTCAATGCGTATGTCTCTTTCTCTCTCAAACGTCAGTATGATAATATGTATTATGTTAAAGTGAAGGTCACCTAACGGCGTTCACGCTTGGAGGATCAACCAGCGCCCCTCCACGCTCCACCGCGTCAAGGTCGACAGGAAATTCATCCCGAGCACGTTCATGTCGTCACCATCGACCACGTGGAGGCCGACATCGGAGCGTTGAATCGCCGCGATTTGCAAGTGTTGGGCACGCCCGCGCGCCACCTTGATAAAGCCGTTGCCGGTGCGCACGATCTGGTCGCGCGCGTCGCTCACTTCGGCTCCTGCGGCGAGCGCGCTGGCGCGGTCGATCGTCGTCACCGTCGCGCCGCTGTCGACGAGAAACTTGACGGTCGTCCCGTTGATCTTGCCATCGACCCAGAAATGCCCGTCGATCGCCATCGGGATGCGGACTTCGCGTCCGGCGACGATTGGCTCCCCCGTGGCCTCGGTCCTGAGCCGGCGAGCAACCAGGCCGAGGTCGTCGCGAAAGGTGAACAGGACAAAGCCGCCGCCAAAGATCGCCACCCACGCCAGCGCCATGACGACCATTTTGGCGAACGGCTCGCGCCGATTGATCAGCGCGCCGAGGATCAACATCATCGCCATCAGCAAATAAAGGCTGCCGAGCATGACATCATTGGTCACAAGGTCATCTCCTGCCCGTCGTGCGCGGGTGCGGCCCAGTCGGGCAGGTCGCGCGCGAGCGTGGCATAATCCATGCTGTTGTCGAGGTGGGTCAACCACAATTGGCCCACGCCAAGCTCGCGCGCCCAGCCCAGCACGGCATCGAGATGAGCGTGCGTCGGATGCGGGCGGCGGCGCAGGCAATCGCTGATCCACACGTCCACGCCCTGGTACAGCGCGGCCATCGCGGGGGTCAATTCATGATAATCAATCGCATAAGCGAAGCTCTTGCCTTTCTCGTCGAAGCGCAGGCCAAGCGACGTGATCCCGCCATGCGGCTGATCGACCAACGCCATTCGTGCTTCGCCAAGCATCAGGCCCGCGTCGATCGCGGCGCCGCGAAGCACCGCCGGATAGGCCGGAGTGCCGGAAAAGGCATAATCGAACCGCAGCGACAGCGACGCAATGACCCGGGCCCGGGCGTGAAGGGTGACGGGCCCGCCGATGGCATGCGCGACCTGGCGCAAATCGTCGAGCCCGTGGCAATGGTCGGCATGCTCATGGGTGATGAGGACATGATCGACCCGGTCACGACCCGCGCGGTTCATCTGGGCAAGAAAATCGGGGCCGCAATCGACGAGCAGACTCGCCCCCGCGCTGTCGACCAGGATCGACGAGCGCAAGCGGCGATTGCGCGGCTCGCCGGGGTCGCAGGCGCCCCAGTCGTTCCCGATCCGCGGCACTCCGGACGAGGTCCCGCAGCCGAGGATGCGAATTTTCACGCGGCCGTCCCTCGGCTCCGCTCGGGACAGGTTTTTGCGAACAAGGTAAAGAAGTTGCGCGTGGTCGTTGCGGCAAGATCGTCATAATCGACTCCGCGCAATCCAGCAACGAACCTCGCCGTGTCGACGACGAAGGCCGGCTCGCACGGGCGCCCGCGGTGCGGCACCGGAGCAAGGAATGGCGCGTCGGTTTCGACCAGCAAGCGATCGACCGGGATGGTCGTCGCGGTGGCCTGGAGCTCGGTCGCATTCTTAAAGGTGACGATGCCCGACAGCGAGATGTAAAAGCCAAGCTCGAGCGCGACGTCGGCCAGCTTCTGGCTTCCCGTAAAGCAATGCAGGACTCCCGAAACGCCCCCCTCCCCGACCGCGCGCCCAAGAAGTTCGGCGGTGTCATCCTCGGCATCGCGGGTGTGGATGATCAGCGGCAGCCCGGTCGCGCGGCTCGCTTCGATATGCGCTCCGAAACGCTCGCGTTGCGCCGCGCGATCACTCTTGTCATAATGATAGTCCAGCCCGCATTCGCCGATCGCGACCACGCGGGAGTGGCGCGAAGCCTCGATCAGCGCCGCCGCGCCAAGGTCGGGATGGGCATCGGCCTCGTGCGGGTGGACCCCGACGCTGGCCCACACGTCGGGTTCGCGCTCCGCCACCGCAACCACCGCATCCCATTCATTCTGCCGCGTCGAGATGTTGAGAAAGCCCGTTACCCCGCGTGTCCGGGCGGCGGCAAGCACCTCGTCCTGACGCTCGGCGAGCCCGTCGTAGATGAGATGACAGTGGCTATCGATCACGCTCATTCGCTAGTCCCCGCGAGGTCGAGCCGCGGGAAAGCTGGGATCGGTTGCGCGATCGGGCGCCCGCCGGCCGCGCCGTCGATCAAGGCCATCAGCCGCGCCGACGAGGCGGGCACGACCGGCGCGATCGCCTGCGCCAATCGGCGGACCGCAACGACGATCGTGCCGAGCACCGCCTTCATGCGCTGTGGGTCCGATTTCTTCAGTGCCCACGGCGCCATCGTGTCGACATAAGCATTGCAGGCGAACACCGCCGCCATCCACGCCTCGATCCCCGCCGCGAAAGCGAAGCGATCGAATTCGGTAGCGAGGCCGAGGCAGGCCTGGTCGACCGCGGCCTGAAGGGCGAGATCCTCAAGCTCTTCACCAGCGGCTGGAACGATCCCATCCAGGTTCTTGAAGACCATCGACAAACTGCGTTGCGCCAGATTGCCGAAACTATTGGCGAGCTCGGCATTGACGCGCGCGACGAGGGCTTCCTCGCTGACGCTTCCGTCCTGTCCAAAGCTGACTTCGCGCATCAGAAAGTAGCGCAGCGCATCGACACCGTAGCTGGCGGCCATGGCCAAAGGATCGACGACGTTGCCAAGGCTCTTCGACATCTTCTCGCCGCGCGCGAGCAAATGGCCATGCCCGTAAATCAACTTGGGCAGCGCCATCCCGGCGCTGAGCAGGAAGGCCGGCCAATAGACCGCGTGAAATCGCACCACGTCCTTGCCGATAAGATGGCAATCGGCGGGCCAATACCGGTCGAACAGCGCGCCCCGGTCGGGATAATCAACCCCAGTGAGATAATTGGTCAAGGCGTCGAGCCAGACGTACATGACGTGATCGGGGCTGCCCGGGACCTTGATCCCCCAATCGAAGCTGGTGCGCGACACGCTCAAATCATGAAGCCCACCCTCGACGAAGCGCAGAACCTCGTTGCGGCGGCTGGCAGGCTGAATGAAGTCGGGATTGGCCGCGATATGGTCGAGCAGCGGCTGCTGATAGGCGGACAAGCGAAAAAACCAGCTTTCCTCCACCGTCCACTCGACCGGGGTGCCCTGCGGCGACAGCTTTTCATTGCCCTCCCCCGTGGTCACCTCATCGGCGTCGTAAAAGGCTTCGTCGCGAACCGAATACCACCCCTCGTAGCGCCCCAGATACAAGTCGCCCTTGTCCGCCATGGCTTGCCAGATGGTCTGGGCGGCGCGGTGGTGGTCGGGATCGGTGGTGCGAATGAAGCGATCGTATGAAATGTTCAGCGTGTCGCACATCGCCTTGAACTTGGCTGACATTTCCGCAGCAAGCTCGATCGGCTCGACCCCGCGCGCGCGCGCTGCCTGCGCCATTTTGAGGCCATGCTCGTCGGTCCCGGTCTGAAATCGGACATCGCGGCCCTCGGCGCGGCGAAAGCGGGCCATGACATCGGCGGCGATTGCTTCATAGGCATGGCCGATGTGCGGCTCGCCATTGGGGTAGGAAATTGCAGTCGTGATATAATAGGGTTCGGCCATGTGCTCGCCCTAGCCCGCTCGCCTTAGCGCTTCAAGGAAGCAGGCGGTCCCGCGACGCTGGCGAGGATCCCGCCAAGCTCGAACAAAGTCGCGGCGGGATCGAGCGAGAGCCGCGGGGCGATCGTCACGGTGTCGCGAACGCGGGCATACGCGTCGAGCGCGCGCGACCGGCGAGGTTCGTCCGCCACGCGCGCTTCGCGTGCGACCAGCGCGGCAAGCAGGTCGAGGAAGGCGGCATAGCGCTCGGCCTGCGGCTTGCCCGACAATGCCGAGGCGAGCTTCGAGCGGCGGCTATTGTCGGGATCACCCTCGCGCATCATCGTGCGCGCCTCGGCCTCGAGCTGGGCAAGATCGAGCGTGGCGGCCTGCATCGCGCGCCCCGGCGACCCCGCCGCGACG